>DAOMWV010000007.1:0-39091 GCA_035436725.1 Hyphomicrobiaceae bacterium
GGGGGTTGGCTTCGCAGTGGCCTTAACGGCCGGCTTCTTGACCGGCGACGCCTTCACAGCGCTCGCCTTGGCGGCGGGCCTGGCCGGCTCTTTCCTGGCTGTCGTCTTTGTGCTTTTGGTTGCCATAGTGTCTAACCACTCCAAACTCAGGTGTCGTCCCGGCGGCGAATTACGCCGCGGTGTCTTGCCGGCCGGTCCGCACTTTTGCGGCCGCCCGTAACCGGGATCTTTCCGGTTCGCTCCCGACGCCCGAGGATCGCGGACGCAGGGACGCGCAAAGTCGCTTCCGGAAACCGAGGCCCCGAGAAGTGACGATCGCAACTACCCGCTATATTTGTGCTCCGACGATCCAATCGGAGTTAGCTGTCTTCGGTCGCTGAGCCGCCGACGCTCCATGTCGACGGGCAATCCTTTCGGCAAAAGCCTCGCGAACGATAGGAGCACACTGACCATTTGAGCGTTGTGTTCCTATTAAGTTCCGACCGAAGTGCACGATGAGGCTTATATAACACAACATTCATGAATTTTGAAGCCGCTGAAGGGCTCCGATTCGATCGGAAATGTTCAAATAGTTTAGAGAGCGGCAGCTATTGTGCCGCCTGTTTCATACAACTGTTTTAGTGACACACGTCTCCCTGCCCGGATTTCACCGGGCACGGGTTTTTGCAATCAATGGTTGCTAACCGTGTTCAATTCCCGTCACCGGGCTTGTCGGAGAAGTATTTCTCGAACTTGCCGTCCTCGTCGCGATGGGAGTCGGCTTCAGGAAGGGGTTCCTTCTTGGACACGATGTTCGGCCACTTCTCGGCGTACTCGCGATTGAGCTCGAGCCATTTTTCGAGGCCGGGCTCGGTATCAGGCTTGATCGCGTCGACCGGGCACTCCGGCTCGCAGACGCCGCAGTCGATGCATTCGTCCGGGTGGATGACCAACATGTTTTCGCCCTCGTAGAAGCAATCGACGGGGCAGACCTCGACGCAGTCCGTGAACTTGCACTTAATGCACTTGTCGTTGACGATGTAGGTCATGGAAGCGGTCGGGCTCTCATTATACCGTTCGGCAAAACCGCTCGCGGCCGAGCGATTTGGGCGGCCCGGTGGCGAACCACGGGCGGGGCTTGATACAGTGCCTGCCTAGAACAATCGCGGGGGCTAGACAAGCGGGGCAGGCGGGGCTGGTTGATGCAGGGTCCGCAGAGCGCCGCCCAAGCTGTGCGCCGGCGTGGGTACGAAGCTCGGTATACTTGCCGCCTGGCTCGTCGCCACAGATCCTAACCGGAGGGTCGCCCGTCAGGCCGTGCCGGTTGTCCGCCGGCTTTTCAACTTCCGAAATCGATCGCCGCATCGCGCTGTCATTTTTTTGGCGTGGTTCTGGATGCATTCTCAGGCGAAATGCGAAAAGTGCTTCTTCATCTGGCGCCGTGACGGCCGTGACAGAGGCGCAATGATCCGGCAAATGACGCAGAGTGGGATCGTTCCCGGGCCGGCGGAACGTGGAGGTCGTTGATGACCGTCGTCGAGTATTTCATGTCGTTTCTGTCCAGTCTGGGACTGACGTCCGATCGGATGCCGATCGTGGTTGCGGTCGTCGCACTGGTGATCGCGCTGCTGCTTGCCAAGCCGTTCCTTCGGCGGCTCGGGCGGGTGGTCGAAGAACTGTTCTTCTCGAACTGGCAGCTAGCGCTCCTGGCGTCTACTGGCCTCGTGCTGTCGCTGGCGTCGGGCTGGACGACGTGGGACGGCATGCGGAATTTCACGGGCGAGCCGGTCCTCTCGCTGATGATCACCTTCGGCATCCAGGGTGTGATGCTGATCGTGGCATGGCTGATCGGTGAAAGCTTCGCGACCGGCATGGGGCAGGCGCGACCCGATGGCAAGATCTCCGATCGCAAATTCGGCGAGGACAACGGCCTCAAGCTCGCGCTCGTGCTCGTTCTCGCGGGCATCGCAACGAGCGCTGTCGCAGGTCTCATCCACTATACGAGAAGCGGCCTCGATGCCGAGGGCGTATCACGTGTTTTCGCGTATGTGGGCGGCGCAATCCTGCTTGCAGGTGTTCTCATCGTCGCTGCGCGCGCGCAAACTCTCAGATCGTATTTCGACGCGACGCGCGTGATGGTCAGGACGGCCGTTCTCTGGGTCATGTTCCTCGCCTGCATGGCGACGAGCGTGTTCTTCTCTTTCGACAGCCTCTTTTCGACGATCTTCCCGCAGTCCGAACGGCAGCGAGCGGCGGAGTTGCGCGCACAGAATCAGGTTGCGGGCATCGTCAACGACATCGGTGCGACGATCGTGCGGTCGCAGGTGACGGAGAGTGAGCGGTTGTTCCAGACCGAGGGCTGGAAAGCGTATGAAGCGCATCTCGTCAATCTCGGCCGGAACGCCCAGGCGAGCCAGGGCGAGGTCGAGCGCTACTTCCAGGCGCAGATGGAGGATCGCCGTCGCAATATCGCGCAGCAACAGGAGCGGATCGCGACAGCGCAGAGCGGGCAGGCCGGTCTCACGCAGAAAAAGCAGTCGCTGACCGAGGAGCTGTCGCGGCTCAAGGGCGAGCGCCCGGGACTTGCGGACGATTTCGCCAAGCGGAAATCCGACGTCGAGGCGATCAACAAGGAAATCGACGCCAAGCGCGTCGAGGCGATGGCTGAGGCGCGCGGCGTCGAGGGTACGGGCAAGGTCGGAGAAGGTCCGATTTTCCGCCAGCGCAAGGCGGAAGAAGCCGGTTTGCGCGACAAGCTCAGGATCGCGGAGGAGCGTCTCAGGGATGCACAAAAGCGTTTCCAGACGGTCGATACGCGGCTGACGCAGATCGAGCGCGAGCTGTCGCTCATCGACGGTGACATCGCGAAGCTCCGGGGTGAAGCGCAGACGGCCGAACAGCGGATCAAGCTCGCCGAAGAAGCCAAGCAAGGTGACGAGGGGCCGAAGCTCGACCCGTCGCGCGTCCTGCCGATGTTCGAGAAGGCACGCGTCGAGTTCCGGCAGACGCCGAAGGCGGAGCTGCTCGGGCAGGTGCAGCAGATGTGCTCGCAGCTCTATGGGGCTATGGCGCAGACGGAGGCGACCAAAGGCAAGGTGCAGGGTGTCGACTGCGACCCGAAGACGGCGGCGGAAGCCGCTTCGCGCGTGTTCGCTCTCAATGCCGGCGTCGTGGCGTTCCAGGCGAACTGCGCGGGAGGTGATAAGCTCGCCCAGTTCAAGAGTGTCGACGACCTCTTCGGTTTTGCCCGGAAGTGCGTGCAGGACTCCGGCCTGCCGTCGAAGGAAACGGACGAGCTGCGCCAGAAGATCAACTTCGCCGAACTCAATCGCGACGACAAGGCGAACCGCTTCGTCGTGACTTGGAACGCATTCCAGGACGGCAACCGTCTCGCCTATCTTGCGCTTGCGATTGCCATCGCGATCGACAGTCTCGTGTTCATGTCGGGCCTGTTCGGTGCGAATGCGGTGCGTTCGCCGCTGTCGGACGTGCCGACCACGAAGGCTCGCAGTGCCGAACAGCTCGAGCGCATCGTCGACAATGCGCTGTTGCCACATAGGTATGAGAACGCGCGCATTGCAACGGAGGCGATGCACCCGGACAACAGCCGGGAGGGATATTCGGCCGTGGTGCACATGGCCGAACTGGACCCGCACGCGGTGAGCGTGGTCAGGAAAGTCCTCAATGCAGGCGCTAGCATAGACGCAGTGCATCGCGACGAACTCGATCCGTCGCGGTATTTCGTGCGGCGGGAGCTTTACGAGTTCCTCGCCATCGCGGGCGCACGCGCGTTCGAGAAGCACGGCAAGGGCGTCCAGGAGGACGTGGCGGAAAAGGTGCGGCTCGCCGAGCTCGAGAGGCTGCTCGCGGTCGAGCTCATGCCCGACGTGCAGTACAATGCGGAAGTCGTCATGGGATACACTCATCCGATGAACGCTACCGACGACGGCTTCATGAGCGAGATCGTGATGACGGAGGTCGCGGATCGCGACCGCCGCCTCGTCAAGGGTGTTCTCAATGCCGGAGCATCACATCGCGCCGTCCGGCGTGAGAAGGGCGAAAGCGTGCGCTATGAGATCCACTCGGATCTCTACAAGGCGCTGGCGCGGCTCAGGGTCCGGGTGATGATGTCGGGATCGCCGCAAGCGATGGCGGCTGGTGCGGTGTCGGGTGGTGCTGTCCGCGGACCGGCGCTCGGAGGCAATACGCCGGAAACGCCGCGTATCGCGCATCATGCCGCAGATCATTCGGAAAGCCATCGGGACCGGCCGGGGGCCTCGGCGCCGACGACGATCAGCGCCGTGCCCAATGCGGAACCCGAGATGGTCTCCAAAGCAGAGCCGGAGCCCGTACCGACGGCTGGGAACTTCGAGGACGAAATCGCGGAGCATTTTGCCCGCGAGATGAACCTTCAGACACAACTTGTAACGTACCTCAGGGATCAGTCGACGCTGATCGATACGGCCGCACTTCAGCGTGCGCTCGATGCGGTGATGATGCAGGACGATCAGCTGCGGCGAATCCTGCGGCAGGCGCGGTCGAGCATCGAGACGAGTATCGACGAGGCACTGCAGAATTTCGCCGGCCTGCCGGCGGGACCGGCAGATGGCCACATCGCACTCAATACGTTGGCGGAGATCCTGCGGCAATCTGTGCCGGTGATCCTGCTCACGCCGGGGCTCGCATACGACAACGTCGTCAACAAGATGGAAGCGGAACTCAGCGAGGATGCAGCGGCCGGACGTCTCGACAAGGCGCGGCAGAAAAAGCTTCAGATGGTGATCGATCACCGCAGCGACATGTCGAAGGCGCAATACACCGACGATCACTGGCGCGCTGTGCAGCGGTCGCTGCAGCGGTTTGCCACGGGGCTTGCGACGCTTGCGGGTGTCGATCAGCGCCCGGCGCGCCTCGGTTGATCTCGCAGAACATCGAAGACGTGAAGAAGGCCGCCTCGAAGGGCGGCCTTTTGCATTTCCGGTTTCGAGTGTGGGATCACGATGCCTTTTTCGCGTGGCGCACGGCGGGGGACCAGAGCTTCAGGCCGGCGCGCATGTACTGCACGGGCACGAGCGGTTCGGCGTCGAGTGCGTAAGCGGCGTGCCATCCCCAATGCGGATCGTCGAGAGCAGCGCGGGCAATGGCGATCATGTCGGCCTTGCCTTCCTTCAGGATCGTTTCGGCTTGGACGGGATCGGTGATGAGACCGACGGCCATCGTGGGCAGTTTGGTCGCGCGCTTGACGGCTTCGGCGTAGGGTACCTGATAGCCGGGGCCGAGCGTGATCTTCTGCGTGAGATCGAGGCCACCGGTCGAGACGTCGATGAAGTCGCAGCCGATCTTTTCGAGTTCACGTGCGAAGGCGACGGTATCTTCCGATGTGATGCCGCCTTCGATCCAGTCGGTGGCGGAGACGCGGATGCCGAGCGGCTTGCCTGGTGTGAACACATCGCGGCAGCGCTGCATGATTTCAAGCGGCAGGCGGAAGCGGTTCTCGCGGCTGCCACCGTACTGGTCGGTGCGCGTGTTCGACAGCGGGGAGAGGAATGTGTGCAGCAGGTAGCCGTGGGCGGCGTGCAGTTCGATCAGGTCGAAGCCGAGGCGGTCGGCGCGGCGGGTCGCCATCACGAAGGCATCGGACACGCGCTTGATGTCGTCGGCGGACATCGCCTTCGGCATGGGATGGCCGCTCATCGCGATGGCGGATGGCCCGATCGTCTCCCACTTGTCGGCGCCGTCGACGGGGTCCTGGAGGGTCTTGCCTTCCCAGGGGCGCTTGGACGACGCCTTGCGGCCGGCGTGGCCGAGCTGGATGCCGAGTTTGGCCTTGCCGTACTTGCGGCAGGCGTCGACGACGGTACGGAGCGCGGCTTCGTTAGCGTCGGACCAGAGGCCGAGGCAGCCATGTGTAATACGGCCGATTGCCTCGACGGCGGTTGCCTCGACGATGAGGAGGCCGGCGCCGGAATTGGCGAGCGTGCCGAGGTGCATCGTGTGCCAGGAGGTGGCGGAGCCGTCCTCGGCGGTATACTGGCACATCGGTGCGATGACGAGACGGTTCGGCAGATCGAGGTTGCCGAGGCGGATCGGCGAGAAAAGCTGGCTCATGAAGTGTCCCCGGATGGTTCGGACGGGCAGGATCGGGGCGCACCATGTCGCGCCGCCGCCTCTACTGCAAGTGCTTGACCGCATCCGGGCTATGCGGAACATGGCGCAATTACAGCACTTGCGATCAAACGGGGCGCATCTTGACGCGACAACTCTTCGATCTGGCCGGCGCGGACCCGGCGGTCCGCTTCAGTCCGTTCTGCTGGCGAACAAAAATGGCACTCAGGCACAAGGGGCTCGGGTTCGACGCGGTGCCGTGGCGGTTCGTCGAGAAGGATCGGATCGCGCCGAGCGGTCAGGGGCGTGTGCCGACCCTGGTCGATGGCGAACGCTGGGTCCACGACAGCTGGGACATCGCAATTTATCTCGACCGGACGTATCCGGATTCGCCGAAGCTCATGCGGGACGACCGGGATCGGGCGGCGGCCCAGTTTTGTGCCAAGTGGGCGGAGTTCACGCTCCATTTCCCGATCGTGCGGCTTTGTATCCTCGATATCTACGCAGTGCTCGACGCGGAAAACCAGGCGTACTTCCGCAAGAGCCGGGAGGAGCGGTTCGGACAGACGCTCGAAGAGTTCGGAGCGGAGCCGGGCAAGGCACGGGCGCTACTTCTGTCGGCACTACAGCCGATGGAGCAAACGCTCAAGGAGGCGCGCTTTCTCGGCGGGGACACGGCAGGGTACGGCGACTATGCCGTGTTCGGATCGCTGATGTGGCCGTATGTGGTGCTGAGGTCGGAGTTTCTCGACCCCAAAACCGCGGTTGGAGCCTGGTTCGAGCGGATGCTCGATCTCTTCGACGGTTACGCGCGGTCGGCGAAAACGGCACGCGATTAAGGCTTCCCGGCGTTAACGCAGGACGGCGGCAGAGATCCGGTTAATTTGCCGCGACGACAACACTACTCCACGGTTTCCCATGAGCAGGCTTGCGACGAATCTCGACAGCATCAAGGCGCGGTACGACGTGATCGTCGTTGGCTCCGGATACGGTGGCGGGGTGAGTGCGGCGCGTCTTGCGCGGGCTGGAAAGAAAGTCTGCGTCCTCGAACGCGGGCGCGAGTTCGTGACGGGTGAGTTTCCGTCGCGCTTTCCCGACATGCGCAACGAGATGCAGGTGACGGGCAAGCGCTTCAAGACCGGAAAGCCGACCGCGCTCTACGACGTGCGACTCGGGGAGGACATGCACATCCTCGTCGGTTGCGGGCTCGGCGGTGGATCGCTCGTCAACGCGGGCGTTTCGCTCAGGCCGGATGCGCGCGTGTTCGCGGACGAGGTGTGGCCGGGCCAGATCAGGCAGGACGGGCTGCTCGACGAAGGCTATGCGCGTGCGCGGCGGTGGCTCCGGCCGATGCAGGGGCCGCGGGCGCACGAGATGACGAAGTTCAAGGCGCTCGCCGAGACGAGCAAGGCGCTCGGCGTGCCACCGGTCAAGGCGCCAGTGGCGGTCGCGTTCGCGGAGACGGTCAACCCGGCAGGGATCGCGCAGCCGGCGTGCACCAATTGCGGCGACTGTGTCGGTGGCTGCAACGTCGGTGCGAAGAACACCGTGGCGCTCACCTATCTGCCGGAAGCCAGACGGCACGGCGCAGAAATTTTTACCGAAGCGAAAGTACAGTTCGTCGAGCGGCTCGCGTCGGGCGACTGGTGCGTGACTGTCGAGCGACTCGACGGTGCGCGTGATGGTGCGCTGGTGTTCAAGATCGAAGCGCCGATGGTCATCCTGGCAGCAGGAACACTCGGGTCGACGGAGATCCTGCTCAGGTCGCGGGCGCGGGGGCTTGCCGTGTCCGATCGCCTCGGGCACCGGTTCTCGGCCAATGGTGACATCATCGCGTTCGGGTATGGTGCGAAGATCCCGATCAGCTCGATCGGTGTCGGCCATCCGAAGAAGATCGACGGTTACGATGTCGGCGCGTCCGTCTCGGGACAGATCGAGATCGTCGATCCGAACGATCTTTCCCATTCGATGACGATACAGGAAGGCGCGATGCCGTCGGCGCTGGCACCGATCCTGCCGGTTATGTTCGTACCCAACGGGCGCATCCTCGGGGCGCTGCAATCGCTGGTGTCGGGGGTCTACAAGGGGCCGTTCCAGTCACTGCAGACGTTCTTCGCAGTCAGCCACGACAGTGCCTCGGGTCGATTCCAGCTCGACGACGACCGGCTGTCGCTGTCGTGGCCTACGGCGAAAGACGAGCCCGTGTACGCACGGCTCGATGCCGCGCTCGAGAAGATCGTCTCGGCTGCCGGCGGCAGTTACGTGAAAAATCCCATGGCGGGCACGGTGATGGGGCATCAGCCGGCGACGGCGCACCCGCTCGGGGGTTGTGGCATGGGGGCGGACCGTGCGGGTGGAGTCGTCGATCACTGCGGGCGCGTCTTTGACGGACGGTCCAGTGCGGGCTCGACGGATGTTCTCGGCGGGCTCTACGTCATCGACGGGTCGATCATACCGCGCTCGCTCGGGTGTAATCCGCTACTTACGATCACGGCCCTCGCGGAGCGGGCTATGCTCCATTTCGGCCGCGAAACTGGTGCCGACATGACCGATGACGACCGATATGGCGGGCGTCCGATGACGGTGGTGGCCCCGGGTGCCGTCGCGTGAAGCACGGCTCGGGCGCCGTAAAGCGGTGGCGGCGGTGTTGATCCGGCAGTAGTGTCACCGTCGAAACACAAGACGGGGGTCGCCTTGGATCTTTCAGGCATAAGGATCGGCACGCGTGGTACGGCGCGTGTCATCGTGGCGGCAGAGCACACTGCGGCGCGCGTCGGGTCGGGTGTCATCGCGGTGCTGGCGACACCTGTCATGATCAATCTCGTCGAAGCTGCGGCACTGGATGCGTGCGAGGCGATGCTGCCGATCGGGCACCAGACCCTGGGCACACATCTCGACGTGTCGCACACGGCGGCGACGCCGATCGGCGGGCTCGTGACGGCGGTGGCGGAAGTGGTGGCGGTGCGCGGTCGTGAGATCGATTTCGTCGTCGAGGCGCGAGACGACATCGACGTGATCGGCAAGGGCCGGCACACGAGAGTCGTCGTGAACGTCGAGAAATTCGAAGCGCGCGTGAAGCGGAAGGCGGATGCGCTCCGGGTCAAGATCAGTGGTGCGTGACGGCTTACCACTGTGCGAATTCGTCACGAGTTGAACTTCAGAGGCCGAAACATCTGGTAGCGGAGAGGTGCCATGGCGCAACCGCAGCAAGCTCTCGATACGCCGGAACGGCGTGCGTTCTACGCGAAGATCGACAAGTCCAACATGACGGCGCTGTGGACCGTCATGAGTGCGCTCATCACACCGGAGCCGAAAAGCGCGTGCGTGCCGTTCGGCTGGAAATTCAGCGACATTCGCGAGGCGATGCTCGAAGCCGGCAAGCTGATCACGGCCAAGGAAGCGGAGCGGCGTGTTCTCATTCTCGAGAATCCGGGAATGCGCGGCCAGTCGAAGATCACGACGTCGCTTTACTGCGGCGTGCAACTCGTGATGCCGAACGAGGTGGCGCCGGCGCATCGGCATTCGCAGTCGGCGCTCAGGTTCGTGCTCGAAGGTTCGGGTGCCTATACCGCCGTCAACGGCGAGCGGACGCGGATGTACGTCGGCGACTTCGTCATCACGCCGTCCGGTGCATGGCACGATCACGGCAATCAGACGGACCAGCCGATGTTCTGGATCGACGGGCTCGACATTCCGCTCATCCAGTTTCTCGATGCGTCCTTTGTCGAGCATCTCGACGCGGACGAGCAGCCGGTCACGAAACCGGAGGGAGATGCGCTTGCGCGGTACGGCGCCAACATGGCCCCGGTGGGGAGGGTGAAAAGCGGGGCGACGTCGCCGATCTTCAATTACCCGTATGCGCGGAGCCGCGAGGCGCTCGAGCAGATGCGGCGGACCGGCGAATGGGACGCGTGTCACGGGCTAAAGATGCGCTACATCAATCCCGAGACCGGCGATCACGCGATGCCCACGATGGGAACGTTTCTACAGCTGCTGCCGAAGGGGTTTGCGACGGCACGGTATCGTGCGACGGATGCGACGGTTTTCTCCTGCGTCGAGGGGCGCGGCAGAACGACCATCGGTGACACCGTAATCGAGTGGGGTCCGAAGGACATCTTCGTCGCGCCGTCGTGGAAGCCGGTGGTGCACGAGGCGGCCGAGGACAGCGTGCTGTTCTCGTTTTCGGATCAGCCGGTGCAGCAGAAGCTCGGCGTATGGCGCGAGGATCGCGGCAACGCGTGACGGGCCCTGGCGGCGCTTCAGCGCGCGCCTGTATCCCGCGTTGCGACGATAGCGAGGCGGTCAAATCCAAGCTGGTACCGAACGGGATGGAGCCGCTGAAGCTCCCGGCGGCGGATTACCAAAAGCAGATCAACGACGAGATTGCGCTCAATCGCGACATCGTGAAGAAGCTCAACATCAAAGGGAACTAGTCGCGAGCGCAGGCGTTCACCTATTGCGAGCAAAGGCGCGCGACAGGCTACGGTATGTCGCACGCCGGCCAGCGCGAAGTGCGCTAACAATGGGTGGAAAGGTCCTTGGGGCTAGAGGCAGTTACCCGGACGGGAGATGCCGATGTCGTCACCGCAATTCCTCCCCAGACGATCGAGCGGGCCACGTACGCCGCGGCTCCTCAGGTTTCTCGCGCAGCATCTGGCGTTCGGCGTTGCGCTCGGCCTGGCAATCGCGCTGATTATCGCGTCCGCGAACATCGGCGGGTTCCGGACGCTCATGACGTCGGACCAGAACCCGCTGTTGGTGCTGTTCCTGCTTATGGTGACCCTCGGGCTCACGTTCGGAAGTCTCGCCATGGGCATCGCGGTCATGACGCTGCCCTGGGGCCGGGCGTTCGACGAGATCGAGGACGAGGCGGACAAGCGATAGCCGCTTGTCGGGCGGCCTTATTCGTCTCCGACGCCGTAGATCTTCACCAGTGCGGCCGTGTCGAGTTCGGAATGGCCGAGGTGGCAGAGTATCCGGTAGAGATTGAGTGCTTCCGACGAGATCGGGATCGGCGCCTTCATGCCGCCTGCGAAAACCGATACCATTTCGAGATCCTTCAGGAGCTGGCGCGCGTAACCCTGCGGCGCGAAATCGCGTTTGACCATGCGCGGGTAGAGCTTCTGGAGAAGCGGGCTGTCGGCAAAACCGCCAGACAGGCATTCGGGGAGTTTTGAGGCGTCGATGCCGGCGCTTTCGGCAACGACGAGGGCTTCGGCAAGTACCGCGTGCGCAGAGCCGACGATCATCTGGTTGATCATTTTCGTGACGAGGCCGGAGCCGGGCCCGCCCATGATGGTGTAGCGCTGTGAAATGTCGGCGAGGAACGGGCGGACGGCATCGATGTCGGACGCTTCACCACCGACCATGACGGTCAGCGTTCCCGTGCCAGACGCGGGTGGGCCACCGGAGACAGGCGCGTCGACCCAGCCGCAGCCCGACATTTCGCGCAAACGGCGGGCGCTGTCGCGGCCTTGTTCGACCGGGATGGTCGAGAAATCCACGAGGCGCTGGGGTGGCTTCATGGCCTTTGCGACGCCGCCGTCGCCGAAAACGACGGATTCGACGGCGGCGCCGGTCGGCAGGTTCGTGACGACGATGTCGGCGCCCGAGACGGCGTCGGCGGGTGACTTCGCGACCGTCGCGCCGGCTTTCGCCGCAGCGTCCCGCTGGCCAGCCGCGATGTCATATGCGCGGATCGTGTAGCCCTTCGGGACGAGATGGCGGACCATGGGCAGGCCCATCAGGCCGACGCCGATATAGGCGAGTACGGGCTTCGTCATCGTGGGTGCTCCGGGTTCGATAGTGGCTTCAGCGGATGTCGTAGATGCGGCGAGCATTGTCGGCGAACAGTGCGTCCTGCTCGGCGGGTGTGAATTTCCTGACTATGTCTTCGAAGCCGCCGTAGATCTCCGCGAACGTGGCGCAGAGACTGTCGACGGGGAAGTTCGAGGCGAACATGCAGCGGTCGGTGCCGAAGAGGTCGATGGTGGTCAAGACGATGTCGCGGTTGGCGTCAGCGGTCCATTTCTGGCCGCGCTGGCCGAGGCCGGAGATCTTGACCGAGATATTGGGGCAGGCGGCGGCTCGATGCATTGCCGCTTTCCAGGCGGAGATTGCATCGGGGGAGCGATCTGCAGGCAGGCCGGTGTGATTGACGATGATGCGGGAGTTCGGAAACGCAGTCGCCAGCGCTGCCAGTTCCGTGAAATGCCACCACGGCGTCTGGACGTCATAGCGGAGGCCGAGCTTTTCGAGGCGCGCAAAGTTTTCGCGCCAGCTTGGCTCGGTCATGCCGCCCGGGGTCGCATCGCGCGGCGCAGCATTGGCGCGGGGCTTGTGCCGGATGCCGCGCACGAACGGGCGCGCGGCGTGGCTTTCGAGGACGGCTGGCGCGGTCGGGGCATCCAAGGTGGCGTGCGCGACGGCAACCGACGGCAGGGTGTTCTCAGCCATGACCGACGCGAGATAATCCATCTCGCCTGTCTCGTCGGACCTGTCCCATTCGGTTTCGACATAGACGCTGGCGACGAGGTTCCAGGGTTCGGCGTCGCGTCTGTACTCGTCGGGAGAATAGGGCCGGCGAATGGCGCTGTAGTCGCCGTATCGGAACGGGATCATGGGCTCATCGCGGAGCCAGGGGTGGTAGTTCCGGTCCGTGTCCCAGATGTGATGATGGGCGTCGACGATGTCGCGCCCGGCTCGTCGTTCAGGGATGGTGTCGGACATGGTGCGATGGCTCGATGGGTTCTTGACCGCTGGTACTAGTGACGTTGGCCGTTTTCGGTTGGTGGAGGGACCCGCGTTTGCGACGTGCGGCTATGCGGCCGGACTGCTGGCAGGGCGTGGCATGCCGCTCCATTCTGCCCTCGGGCCCAGGGATCGGGCGTCTCAAAGCAACAGATCCCCAAAGGAGGATGCAGATGTTCTCGAAGTTTATCAAAGGTGCGGCGGTCGCGCTTTCGCTCGCTGGACTGGTGGCAGCACCGGCGAGCGCGCAGAAGTTCCCGGATCGCCCGATCACGCTGATCGTCCCATGGGCTGCCGGCGGCGGTACGGACACGGTCGCACGCATTTTCGCGGCGCTCTTTGAAAAAGAAATCGGCCAGCCGGTCAACGTCGTCAACAGGACCGGCGGCGGTGGCGTCGTCGGTCACTCGGCCATCCAGACGGCGACACCGGACGGCTATACGATCGGTTTCGGCACCTCCGAGATCGCCTATTTCAAGACGCTTGGTCTCGCCGACATCACACCGGACAGTTTCGATCTCATCTCGCGCGTTTCGACGCTGCCGGCCGGCCTGACCGTCAAAGTGGACGGGCCGTACAAGACGGCGGCCGATGTCGTGGTGGCGATGAAGGCGCAGCCGAAGGGGACGTTGAGTTCGTCCGGATCCGGTCAGGGTGGGCCGTGGCACATGGCGATCGCGGGGCTCGCGAAAGCTGCCGGGCTGCCGGCGGATACGGTCAAGTGGGTGCCCAGCCAGGGAGGTGCTCCGGCGCTCAACGATCTCGCCGCGGGCGGTCTATCGATGGTGACGGCGTCTCCGGTCGAAGCGAAGGCGCTGAGTGACGCGGGCAAGGTGAAAATTCTCGCCGTGATGGACAGCCAGCGGCTGTCGTCGAACCCGGATGTTCCGACAATCAAGGAAGCAACCGGCCTCGACTGGCAGCTCGTGAACTGGTTTTCGCTGATCGCGCCGAAAGGTATTCCGGCCGACATCCGCGCACGAATCGTCAGTGCGGCGGAAGCGACGCACAAGAGTGAGGAGTTCCAGTCGCGCCTCAAGGAGCGGGGCATCAATCCTGTCTGGGACGGCTCGGAAGGGTTCAAGGCGTTCGCGGCGTCGTTCTCCAAGACGGCAGCGGATCTGCTGAAGGATCTCGGGCTCGCGAAGTAAGCCGCCTTCAGGAAACGTAAAAAGTGAAAGGCCCGGGCGATACCCGGGCCTTTTTTCTTCATGCGGGGTTGGACCCTATCGCCGTCATTCCTGCGCCAGAAGCGGCGTGATACGGCGGATGGCGACGCGACGGTTGGCGCGCTCCGGTCCTTGCGTCTCGATCTTCAGATGCTGTTCGCCGTAGCCCTGAGTGACGATGTTCTCGAGCGGGATCGCATAGTACTCGGTCAGGACGCGGGCGACCGCCTCGGCGCGACGATCGGAAAGACTGAGGTTGTCTTCGTTGTCTCCAACCGCATCGGTATGGCCTTCGACGAGGAATGTTTCGGCCGGGTCGCGCTCGATGACACGCGCGATCGCGCGCGCGATGCGCTCGAGCTTCGGATACTGGTCTTCCGTCACTTCCACAGAGCCGGTATCGAACGTGATGGTGTCAAGGTCGACGCGCCGCATGCGCGAGCGCAGCGAGTCGGAGTAGCGGATCTCGTCGAGCGAATAGCGCCGTTCGAGACGCTCCACCGGCGGTGCCGACAAGGCCTCGTAGATGTCCTCCTCGGAGGCACGATCATAGTCGACGATGTAGCGTTCGCGCGGGATGGCGATCGCCGGCGGGGCGAGGGCAAGGGCCACGCCGACGCCGATCGCAGCGATGCCTGCGCCGATGGCGACGTTGCGATAGAAGCGACGGTTGTCGACGAAGACCACGGTGCGGCCGCCGGAGCCGCGCCCGAAGCGGCGAACGATACGGCCGGTCCGGTCGGTTTCCGTGAACACGCGCATGCCGTCGGCGCGGACGTAGCTCGTCTGAGTGATGCCGTTCGGAAGCGGTATCGTGCGGGCGCCGGGATAATAGTTGCGGATCGTATTGAACTCGTTGCGATGGATGATCCGGCGATTGCCCTGGACGATGATCGTACGATTCCCCGGTTCCTGGATCAGCTGGCGGCCGGAGCGGTCCGTGGTGCGGACGCGCTCGTTCCTGAAATCGGAGATGTTCCTCGGCCCTACAGGATTCGTGACGGTGCGGCCCACGATCGGTGTGCCAGGGCGGACGACCTGGCCGGTGGGTGCGACGCCGATCGGCGGCGGGCGGCGATCACCGGAGAACATGCCGGGGCGATCACGACCCGTCTGTGTGCCGGTCGGAGGGGGCGGTGTGGTGCCGCCTGCCGCATCGGTCGGTGTGGTTGGCGTCTTTGGACGGCCAAACATTCCATCGTTCGGTCTCGCCCGCTCAGGCGGCTGGCGCGTGGGATCGGTCGTGTTTGGCGTCACGTTCGGTCCGGACGGAGAGCCCACGCGGGGTGAGCCGGGCGGTGGCGTCGTCGTCGATGGGTTCGTCGTCGCTGGAGGCGGCACGTTCGACGGTGTAGCAGTGGACGGCGGCGGGCGATCGCCGGGGCGGCGGGCGCGGTCGATGTCGGCCGGCCTCGTCACGATCGGTGGTGCTTGCGGTATGCGCACGGCCGGTGGTGGCAGGTTCGGATTGGTTTTGACGACCGGCGGGGGCGTCGTTGTTGGTGCTGTACGCACCACGGGCGGCGGCGATTGCGGTGGTGGTGTCGTGCGCACGACAGGCGGCGGTGCGTTACGCACCACCGGCGGTGGGGTAGTTCTTGGCTGCTGGACGACCGGCGGAGGCGTTCCGCGTGGTTGCTGGACTACCGGAGGGCGCTGGATGTTCTGGCGTTCGGGTGGCGCCACGCCACGCTGTGGAGCGCCCTGCGGTCTTTGTCCCTGCGGCTGGTCCGGGCGGCGGCCTCTCTGTTCTTCGGTCTTCTTCTTCTGCTGTTCGGCAGTCTGGGCGTATGCCGGGGTCGGTTCGATGGCAGACGACAGAGCGCAAGCCGCCGCGCCCAGCATCAAGGCCGTGGTCAACGCACTTCTGGTCGGGCGGGACGCAGGGATGGTTTCAAGTCTTGGCTTCATAGGGGGCTCCTTGCGCTGCACACCGCGCGATCGAGACTCGCTGCAAGACTACCGTTCGGACGATGCGACTTACAAGGAGTCTGGCAAGGCGTCGGGTTAGCAGCATCGTCATCCATGCGCCGCGGTCGATGAACAGCGCATGAGCAGGATTGCGGGAGACGTTGGCGAAGCTCAAAAATTCATGCCCGGAAGAAACAAACGGTTCGCACTCTTGCGGGCGATTTTACGGGCGCAGCCAGCGTCCCGGTTACGACGGTCTGCGGCTTCCGCCGCATATTCGGCGAGCAAAACTTCGGGTCGTTGGTCGTCGGCGCCACCGACCAAGCGACAGGAGACGACGATCGTCGCGCGTCGTGGCGGCGGCAGGCGGGGTTTACGGTTCAGGTCGCATGGCGGGCACAGCGGCGCCGGGAGGTCGATCCGGGGCGAATCGTGCCAAGGCGCGGATGTCTCCGATCAGGGTCGTTGCCGCAATCCGGACGAAGCTTGGCAGGGACGTTCGTCCGTGTCGGGACGAAAGCTAATGGCGACCCGGCTGGTTGCGGTGCCGTCCTCGACTGACGGGGTCAGTCGTTGGCGGTCGTGATGGTAACTGCAGTGTTCTGTTCCGGCTCAATGCTGGCGTGCAGAAGCCATGCGCCGCCGGTGACGAAGATCGTCAGAGCCAGGATGCCGATCATGGCGCGGCGGACGAACCAGCCTACGCTGCGGAGGTGGGCGGCAGGGCGCAACTCATTGTAAGTTTGCATGTTTTCAGATGTTGCCTGGGTGCTCACGGTTCACCTCTGTGACTCGTTACTGCAATCTTGAGGGAGCTCGTTGACGGTATTTTGTCGCCTCTTCGACCGCAATGCGGCTGCGATATCAGAGGTTGCAAGGCGCCGGAAGACTGTCGCCTCTTAAAGTTAACATATCCTTTCCAAGTCACGTCCTGGCAACGACCCGGGTGCCACACCGGGCCAAAATCCGGCCAGTTTAGCGCGTGGCAGAGGGCGCGAACGGAAATTGCCGGCGAGATGTTGCAATGCTGCGACGCCGATCACGCGACCGACGGCTTCTTTTGCGGTGAAGCGATGTCGTCGATCTCGATCTTGCGCCGGAGGAGCAGCGTCACGGTGAGTGGCACCACGAATGCGACGACGGCGACGATGACGGTCAGGGTCGGCAGGTTGTCGTAGTGCCCGCGATCGACGACGTAGACCTGATTGAGCAGCTTCGTGCCGATGTCGCCGGCGACGAGGGCGAGGTTCATGAACGAGCTCATGAGCGCGAACCAGACCGCGCGCTGCTTCGGCGGGGCATGGATCGCGATCAGCGTCAGGAGCGGGATCATGCTGAGCGGGGCCAGTGGCGAGCTTGCGGCGGTGTCGATGATGCCGATGTCGCGGGCGTCGAGGCCGAGGACGCGGCTGGTCCAGTGATGCCCCTCGTAGACGAGGAGTATGCCGGGCAGCGAGAGAATCGCCCCGGCTATCGTCAGTCCGAGCAGGACCGTCGTCATGCGCATTCGGGAAATCGTCGAGGCGAACAGCCAGCCGGCGATCAGCGCCAGCGTCGTGCCGATCTGGCCGAGAACGCCGAAGAATGCCTCGTCGTAGCCTAGCTTGTCGATCGAGAACCAGCGGTAGCCGTCACCGACATTCGGCGTGGCGCGGAACGCGAAGATGACGATGGCGGCGTAGGCGATGCGGCGACGGGATTCGGCAGGTATCGAGCCGGTTATGCGCCAGAGCAGGGTGACGATGACGGCGAAGGAGACGACGAACGTGATCTCCTGGGCGTGCGGCACCTCGAACAGGCCAAGGGTTACGACGAAGACACCGAACGCGAGACCTGCGCCGAGCAGCTTCTTGTCGACGGGGCGCGGTGTCACGGGCAGCGGCCGGACAAGGGCCGCACCGATGATGGAGAGTACCGGCACGATCAGGCCGATGAGGTAGACGGTCGAGGTGGGCAGGCGGCTCGCGAGATAACCGGCGAGCCCGGCAACTGCAAAGGTGCCGAACGACAGGGAGAGGCGGCCGAGGATCTGCACCATCGCCAGATCGGCCTCGATGTCCGCTTCGGCGCGCGGGCTGCCGTCGGGATTGGTCCTTTCGACGACTTCGGTCGTCATGGCGTCGGCAACCACGTCCTGAAGCACGACGCCAATGACGCTGATGATGGCGGCCAGCTTGTAGATGCGGTCGGGGCTCGCAAAAGTGAGATATCCGGAAGAGACGCCGGCAAGCAGAAGCAGGGCGGTGGCGATAAGGCCCGCGCCGATCACGATGTAGGAGCGTCGCTGGCTGCCGAAGATCGGGACGGAGTCGACGATCTCGCCGAAGACCATTTTCACAGCCCACGGCAGCGTCAGCCAGACCGAAAGACCGGCCAGGTCGGCCGGTGTCATCTGCAATGCCTTCTTGACCCAGAATTGATCCGCGACGGCCGTTATGCCGAGAACGCCATAGGCCAGGTAGACCATCATCGGCGGCAGGTAGATCCAGCGGAAGGCGCGAACCGGGGCGACGATTGCGGCCACCAGTTTCGCCCGGGCACCAGCGAGTGCGGAGCCGATACCACCTGCGGGAGCCTTGGCATCGTCCGTCAACATGTGGAGGTCGGTCCTGCGGCTTGATTCGTCCGGATGCGCGGACGTTAGCCGGGCGGCGGCATCCGCGAAAGATCGAAGGCGGTTCGACGATTTCGAGCCTTTCCCGCGCAGGTGTCCGCCCTCTCGCCCCTTGATTTCCAGGTGAGTGACACCAGATAAACTGCAGTCCGGGCCCCTCTGGCGTCCCACGAACGGGATGCGATGTCGGACGTGAGATCGACAGTCTCCCCGCGACCCCATGTGGTCGCGGGCAGCGTGAGGGAACCGAAATGGAGAAAGTTCTCCGCTCCACTTTTGATACCAAGCCGCGCGTCGAAAAGCTCGGCGATCACGACGTCCAGGCGACGCTCGACAGGCTCGATGCGCTTGCGCGCGTCCTCGACAGTGCGGTCAAGATTCCCGGCACGGACGTACGCGTCGGCGTGGACGCTCTCATCGGCATGGTGCCTGTCGTCGGCGACATCGTCAGCAAGCTGATCTCGAGCTACCTCATCCTCGAAGCCCGGCGCCTCGGTGCGTCGAAATGGCTCATCGCGCGCATGGCGACGAACACAACGGTCGACATGATCGTCGGCGCCGTGCCGGTAGTGGGCGACGTCTTCGACGTCATGTATCGCGCCAACGAAAAGAACATCCGTCTTCTCAAGGCTCACGTCGAGCGGCACGGGTTCTCGAAGGTCGCTGGCCGCGGCCAGGGTCCTGTCATTGACGGTAATGCGCGCGAAGTTCGCGGCGTGTGATCCACGGAGGAATTTCTCATGCGCTTCCTGACGTGGTCCTTTGCACTTGTCGCCCTTCTCGTTTGGTCGATGGTCGCATGGCTTCTGTTTTCACTGTCGGACTGGCTGGCGGCGCTGGCGGGTGGTCTCCTATCCGGGGTGTTCTCGACGGAAATTGATCCGTGGGTGAAGTGGCTGACCGCGAGCCTCGGCAACATCATACAGGGCGCCGTAGTGGTTCTCTGGTTCGTCGTCGGCCTCGCGATATTGGCCCTGCCGGCCTGGTTCAACCGAAAGCGTCGCCGCGAACAGATGCGCGAGCCGACGTCATTTCTCGGCGGGCGTGTGTTCAGGCCAGACGGCAAGAAATGGACACGGCCCACGCGCGGGGAACTGCGCGAGGAATGGTCGAAGACACGGTCATACGCAGTCGACGATTTCGACAAGCTCAAACACGTCGCGGGCGACTTCATCCGCCAGCATGTCAAAGGGCGGAAGCCCAAGGACTGGGGGCGGAAGGACAAGGGTTGGCGACGCGACGACGACTGAGCCAGCGTCAGGCTGTGTGCAGATGATCACTGCGTGGCGCGCATTCCGCTTGCCAGTTCGCTCGCCGCCATGAAGTCGACCTTGCCGGAGGCAAGCAGCGGGATTTCTCGTACAACGAGTACGATACGCGGCGTCCACAATTCCGGAAGACCTTCTGCCTTGGCCCGCTCGGTGAGGCTCTGGCGATCGGCGCCGTGCCGGTCGGTCAGAAGCACCAGCTGCTCACCCTTGCGTGCGTCCGGCATCGACAGGACGACGTGATTATTCTCCGGCCAGAGGCTGGCGACGATGCCCTCGACGGCTGCGAGAGAGATCATCTCACCGCCGATTTTGGCAAAGCGTTTGGCCCGCCCCATGATTGTGACGATGCCGCGCTCATCGATGCCCACGATGTCGCCAGTGTCGTGCCAGCCGTCACGCAACGGGACGAGAACGCCCGGCTTGTCGTTGAAAATGTAACCGGCCATCACGTTCGGTCCCTTGACGTGCAACCGGCCACCGCCGGTGATGCCTTGCACGGGTTCGAGACGGGCCTCGATGCCCGACAGCAGCGGCCCGACGGAGCCGGAGCGGCCGATGTCGGGGCGGTTGCAGCTCAGCACCGGCGAACACTCTGTCGCGCCATAGCCTTCGAGAACCGTCGCGCCATGTCGTGACCACAAGACGCGCGTCTGGTCCTTCACCTTTTCCGCGCCGGCGATCACATAGCGGACCGATTTCAGGTCGTCGTCGTCTGCGGATCGCGCATAGCCCTGCAGGAATGTATCGGTTGCAAACAGTACCGTCGCCTTCGTCGCGCCAATGAGCTTCGGGATTTCCTTGTAATGGAGCGGGCTCGGGTAAAGGACGATCTTCATGCCGGCAAAGAGTGGCATCAACGTCGCGGCAGTCAGCCCGAACGAATGGAACATCGGCAGCGGATTGAAGACGATGTCCTTCTCGGACATGAAATCGGCCGCGTGAATCAGGATCTGGCGCGCGTTGGCGACGAGATTGGCATTCGTCAGCACCACGCCCTTCGGGACACCTTCCGTGCCGGACGTAAAGAGCACGACGGCGGCCTGATCGGGGCCGAGTGCGTGGCGGCGGTGGATGCGCCGCGCCATCCTCGACTGGACCAGCCCCCTGATCTTGTCGACGGCGCCGATGGTCTTGCGGACGTCCTCGAGATAGACGATTTCGACTGGTTTTCCGGGCGCGGTTTCGATTTTCTTCAGTGCCTCGATGGTGTCCTCGAGCTTGGCCGTGGAAATGAAGCGGCGCGAAGTCACGATGCGGCGCAGCGCTCCGGTCTCGACCGCGGAACGGAGGTTCTTCAGACCGGCGGAGAAATTGAGCATCGCCGGGACGCGGCCAAAGGCATTTAGGCCGAAGACGGTTACGGCGAGGCCGTTGACGTTCGGAAGGAGGACGCCGACGTATTCGCCGCGGCGGGTGCCGTCGGCGAGCTTCTTGCCGAGGACCAGAGCGCCGAGCACGAGACGGGCATAGGTCAGGGGCTGGCGTTCGACATCTTCGAGAGCGGGGCGGTCGCCACCGTGCCGGTCGATGGTATCGAGGAGTGCGCCGAACAATGTGGTGCGCGAGGCGGCGACGTCGAAGCCGGGAATCTGGGACTTCACGGATGTGGTCGTCATGGGGCTGGTAAACCTGAGGTCGGAAGCGGATGGCAACCTCGCGCGAGGCGGCCCAGGGACAGTGCCGTCCGCAATGTGATTAATCAACCGGCAGAAACCCGGGGTCGGAGGGACTTGGTGTGCGCTGCGGCATGTTCGCGCGGTTTCAGCGTCGTGATCCGGTCCCGCCTTCGTGGTCAACAGGTTGCGGGGTGGCTGGTGCCCGTTGGAGCGTGGTTGCCTCGGGCGGACGAGTCGGTTAAATTTTTGACAGAATTTACGGGATTTTAACCTTGCGGGGCCGAATCATCCGGAAGTCCGGGGATTGGTTCGTAAGCGTTGGGGTTTCCTGGGGGACATGAAGAACATCTCGATCAAGCTCGGTGTGCTGGCCGTGGCAAGTGCCCTCCTTTCAGGGTGCGCCACGATGGAACTTGCGCCGCATCTGAAGCCGATCTCCAAAGAGAGCATGATGCAGCTCGGCAAGCGCGGCATGGACGCGGCCTCGCCGATGTTCATCCGTATCTACAAGGAAGAATCCGAGCTCGAGGTCTGGAAGCAGCGGGCGGACGGCCGTTTCCATCTCTTCAAAACCTACCCCATCTGCAACTGGAGCGGCGATCTCGGGCCCAAGCTCAAACAGGGCGACAAGCAGGCTCCAGAGGGCTTCTACCAGGTCGCGCGTCACCAGATGAACCCGAATTCGCAGTTCCATCTGGCATTCAACCTCGGCTTTCCCAACGCCTTCGACAAGGCGCACAAGCGGACCGGTGATTTCCTGATGGTGCACGGCAAGTGCAAGTCGGCCGGCTGCTACGCCATGACCGATGCGCTGATGGAGGAGATCTACGCACTCGCGCGGGAGAGCTTCATCGCCGGACAGGACGTGATCCACGTCCATGCCTTCCCGTTCCGGATGACAGATGCCAACATGAAGCGGCACGCCGGGAGCCAGTGGATGCCGTTCTGGCAGACACTCAAGCAGGGGTACGATCATTTCGAGCAGACGCGCCTGCCACCGGACGTTCTCGTCTGTCAGCGTCAGTATCACGTCAACGTGAAGCCCTCGGGGCTCATGCGGGCGCGACTGGACCCGGAGGGCGCCTGTCCGAAGCTGGAAAGACAGGAGGTTACGCCGTTCACGCCGAAGCCTGGCGAGCAGATCGCCGAGCCGATGGTGGTACCCGGTCCGAAGACCAGAACGGCGTCCAACATTACGACGACCTATGGCCCGCCGATCGGCCTCGGAGCCAAGGACCTCCGCTGAAAACTGGCGAATCCTGAGATTTTCCCCACGGCAGGTCGACTACGGATGGCGTGACAGTCACAGAGCGCCCACAGCTCGTTCGCCAACGCTCGTTCGCTGGTCATTTCCGGTTTTTATTCGTTGCCGGGCCTGCTAGGACATCGGGCAGAGTTCGTGGGCATTGTCGCCCGTGTGGAGAGCAGCGTTTGAAGGGCGTCGTCGACAAATCGCTTTTCGGGTGGATCGTGTCGCTCGCGCTCTCGAGCACACTTGTCGGCACGAGTGCGTCGGCGGTCGTCGTCGAACTCAAGGACGTGGCGCCGGACCGGATCGAACGCCAGCAGAAGGAGGCGGTGGGCCAGCTCCCGCTTCCGGGCACTCCCAATCTCGCGCAGTTCCCCGAACGGCTCAAGGAAAAGGGGCTGACGCTCGGCTCGGACGTTTTCATCCGGGTGTTCAAGGCGGAGTCGGAACTGGAAGTCTGGATGCGTCGCGGCGAGACGTTCGTGCTGTTCGCGACCTATCCGATCTGCCATTGGTCGGGAACGATCGGGCCGAAGATTTCCGAGGGTGACAAGCAGACGCCCGAAGGCATCTACACGGTCACGCAGAAGCAGCTGCACATGATCGGGCGCCATCCCCGTTCGCTCAATCTCGGTTTTCCGAACGCCTTCGACCGGCAGTACCAGCGCACCGGGTCCTACATCCTCATTCACGGCGGATGCTCGACAGTCGGGTGCATCGCCATGACCAATCCGGTCATCGAGGAAATATTTTCGCTGGCGCAGTCGGCCCTGAAGAATGGCCAGGACGCCGTGCAGGTTCACGTCTTTCCATTCCGGATGACGGAGGAACGGCTCAATGCCTACGCGCTCAACGACTGGTACGATTTCTGGCGAAACCTGAAGGACGCGTACGACAGTTTCGAGCGGCGGCGGCTGCCCCCGAAAGTCAGCGTCTGCGACGGCCGTTACTGGATCGAGGACAGCGCCAGTGTCGAGGAGGTGGCGTCTCACGGCCCTTTAGCGTTTTGCGGCGCACACCCGGCCGGGGTGGCGCTGCGAGCCGGACGACGGGCGGATGCGGTGACAACGTCATTGCAAGTTCCGCCATGGAAACCGGTGGCCGTACTGCATCCCTCACGCCAACCGTCGTCGACATCGGCACGGACATGGGTGATGCCAAGATCGACACCGGCTCCATCGCAGGCCGGATCGCCAGCGAGCGGACAGACAATGGCGCTCGCGAACAGCGGAGCAGAGAGCGGGCAGTCGTCCCGGCCAGGCCGGCTGCTGCAGCCGTTAGGGAGCGTGACGGGCGCGAAACCAGCCAACCCAAGCGTCCGCAAAGCCGCACGGCCAGCCGAGTTCAGGCAAGCAAGCCTGCTGACGACGGATGGGACTACAAGCCGCGACCGGATCTCCTGCAATCCCAGCCTCAGTAGCTGCCGCAAGTTCATTGCTCTACGGCAGGCTGCAGCCGTGCGGCGCATGCAGGAGGCTCGGGCGGTGGCATCGCAGCAGCGGCGTGAGGCACGAACTCCGCGGGGCGGCGCACGCGGATCGTGAGACCGTCAGCAGCTTTCGAGTGAATTTGGTGCGGCGAAGAGCTTGAATTTTCAGGTCGAGCGCAGCTAGCCTGACGCAACCGCTTTCAGGCATGTAGGTCAGTCCCAACGCGCAACAGCAGCGGGTCAGGCCCGGGTGTTTTCCCCATCGCCCGGTCTCGTCCGGTGTGCCAAAAGCTTCGGATCAGAGCCCAAAACCGTTACCCGGAGGCGCTTGCGTGCAGGCACACATCAACGGCATCGAAATGAACTACGTCGTCGAAGGGCCGGCGGCCGCACCGGTCGTTGTGCTGCATCATCCGCTCGCGACCGATCTGACGTTCTGGGATGAAACAGCTGCCGCGCTCAAGGGCGAATGGCGGGTCGTCCGTTTCGATGCGCGCGGGCACGGCAAGACGCAGGCCACGGCCGCGCCCTACGACTTCAAGACGCTGGCCGGTGATACGATCGCGCTGCTGGATCATCTCGGGGTGAAGCGCGCGGCGTTCGTCGGGCTGTCCATGGGCGGCATGGTCGCGCAGTTTCTCGGTCTCATGCATACGGAGAGGTTTTCCTGTCTCGTCATCGCATCGAGCACGAGCCGCATTCCTGAAAACCTGCGTCACCTGTGGTCAGATCGCGTCAAGGTCGCGCGGGCCGAGGGCATGGCAAGTCAGGTCGAGCCGTGTCTCGTCAGGTGGCTCGCGGCCGGATCGCGGCAGCGCGCGGATGTGGTTGCGCGGTGCACACGGCTCATCACGGCGACGCCGGTCGAAGGTTACGGCGGCTGGTGCGGCGCCATCGAGACGCTCGACATGACCGACAAGCTCGGGGGCATTGCCTTGCCGACGCTGGTTGTTGTCGGCCAGGAAGATCCGGCGACGCCGGTTGCGGCGTCGGAGACCATTCAACGCGCCATTCCGGGGGCAGGTCTCGTCGTCATTCCAGGCGTGTCGCACATGCTGGCGATCGAGGAGCCGGGCGCGTTCGTCGACGCGATCCGGCCATTCATCGGGGCGAACAAGCCCTGAATGCTCCTGGAAGCCCCGATCCTGCGATCTGCCATGCACCGGGCGGGGCGGAATCGCTTGGACAGGGTGCGACCTGCTTCGATACGTTGGCGCAAAATCTGCGATCCGGGAGTGACCCATGACCGATACGAAAACCGAGCCGCGCGCGCTCAGGCTCAACCCAAAAGACAATCTGATCGTCGCCGTCGATGCGATCGAGCCGGGGCGGGCGATCGAGAATGTCGTAGCGGCAGTGCGCATCCCGCGCGGTCACAAGATGGCGACCGAAAAGATCGAGAAGGGCGCGCCGGTCACGAAGTTCGGGCAGATCATCGGCTTCGCGAGCACGGATATCACGCCGGGGCAGCACATTCACACCCACAATTGCGGGTTTGCCGCGTTCGAGCGTGACTACGCGTTCTGCCAGGATGCGAGGCCGGTGGACATCCTGCCGGTCGAGCAGCAGGCGACGTTCCAGGGCTTCCGCCGCAAGAGCGGACGTGTCGGCACGCGCAACTATCTCGGTGTCGTCACCAGCGTGAACTGTTCGGCGACGGTGGCGCGCTTTATCGCGGAGGCGGTCAACAAGTCCGGCATTCTCGCCGACTATCCGACGATCGACGGCGTGATCCCGCTCGTGCATTCGACCGGCTGCGGTATCGATAGCGACGGGGAGACGTTCGAGGTTCTGAAGCGGACGACGTGGGGTTATGCGTGCAATCCGAACATGGCGGGGGTGCTCGTCGTCGGGCTCGGCTGTGAAGGCTTCCAGATCGCACGCATGAAGCAGGCTTACGGCGTCGAGGAGAGCGACACGTTCCGGACGATGACGATCCAGGAGACGGGCGGGACGAAGAAGACGATCGCGGCGGGGGTCGAGGCGATCCGCGGCATGCTGCCGATCGCAGCGGCTGCGAAGCGCGAGACGGTGCCGGCGTCGGAACTGATGCTGGCGCTGCAATGCGGTGGCTCGGACGGGTACTCCGGTATCACGGCGAACGTGGCACTGGGGCTCGCAGCCGACATTCTCGTCAAGCATGGTGGCACGGCCGTGCTGACAGAGACGCCGGAGATCTACGGCGCCGAGCATCTGCTCACGCGGCGGGCGCGATCGCGCGAGGTGGGCGAGAAACTCGTCGACATCATCAAGTGGTGGGAAGACTACACGGCGCGTGCGCGGATGAGCATGGACAACAATCCCTCACCCGGAAACAAGGCGGGCGGGCTCACGACCATTCTCGAAAAGTCGCTCGGTGCGGCGGCCAAGGGTGGTTCGACGCCGCTCAATGCCGTCTATCGCTACGCCGAGCCGATCACGGAGAAGGGTTTCGTCTACATGGACGGACCAGGTTACGATCCAGTGTCCGTTACAGGGCAGGTCGCCGGTGGGTGCAACATCCTCGCATTCACGACCGGGCGTGGATCGGCCTATGGCTGCAAGCCGACGCCGTCCTTCAAGCTCGCGACGAATTCCGACATCTATCGCCGCATGATCGACGACATGGACATCAACTGCGGCGACATCGTCGACGGCGTGAAAATCGAGGACAAGGGGCAAGAGATCTTCGACTACATGCTGCGGGCTGCGTCGGGCGAGAAGACGAAATCGGAACAGCTCGGCTACGGCGATGCCGAATACGTGCCGTGGCAAATCGGCGCGACGATGTGAAGGGCGGTTCGATGCAGATGCGTGATTTCGGAATGAACGGCCCCAAGGTCGGGGCGATCGGCTTCGGTGCGATGAGTTTCGGCGGCTTCTATGGCGCGGCTGACGACGCGGAGAGCCAGCGCGCGCTCGCTGCCTGTCTCGACACGGCTACGACGCACTGGGATACATCCGACGTCTACGGCTTCGGCAAGAGCGAAGAGATGATCGGCCAGTTCTTCCGCGAAAATCCCGGTGCACGGGCCAAGGTGCATCTCGCCACCAAGGGCGGTATCAAGCGGCGGCCAGGGACGACGGAGCGTGTGTTCGACAACTCAGCCGAGTATCTGCGCGGCACGCTCGATGCGTCTCTGAAGCGTCTCGGCGTCGATCACGTCGACTGCTACTACGTGCATCGCCGCGAAGGCGAACGCCCGATCGAAGAGGTTGCGGCGACGATGGCCGCGCTCATCAAGGAGGGGAAAATCCGGGGCTACGGGTTGTCCGAGGTAGCGCCATGGTCGGTCAAGCGGGCGCACGCAGTTCACCCTGTCACGGCGGTGCAGAACGAGTATTCGCTGTGGACGCGGCTGCCGGAACTGGGTCTTCTCCAGACGTGCCGCGATCTCGGGATTGCGTTCGTCGCGTTTTCGCCGGTCGCGCGTGGGATGTTTGCCGGAACGGTCAGCACGAATACGGAGTTTGGCAAGTTCGATTTCCGCCGCGGTAATCCGCGTTTCACGGAGCCGAATTTCTCGGCGAACCTGCGCGCCGTCGAGCCATTCCACGCATTCGCGAAGGCGCGCGGCGTGACCGGCGCGCAGCTCGCGCTCGCCTGGCTTTTGACGCGCGGCGATCACATCATTCCCATTCCCGGCACACGCTTTGCCGGAAGGGTCAAGGAGAACGCGGTGGCGGCCGAAATCAAACTGAGTGCCGCCGATCTGGCTGAAATCGACCGACTGTTGCCGATCGGGTTTCAGCACGGCGCTCGCTACAGCGATTTCCAGCAGATCGGATCGGAGCTTTATGGCTGATGCCGGAGTTACCGGAAGTCGAAACCGTCCGGCGCGGGCTCGAGCCGGTCATGCAAGGGCGGCGGATCGTTCGTGTCGAGCAGCGGCGCGCCGATCTCCGGTTTCCGTTTCCCGATGATTTCGCTTCGAGGCTCGAGGGGCGCCGTATCCTCACACTCGGGCGGCGCGCGAAGTATCTTGTCTGTGACGTCGAAGGCGGTGACCTTCTCGTCATGCATCTCGGCATGACCGGGCGGTTCGACATCCAGCTTCCGAAAGGTGGTCGGAAACAGCTTGCGGAATTCACCTACGAGCATGGCAAGGACAGCGTGCACGATCACGTCGTCTTCCATATGGAGGGTGGTGCGCGCGTGACGTACAACGACGCGCGCCGCTTCGGTTTCATGCTGATGTTCGGGCCGGGGGAACGGGACGATTGCGCGGTTCTGAAAGGCCTTGGCGTCGAGCCGCTCGGGAACGAGCTGTCCGCCGACTACGTCGCGCGGCGTGCTGCGGGGCGGAAGACCGATCTCAAGGCGTTCCTGCTCGACCAGCGCAACATCGCAGGGCTCGGTAACATCTACGTTTGCGAGGCGCTCTATCGGGCGGGGCTCAACCCGCGCAGGAAGGCGTCCGTACTGGCGCGGCGCGGCGGCACTGCGACGGAGGCGACGCAACGGCTGGTGCCGGAGATCCGGGCCGTACTCGAGGCGGCGGTACGGGCGGGCGGATCGACGTTGCGGGATTTTCGGCAGGCGGACGGCGCGCTCGGATATTTCCAGCATTCTTTCGATGTCTACGGCCGCGAGGGCGAGACGTGCCATCGTCCGGGATGTGATGGCGTGATCCGTCGCATCGTCCAGTCCGGACGTTCGACGTTCTATTGCCCGAAGTGCCAGACGTAGATCAGCCTTCGTTGGTGATGCGGACGAGGCGAGCGAGAGCCGCTTTGGCCGCACCGCTGTCGATGGATTTCGTGCCGATGGCAACGCCGTCGACGAGGTTCGTTGCCACGCCGCCGACGACGAAGGCCGCTGCTGCGTTCAGCAGCACGATGTCGCGGAACGGACCTATCTCGCCGTCGAGTACGCGATGAATGGCGGCGGCATTGTAGGCAGCGTTGCCGCCTTTGAGATCGGACAGCTTCGCCGGAGGAATGCCGGCATCCTGCGGCGTCACCTCGAAAACGGTGACCTTGCCGTCCTTGACTTCGGCGACGTCGGTGGACCCGGTCGTCGTCAGTTCGTCGAGACCGTCATGACCGTGGACGACCCAGACGTGATCGCATCCGAGCGAGGCGAGGACGTGCGCGATCGGCTCGACCCACTGCCAGGAGAAGACGCCCACGATCTGGCGGCGGACGCCTGCGGGGTTCGAGATGGGACCGAGCAGGTTGAAGATCGTGCGGGCGCCAAGTTCGGCGCGGACCGGCGCCCAGTTCTTCATGGCCGGGTGATGGTTGGGGGCGAACAGGAATCCGATGCCAGCCTCCGAGATGGAGCGTTCGACGGTCGCCAGAGGGGCGGTCAGCTTGATGCCGAGGGCGGACAGCACGTCGGATGCGCCCGCGAGCGAGGAGACCGAGCGATTGCCGTGTTTGGCGATGGGAAGACCGGCGCCTGCGGCCACCAGCGACGCACAGGTCGAGACGTTATAGGTTCCGTGGTGATCTCCTCCGGTGCCGACGATATCGACGGCGCCCTCGGGCGCGGTGACGCGCAGCATCTTGGATCGCATCATCTGCGCTGCGCCGGTTATTTCCTCGACGGTTTCGCCGCGCACGCGGAGGGCCATCAGAAACGCACCCATCTGGGCCGGGGTGGCGTGGCCGTCGGTCATGATCTCGAGGGCAGTCCGCATCTCGTCGGCGGACAGTGTCTTGGCGTCGGCGACTTTCTGGATCAGGGCTTTCAGAGTTGCAGACGGCATGACAATTCGGCTCTTGCGGTTCGGTGTCGGCGATTTTGTCGGTGAGGACGGCTTGGGGCTCAGGCCGCGACGCGTGCGGCCCTGGTGTTCTTGCGCTTCGGTGCGAGGCCGGCAATTTCGAGGAAATTCGCCAGCATTTCGTGGCCGTACTCGGAGGCGATACTTTCCGGGTGAAACTGTACGCCGTGGACCGGATGGACCTTGTGCGCCATGGCCATGACCAGACCGTCGCCGGACGTTGCAGTGATTTCGAGCTGTTCCGGCAGCGTCTCGCGTTCGACGATAAGGGAGTGATAGCGCGTGACCTCGATCTCGCGCGGGATTCCCTTGAAGACGCCGGTGCCGCTCGTCGAGATGGTCGACATCTTGCCGTGCATCGGCACGGGCGCGCGCTTGACGATACCGCCGTAGTGCTGGCCGATCGCCTGATGGCCGAGACAGACGCCGAGCATGGGAATGGTCGGGCCAGCCGCGGCGATAAGATCGAGGCAGATGCCGGCCTCGTTCGGTGTGCAGGGGCCGGGCGAGAGCACGATTGCCGACGGCTTCAGTGCCATGGCTTCGGCAACGGACAGCGCGTCGTTGCGCACGACTTCCGGGACGTGTCCGAGTTCGCCGAAATAGTGGAAGAGGTTGTAGGTGAAGCTGTCGTAGTTATCGATGAGCAGCAGCATCGGGGCGCCTTTGGAGAGCGGGACCGGATGAGGCCCGCCTGGCGGAGCCTCGCATTGGGGCGCGAAGACCGATCAGACCGGATTTTCCGGAATGGCTCCTTGTGACGGTCGCCCCGGACGATGTCAAGGCGAGCACAGAACGGCTGCGGGCGGCGCCATCATCCGGCCGATTTCGGCAGCAGCCGCAGCCCGAGCAGGTTGCGCAGGCGGCGGTAGGGAACAGGTTCAGGCTCGGTGAGCGGTAGCACCATGTCGGACGTGTTTCCCGCGAGGATGGCAGATCCGATCTCGCGACCGACGAGGGTGGCTATCGCGATGTCGTCGGGTTCGCCGCCGATCCAGGCGTAGCCGTCCGGTCCGATGGCGTGGAATTGCGGCAGGCCGTTCGGCGTCAGGGCCGCCGGTGTATGCCAGATGCAGGCGATGCTGCGCTCGATCTCGCGGGCGGCGGCTTGCCCTGTCAGGGCGGCAAGAGCGGCAATGGCGGCCGCGCGGGCGCGTGCTTCGCCTCGCCGCATGCCGGGCCGAAGCGCTAGCAAAAGTGCGCCGTCCGACGACCATGCGAGCGTTCGCAGGTCACCATCGGTGATCGAAAGTGCGCGGTCGTCGGGCATGATTGTAGCGCGGACGTGTGGGGGGAGCGGGGATGTCGCGAGATACCAGGAGTCAGTGACAGCGACGCTTTCGAGGACCTCGGGCATGATGCGGTGGGAGAAGACGTCTGCGGATGCGCCAGTGGCGACGAACAGGGCCCGCGCGTCGAGACGGCCTTCGGGCGCGGTGACGACCCATCTGAGGCCGCCGCGTCCATAGCCGAGGACCGGGGTGCGCGTGTGGATGCGTACGCCGGCAGCGCGGCATCGTTCGGCAAGGGAATGGACCAAGTCCGCGGGGTCGATGGTAAATGCGTCAGTCCAGATTCGTGCGGGCCTCGCGGGATTGCCGCCTACCGGTGTGCTGTTGTCGCTTACAGCTACGCCGATATCGAGGTCATTCCACAGCGGCACGTCGTCATCGGGTATCGTCGTGGCGGATGTCGCGAGCCGAAGGACGGCAAGCCCGCTCGATCGCGGCGCGACGGACAAGCCCTCCGCGTCGATGATCATCCGGACATCCGTTGCGCTCGTGGCGAGCCTCTGTGCCAGGCGTTTCATCGGCATCGGCGCCAGGCGGCGGAGTGCCGTGGCGCGCCAATGGCGAAGGGCCGGGGCGACGAGCCCGGTGCCATTCGCGCTCGCGCCGTCGCCGATGCTGCCGGCCTCGAGAACGATGACGCTGGCGCCCGAGTGGCGCAGGGTCAGGGCGGCGACGAGACCGCTGATCCCGCCACCGATGACGACCGCGTCCACACTCGCAGCGCCGACGAGCGGCGACGGGACGGCAGCGGCACGTCTGACGGCATGCCGGCGCTGCCAGTGGCTTGCCGTGTCCGCCGGTGTGGTCGATGTGCGCATGAACCCCTGCCCCCGTTGTTCGCCGGGACACTAGCCGCAATCATGTGGGGCTCTCAATGCCGTCGGGCGGCAATCCTCAGGTCGTGACGGCTTCAGGCGGCCTCGGCACCGTAGAACGTGGTGACGACGTGCTTGGCCTCGGCGAAAAACAGCCAGCGCTCGACGAACAGGCCAGCCATCATGGATATCGCGGCTCCGAACGCGGCTGCGAGGGCGGCCAGACCATTGCCGAATATGGATATCAGAATGAGCACGAAGGGTATGGCGAAGGCGGCCAGCAGCGACGAGCGGCGAAGTTGAGCGGAGTGTTTGCGCGCGACCTTGTAGCCCATCTCGCGCATGACGAAGTTTTCCTGGGTATGTGGCCATTCGAGAACGCGGACGGTTCCGAAGCGGCCGAGGCCGGTGGCGCTGCCTGCGGTGGCGATCGGGGCTGCTGCGTCGGTGCGGTTCCAGTAGAGGATCTTGGCGAGCGCGCTGGCGGCGAGAAGGCCCATGCCGGCGAGGCCGAAGGCGCGCTGTCCTTCCGCGAGGGCCAACAGCAGGGCGTGGGCGATGACAGTGCCCGACGTGAGGGCGAGCAGGATATAGATCGGCGCGACAATCGGCTGGTGCCAGGCTTTTATCGTCGGAAGAGACTGGTAGATCATGCCGGTGGTGTAGACGGTGATCATGGCCAGGATCGCGGTGGCAATGCCGAGCATGCCAATGACAATGCCGGGGCCGGGCACGAACGTCCAGACGAGCCAAAGCAGACCCGCAACACCGAGCGTCGCGACGGCGGCGATGCCTTCGCGCGAGAGCCAGCTCGATCGCCATTGCGAGAACGCACGCCAGGCCCGTTCGGGGTGGCCGAGATGGAAGGTCGAGGACAGCAGACCGATGCCGGCCAACGCGATGGCGAGTGCGATGCCGACGGCGCCGATGGCCCAGAAGTCGGCGATACGACCGAAGACGGCGCCGAGGCCGAGGACGGCCATCAGGCCGAAGCCGGCGCCGGAGAACGTCGTGAAGACGATGACGGAGTAGGCGGGATGCATGGTGTTACCTACCTCGACAGAACCTTGTCGGCGAATGCGAAGAGCCGCTCGATCGCGGTGCGCGGCTCATCGATCTGCTCCTGTGGCGCGGGCTTTGCGGCCGTCGTCGCATCACGGCGTGGACGCGGCGGGAGATACTTGTTGACCGGCTTGTAGCCGAGTTCGGGCATGAGATCGTACCCGCCGCGTTCGGCGACGAGCTTGGAGACCTTGCTTTCGGGATCACCGAGATCGCCGTAATGGCGCGCGCCGGTCGGGCAGGCGCGCACGCAGGCGGGGATGCGATCTTCCTCGGGCAGGTGCGTATTGTAGATGCGGTCGACGCAGAGCGTGCACTTCTTCATCACGCCGTCGGCGTAGTCGTATTCGCGCGCGCCGTAGCCGCAGGCCCACGAGCAGAGCTTGCAGCCGATACAGGTGTCCGGGTTGACCAGCACGATGCCATCCTCGGCCCGCTTGTAGCTCGCACCGGTCGGACAAACCGTGACGCAGGCGGGCGTCTCGCAATGCAGGCACGAGCGCGGGAAGTGCACGGTGCGCGAGGCCGCGCCGTCGCCGACGTCATATGAGTGGATGCGGTTCAACCAGGCGCCATGCGGGTCGGCACCATAAGGCTCCATGTCGGACAGCGGGGCGGAGTAGCCACCGGTGTTCCATTCCTTGCAGCTCGTCGCACAGGCCTGACAGCCGACGCAGGTGTCGAGGTCGATGACGAGACCGAGCTTTTTCGCAGAGGGCGTTGCGGGCAGAGTTGTCATTTGCGCCCCCTGCCGAATTCGATGCCGAAGTTGGAGACGTCGGGCGTTCGTGTCGGCGTCGGTGATCCTATAGGTTCGTAGATGGGCCAGGTTTCATCGATCTCGGCGGGTGGTGCCTTTTCGATGCGGACGCGCAGGTCGTACCAGGCGGCCTGGCCGGTGACGGGATCGGAATTGGAATAGCGATAGCCGCCATCGCGGGCCGGCAGAAGTTCGGTGATGAGGTGATTCAGCAGGAAGCCTTTGCGGGCCTCAGGCGCATCCTTGTCGAGGGCCCATGCGCCCGCGCGCTTGCCGATGGCGTTCCAGGTCCAGACGGTGTCGCCGTTGACGCCTTCCATCAGGCGGACCTGACATTTCACGCGGCCGATGTGGGAGGAAACGAACACCCAATCATCGTCCTCGATACCGAGTTTTGCGGCACGCTCGCGCGACATGAAGAGCCGGTTCGCCGCCGTGATCTGGCGCAGCCAGGCATTCTGTGATCCCCACGAGTGATACATGTGCATCGGGCGCTGGGTGATGGCGTGCATCGGGAAGGCGCGGTCGTCGATCATTGTGCCTTCGAACGGTGCGTACCAGAACGGTAGCGGATCGAAGTAACGCTCGATGCGGTCGCGATGGGAGGCGGGAGGGACGACCTTGCCGTGGCCGCGTGCGGCGAGGCGGAACTTCTGGAGCGTTTCGGAGTAAAGCTGGAACACGATCGGGTCGGTGTTGCCGGCGAACCCGACGGACTTCGCCCATTCGAGATAGGCCTTGTTGGCGTGCTTGTAGTAGCGCTGATCGGGTGCCAGGTGATGGGCGTAGAACGCGCCGTTCTCGATGTATTTTTCAAGCTGCTTCGGGTTCGGCTTGCCGACGCCGTAGCTCTCGCCATTTTCACCGCGCCAGCCGGCAAGGGGGCCAACACCGGGTGTGCGCTCGTGGTTGACGATGTAATCCGCATAGCCGCCGGGATAGCGTGGCGTACCATCGGCATTGGTGAAGCCGGGAAGTTTCAGGCGTCCGCCGAGGTCGATCAGGACTTCCTGGAAGCCGCGCACATCGCGATCGGGCTCGACGACGGGGAAGCGGATTGCATCGGCGGCGCTGTCGGGCTCGGAGATCGGGCGGTCGAGCAGCGAGATGCAGTCGTAGCGTTCGAGGTAGGTGGTGTCGGGCAGGATGAGATCGGCGTAGGCGACCATCTCGGAGGAATAGGCGTCCGAATAGATGATTTTCGGGATCTTGTAGGTGCCGTCCGGTTTTTTCGCGGTGAGATACTCGAGCGTGGCGCCGAGATTCATCGTCGAGTTCCAGCTCATGTTGGCCATGTACATGAACAGGACTTCGACCGGGTATGGATCACCCAGGCCCGCATTGGTGATGACCATGTGCATGAGGCCGTGGGCCGAGAGCGGCGCGTCCCACGAGTACGCCTTGTCGATACGAACGGGCGAGCCGTCGGGATTTACGAGAAGATCCTCGGGCCCGTGGACGAAGCCGAGGTTCATGCCGGGCAGCGGCGTGTTCGGTTTGATCTGGTCGGCCTTGCCCTGCGGCTTGTTGCCGGGAGGGACGGCCTTCGGATAGGGCGGCTTGTAGCGGAAGCCGCCGGGCACATCGATCGTGCCGAGCAGGATCTGGAGAATGTGGATGAGGCGGCAGGTGTGGAACCCGTTCGAGTGGGCGGAGATGCCGCGCATGGCATGCATCGAGACGGGGCGGCCGACGATGGTGTCGTGCGTCTTGCCGGTCCAGTCCGTCCATTTTACCGGCAGTTCGATCTGCTGGCGGAAGGCGACGTCGGCGAGTTCGGCCGCGATGCGGCGGATCGTGTCGGCGTTGATGCCGCATTCGGCGGCGACAGTCTCGGGCGCATAGTCCTTGCCGAGATAGCGTTCGGCCATCAGCTGGAAGGATGGAACCGCCTTGCGGCCATCGTCCAGCGTGACGACGCCGTGCATTGACGGTGAGATGTCGTTGATGGCGGAGGCGAGGGCTGCCTTGCCGGAGCGCTTGTCCCAGCAGAGCGGCTTGCCGTCGGCGTTGCGGGCGAACAGGCCGTCGTCCGCGCCGCCGGGGTTCTGAACGACGAGCCAATGCGCATTGGTGTAGCGGACGAGATAGTCGAAATCGACCTGAGAGGTGCGGAAGAGCTCGTGGATGAGCGCGCCGACGAAGAGACCGTCAGTGCCGGGCTTGATGCCGACCCATTCGTCGGCGACGGCGTTGTAGCCGGTGCGGACCGGATTTACGGCGACGACTTTCGCGCCGCGCTGCTTGAGCTTGCCGAGGCCGATCTTGATCGGGTTGGAGGAGTGGTCCTCGGCGACGCCGAAGAGCATGAAGTATTTCGTGTGGTCCCAGTCGGGATCGCCGAACTCCCAGAACGCGCCGCCGAAGGTGTAAAGACCACCGGCTGCCATGTTGACCGAGCAGAAGCCGCCGTGGGCCGCGAAATTCGGTGTGCCGAACTGCATGGCCCACCAGCCGGTGAGCGATTGGGACTGGTCGCGACCGGTGAAGAACGCAAGCTTGCGTGGATCGGTGGCGCGAACATCGCCGAGCCAGCCTGTCGCGACCTTGAGCGCCTCTTCCCATGAAATTTCGCGGAACTCACCGGAGCCGCGCTCACCGACGCGCAGGAGTGGAGCACGCAGACGCGACGGAGCGATATGCTGCATGATGCCGGAAGCGCCCTTGCCGCAGATGACGCCGCGGTTGACGGGATGGTTCCGGTTGCCGTCGATGTAGCGGACCTTGCCGTCCTTCAGGTGAACCTGGATGCCGCAACGACACGCGCACATGTAGCAGGTGGTGCGCTTGATCTCGTCGGCGGGGTTGGTATCGACCGGGACGACCGGTTCGTCGGTTTGGTAGCCGGAAGCGCGCATGGAACTGTCGGTCATCGGACTCTTCGGTTTCCGGTATCAAATCAACGAGCAGGCCCCCGAACGAACCCGCGCCGTGCGGTCAGGCAGGCGCGGGTATCAGTAGATGGCCGAGCGGGCTGGAATGGCGCTTCGGGTGACGTCGACGACGCCCGAAGCGTTGACCTATCAGGAAACGGTGATCGTCTGCTTGTCCGAAATGGACTTGCCGGCGTCGTCGGTCCAGGTCGTGACGAGGTCGCCGCTGCCGGTGGCCTTGAAGAAGAAGGCAACGTACGGGTTGGACGAGGTGCCGGCCGCGAGCTTGGCGCGGAAGACTTCCTTGCCGGCGAACGTCGCGACGACCAGATTGATGAGATCCTGCGGGATCGGTTTGCCGGCGTTGTCGCGGCGCTGGCCGTTCTCCATCGGATGCGAGATCAACGTCTTGACTTCGAGGACTTCGTCCTTTTTGGCCGAGTTATTGACCTTGACGCGGGGTTTGGTGAGTTCTGCCATTTTTTCTACTCCCTTGTCGTTCCGGATCAGCCGCCGCAGCCGCCGATGGTCACCTTCACCGTGCGCTTGGTCATGTAGGCCTGACCGTTGCTGGCTTCGGCGATGGCGACGATGTCCTGGGTCTTGGCGAGGCGCATGCGGCTCGCCATCGAGGCTTTGCCCGACAGCGGGTTGAAGTAGTAGCTGCCGATTTCCGGACGGGGGTTACCCGTCGAGATGACGTGGATGGCCTTGATGTGGTCTGCGTCGGTCATCGCGCTATCGACGGAGACGCCGAAAGGAACGGTGTTGCCGTTTTCCGCGATTTCGGGAAGCTCAAGCTTGATCTTCGCGTCGGTCGGCTTGGTGTCCTTGAGAATGAGCTTGATCGCCTCTTCGGCGCTCGCCGGACCCTTTGCATCCTGCGCGTAAGCCTGACCTGCAAGCAGCGCGAGAGCGGTGGCGGCGGACATGCCGAGGAGCACGTCACGCCTGGAAGTCACTTCGATGTGCATTTTCTGTTGCATCCTGTTCCTCCGAGTTACCGTTGGACGCGCCGCGGAGCGATCCAATCGCGTGCGGGTTCAACCCAGCTTAGTGTTTTTGCCGCATTGGCGGTATGCCTGTTATTTCAATTCTTCGATGCCAACCGTTCTGGAGCAGTTTTCCGTCGCGGCTAGCACCTACTCATGTTGCAATGCAGTATAGATCGCGAGTCCGATTTCCCGGGTCGATCGCCGCATGGCCCAGCCTAGACATTATCATATCAGAATGTTTGAATGCAATTGTGCATGAGCACCATCGCCGGCATACAGTCGAAAGTATGTGGAGGACGATGGAATATGGGTGAGGGACAATGGCAGTCAGCGAGCTGGAAGCGGTCGTAACCGACGACTGGAGGGTGGCGCTCACGGCTCTCGAGGCGTTCGAGGACGTGGACTTCGATGCCGCACTGGTTCGCGAGATGGAGCGGGCAGCGCCCGCCGTTCGCCGCCGGCCGATCACGTTCTCGATGCCGAGCTTCAAGTCGTATGACACGGCTGAGATCAAGGGATGCTCGAAGAATTCGTTTCCGGCGTTCTCGGTAACGGGTGGGGCGTGCGCGCTCGACTGCGATCATTGCCAGGCGAAGATTCTCGAGCCGATGATCCCGGCGACGACGCCAGAAATGCTCGACCGGAAGGTTCGCGACCTCGTTCTGATGCAGGATCTCCGGGGATTTCTGCTGTCGGGCGGATCGAACCGCCGGAACGAGATCAAGTACGAGAAATTCATGCCGGTCATCGAGGGTCTCAAGCGAGACTTCCCCGAGATGAAAATCGCCGTCCATACTGCCCTTCTGGACCGGGCGCGGGCGCGGCAGATGGAAAGCGCGGGCGTGGATACCGCGATGCTCGACATTATCGGTGCGCAGGAGACGATACGGGACGTCTATCACCTCGATCGCAGCGTCGACGATTTCGACGCGACGCTCGAAGCGCTGACAGAGACGCGCATGGAGGTGGTGCCACATATCGTCATCGGTCTTCACTACGGTCGCATCCTGGGCGAGGCCCGCGCGCTCGACATCTGCGCGAAGCACGACATCCACTCGCTCGTGCTGGTCGTCGTGATGCCGTTCTATGCGCGGCCGGGGACGTTCGTGACGCCGGATGCGCACGACGTTGGCCGCATCTTTTTCGAGGCACGCCAGAGACTTCCCAACAAGCGCGTACTGCTCGGGTGCGCGCGGCCGGCGGGGATGCACAAGCGGATCGTCGATGCGTACGCCGTCATGGCGGGGCTCGACGGGATTGCGTTTCCGGCCGAAGGTATCGTCGGGGCGTGCGAGGCGATCGGGCGTCCGTTCGAACAGCAGATGTCGTGCTGTTCGGTGAAGATCGGCGGGTCGCTCACGAGCGGTCGTGCGCGGTCGTGTGCGGGTTGAGGTCGGAATCGTGCCGGACAACGTCGACATCCTCATATGCGGGCTCGGGCCTGCAGGCGCGAGCGCCGCGCGGGCGGCTGCGGAGCGCGGTGTGTCGGT
>DAOMWV010000008.1:0-35470 GCA_035436725.1 Hyphomicrobiaceae bacterium
AACATGAGACTCGGCGGGCACCACAGCTGAAGGCTACCCCGTGCGAATAGTTCGCCGCGTCCACATTTCAGAAGGTCGTCGTAACTGTAGCTCGATTGTCTTTCGGCCATTTCCTTCGCAAGTCCTCCAAAGTCCAGCCAATCGAAGATGTTGATTGAGACCGGCCGCGATCAGACTTTTCGGCTGATCGCTTCAGAACGCCGGAAAAGACGTAGTGTTGTGACGGCATCCATCCGGCCGGTTCGTGCTTAACACAGCACTTTCCCCATCGGAAGCCGAACCGGCCGACCCGAACCGGAAACGTAGGGATTGCTCCACAGACGCCGCAAAAGACCGCCCGCCCGCCCGAATGGCGAATTGTATGCCGCAATATTGCAGGATCGGCGGCAACCTTGCTATTATGGCCGTGATCCCGGCGCGAATTCGTGGCGGGACAAGTGTTTTCGGCGGTCGGGTCGACCTTGATCCCGGAGTTGAGTGGACAACGCGGTTCATGACGAAATCGGATTCCGACTTCGACACTGAAGTGTCGGAAACGGAGGGAGCAATCGAAGATCGCCTCAGAGCGGCGGGGATGCGCCCGACGCGTCAAAGGTGTGCGCTCGGGAAACTATTGTTCGGTGCCGGTGATCGTCACGTTACGGCAGAGCTGCTTCACGAGGAGGCGGTGGCTGCCGGCGTTCCCGTCTCTTTAGCTACTGTTTACAATACGTTACACCAGTTCAAAGTGGCTGGGCTCCTGCGCGAACTCGCGATCGACGGCCACCGGGCGTATTTCGATACCAATACGTCGAACCACAACCATTTTTACATCGAGCCGGACGGCCGGCTGATGGACATCGAAAGTGATGGCATACGCGTCGACGGACTTCCCGAACCGCCAAAAGGCATGCGCATCAGTCACATTGATGTCGTCGTACGGTTGGTGCCAGAACATAAAGACAAGTAAATACAATCAGTTGGGTCGCGCCTAGCGCAAGATCTCGTCCTTGCCGACACCCCAAATTCGTCCCTGCGGTACGTAACCACGAACATCGTTCAAACCCGCCAGACACCACGTCCCGTCACATTCGAACAGGTTGAGCAGGACACCCGGTTCCAGAAGCGCGACGATAGCGGCCGAGCCATTGTCATCCGACCTGAGGGCGATCTCCGACGCGTCGCTTCCGCCGCGCTCGACAAGTGCCGTACGCCGTCGCGATAGATGGTTACTCCTGACCCAACCGCTGGTCCCGTCCTGATCGCTGATGCGCGCCCAGCCGTTTTCGAGCGCCAGCACCGCCACGGGTGCACCGGCCCGATTGAGTATCCATTGCGGTGGAGACGCTGGATCTGGCGACGGTCGTAACTCTACCCTGTCGATCTTTAGACTCATGAACGGCGCCGGGCCGTCTGCCAGGACAGGCTGAAACCTTGCCGAACCAGAAAACAGCACGAAAACAGCAGCAAAGGCAGCGGCAGTTCGCCTCGCACCCGGTCGGCAAGCCGCGCGTATGCATCTCTTGTATCGGTGCATGGCACTCAGCGATCGAATTTCCGACGTCGCGACAACATGCGTTGTGTTTTGAGGCTTCATCAAGGCTCTAGACTATAGGAGCGTCGATCGGCGCTCGTATACGTCTGAAATCGAGTTTTGAACCGCCCGTCGATCTGGTATGGACCAGACGAGTTCAAAACGAAAACACCGACGGGGCAGAAGCCGGGTCGACGGACCCGCCGCCTTCCGGTGCATCGGACACGGGATCACTCATTTCTTCGAGGCAGTTGATCGCACATGCCAGCCGCAACTAGAAAACCGGTAATCATCGTTACGCGCAAGCTGCCCGAGAGTGTCGAGACGCGGATGCGGGAGCTCTTCGACGCGCGTCTGAATGTAAGCGATACGCCCATGTCGGCAGCGGAACTCGTCTCCGCGGTCCAGGAAGCCGACATTCTGGTACCCACTGTAACCGATCGTATCGACCGGTCGATACTTTCGCAGGCAGGTCCCAAATGCCGGTTGATCGCGAATTTCGGCACTGGCGTCGACAACATCGACCTGGATACGGCGCGCAATCGCGGCATCACGGTTACGAACACGCCCGGCGTTCTGACCGAGGACACCGCCGACATGACGATGGCGCTGATCCTCGCCGTACCGCGCCGCTTGACCGAAGGCGCCAACGTTCTTCGGGAAAAAAATACTAACTGGAGCGGCTGGTCGCCGACGTGGATGCTCGGGCACCGCATCTGGGGCAAGCGACTTGGCATTGTCGGAATGGGCCGTATCGGGCAGGCCGTCGCCCGACGCGCGCGCGCCTTCGGACTTCAGATCCATTATCATGACCGTCGGCGTCTCGACGAGGAAACCGAAGCTGAACTGGGTGCGACGTTCTGGGACAGCCTCGATCAGATGCTCATGCGCATGGACATCGTCTCGGTCAACTGCCCGCACACGCCAGCAACCTATCACCTTCTCTCGGCGCGACGGCTGAAGCTCATGAAGCCGACGGCCTACATCGTCAACACGGCGCGCGGCGAGGTCATCGACGAGAACGAACTGGTCAGAATGCTCGAAACCGGCGCATTGGCCGGCGCCGGCCTCGACGTGTTCGAGCATGAGCCGGCCGTCAATCCTCGGCTGCTGTCTGCCCCTAACGTCGTCGCCCTGCCACACATGGGCTCGGCAACGATCGAGGGTCGTATCGACATGGGCGAAAAGGTCATCATCAACATCAAGACCTTCCTCGACGGACACGCCCCGCCCGACCGTGTGCACGCAGCCATGTTCTGACCTGGGTATGACTTGCGTGTCTTCCGAAAAAGCGTGACGCGTCGCGGCCAAGTCGGCAATGGGGATCCGAAGTAATGCTGGCCCAGATTCTTCTGGCCTTCGACTATCTCGCCGTCGCGGTGTTCGCGGTGACCGGCGCACTGACTGCGTCGCGCAAACAGATGGACGTCATCGGATTTCTCTGGCTTGCGATCGTGACGGGCGTCGGCGGCGGAACGGTGCGTGATCTTCTGCTCGATCAACCTGTCTTCTGGATTAGGTCGCCGAGCTACATACTCGTTGCGTCCGCTGCGGCCCTGGTCGTCTACTTTACCGCGCACATCCCGAATTCGCGCTACAAGCTGATACTCTGGCTCGACGCCATAGGGCTCGCATTCGTCACCGTGCTCGGCGCGGAAAAGGCACTGGCAGTGGGGGCCGCACCTGTGATCGCGGTCGTCATGGGGACGATCACGGCATCCCTCGGCGGTATAATTCGGGACATTCTCGGCCACGAACCGTCCATCCTTTTGAAAAAGGAAATCTACATTACCGCGGCGCTCGCTGGCGCCGTCGCCTATGTCGCCGCGCTCGGCCTCGGCGCTCCTGTACCTGTCGCAGCTGTTGTCGGTGCGGCAACCGCATTCCTGTTGCGGGCGGGCGCCATTGCACGCGGATGGACCTTGCCGACCTACCGGGCGCGACCCGGACGCGAGTTCTGAATTCGCCCGAATGTCTCCCTTATTGCCGCCGGTCAGATCTTCCTCCAGCGGGCCTTGCGCGCCGATCGTACTCGAATAGGGTCTTCGACAGAAAAATCGGGAGACGGACATGCGCGTATTCACTGCGACACTCGCAACGGAGACAAACACCTTCGCCCCGCTTCCGACCGGCATGGCCTCGTTCAAGGAGGGGACTTACTACGAAGCCGGAACGCATCCGGACGCGCCGACACTTTTTTCCGGACCGCTCTGGGCAGCACGGGAAAAAGCGAAGTCCGAAGGCTGGACCGTGATCGAAGGGCTCGTCGCGGCAGCACAACCGGCTGGCGTGACGACCCGACCGACCTACGAGAAATTGCGCGATCAGATCCTTTCGGAACTCAAGGCGGCGCTTCCGGTGGATATGGTACTCGTCGGTCTTCACGGTGCCATGGTGGCCGACGGCTACGACGATTGTGAAGGCGATCTGCTCGGCAGGATCCGCTCGATCGTCGGCCCCGATGTCGTCGTCGGCGCGGCGCATGATCCTCATTGCCATCTGACCGACGCAATGGTGAGCGCCGCCGACATCCTCGTGATCTGGAAGCAGTATCCCCACACCGATGCTGTCGAACGGGCTCGGGAACTGTGCGACCTCTGCGAACGCATTCGCAAGCGCCAGATCAGGCCGGTGCCCGCAGTGGTCGACACCGGAATGATCGTTATGGTGCACACCACGCGCGATCCCGGCAAGGCGATCGTGGCACATATGCAAGACATGGAGCGCAGGAATTCAATTCTTTCGGTTTCCCTCGCGCACGGGTTCCCCTGGGGCGACGTGCCCGGCATGGGAACCAAGGCGCTCGTCTATGCGGACGGCGACGAAGCAACGGCTCGCGCCGCGGCCGGGGAACTGGCCACTCTGGTCTCGTCCCATCGAGACGCACTGTCGTTGAACCATCCAGGCATCGACGCGACGCTGGATCGCGCCTCCACCCTGGACGGCCCAGTTGTGATTTCGGACGGCGCCGACAACGCCGGCGGCGGAGCGCCGAGCGACTCAACGTTCCTTCTGCGCCGGCTCTTCGATCGTGGCATCCGCGACGCCGCGATCGGTCCGCTGTGGGACCCCATTGCCGTCTCGATTGCGATGAATGCCGGCGTCGGCGCCCGCTTGCCGCTACGCATCGGCGGCAAAATCGGTCCGTTGTCCGGTGATCCCGTCGATCGGGACTGGCTGGTGAAGTCGATCGTTCCGGATATGCGTCAGACCGGCATGGTGGAAGGTACCACGGCCGACTGCGGTGATAGCGTTCTCGTCGAATGTGACGGTGTCGATGTCGTGCTGGTATCCATTCGCGGTCAGGCCCTCGGAACCGACCTCTTCACCAATCTCGGATGCGACATCACGAGAAAGAAGATTGTTGTCGTCAAATCGTCCCAGCACTTCTATGCGCACTACTCGAAGATTGCGCGCCATGTCCTCTACTGCTCTGCGCCCGGCGTCGTTACGATGGACCTGAACGCAATCGAGTTCAAAAAGATAACCCATCCCCGCTGGCCGATAGTGCCATCGAACTGAGCGCCTTTGAAATCAGAACGGTATCACGATCCTCGTCCTGGCCCGCGACACGCAGGGACAGAAAAATCTCTTCCTGTCCTCGACCGACAGGATGCTGTCCTTGTGGATGATGTCGCCCTCGACGTACTCGGTCATGCACATGCCGCAGCCGCCGAGCGTACAGCCCGGTTCGATCGGGATCCCCGCTTCCATCAACACCGCCAGCGCCGTCTGATGCGGACCAACGACCAATGTCCGTTCGGACCAGACGAGATAGATCTCGAATGATCCTGTCATCCTAGAAGACGCAGCGCTTCGGCCACGTCGATCCGTCCGTCGTAGATCGCGCGTCCCGAAATCGCCCCTTCGAGGACCGCACACTCCGGCCGCGCGAGTGCGGCGATGTCTTCCATCGACGCGAGACCTCCCGAGGCGATGACGGGAATTCTGACGGCGCGTGCCAGCGCGAGCGTGGCTGGCAGGTTGAGACCCTTGAGCACCCCGTCGCGGTCGATGTCCGTATAGATGATCGCTGCAACACCGGCATCTTCGTATCGTCGCGCGAGATCGATGACTTCGAGATCGCTGGTCTCCGCCCATCCCTCCGTCGCGACTCGCCCGCCCTTTGCGTCGATTCCGACCGCAATTCGTCCGGGATACAGCCTGCAGGCCTCCCTGACGAGACCGGGATCACGGACAGCGACCGTGCCGAGAATGACTCGGCGGATGCCTCGGCCGAGCCACATCTCGATCGTCGCCAGGTCCCTGATACCGCCGCCGAGCTGGCACGGCATTGAAACAGCCGCAAGAATGGCATCGACCGCAGCACCATTGACCGGCTTGCCCGCGAACGCCCCGTTGAGATCGACGATATGCAGATACCGGAAGCCCTGCGCTTCGAAGATGCGCGCCTGATCGGCCGGATCGTCGTTGAATACCGTCGCCTCCGCCATGTCGCCAAGCTTCAGACGCACGCACTGGCCGTCCTTGAGATCGATGGCCGGAAACAGGATCATCTTGCGCCTTCCAAATCGTCGGGTACGGTCGAACGTCCGCCGCCCTTCGTTTGCTACAATTGCGGCGCATGAACTGCAAAGTCGTCATCAGGGTCAAGTGTCGTGCGTGAGAATCTTCTGTCCGGTGCAGATACGACGACGAAAAGCCTCGCGTCGGGGAATCGAGTCTTGACCGAAAAGGACGCCGTCGAAATCTGGATTGCCCGTTGGCTTCGGATACCCCGCAAGGTCCTGCTCGCCCGTTTCGCGTGCGATAGTGCGCGGCTGTACGAGGTCTGGTGGGGCGAGCGCTTCCCCGGATCCCGCGCCCGGGCAGCCGAAGAGTTCCGGCGCCGTTACCCCGAACTCGCCGACCGCACGGTGTTTGGCTATCGCCGCATTCCGCGCACCTCCCCCGTTGAGCTTGGCCGTCAGCCAGACTTGTTCGGCTGATTTGCATTGCGAACAAAGAACGAACAAAAATTTGACAGCTGGCACGCGAACCAGTATGTTCCCTTTGTGTTCCAAGACACGGGGTGACTGGTTATGGTGAGCCATATAACGCAAACGACGCGAACGTTTCTCGTCGCGTACGAATTCTGCGATCGGGATACGGCCAGCGCACGCATCGAACGGGCTATCGCACGGTGTGGAGCCCGTTGGGCGCGACCTCTGGCAGGCGTCTGGTTTCTGGAGACGGTGGCTGAGATGTCGTCGCTCGAACAGGCCTTGCTGCCTTTGATCGCGGAGGACGACGGGTTGGTCATCCAGGAAGTGTTCGGCGTCGCAGGCGTCCATAACACCGTCATGCGCTGGACCTCGCCCTATCGTCGGGGGCCTGAACGCGACCCCCCCGGTCGGCAGGCGGACACAAGTCCAGGTCGCTTGCTTCATGTCGGACGCGCATCGGTTCTCAGATTTCCAGTGGTGTCGTCACCTCTCTGACACCAGTGGATCACGCAGCGGCGGCAGTGGCGCTTCGTGTCGTACCTGAGCTCCTTGGCTGACCCCGCCCGATGGAGAGCTGCTGCCAGGCCGCCACGCCCCTAAAGCCCTCTGAAGGGCTGGTGGCCGATTTTTTCGGGCGGCGTGCCGTGAGTACCGGAATCCTGTCGACAGGATTGGTGTTTGCGTAGTCCGGATCGGCACGCCGTCTCTTTTCCTGATTTCGGTCCTGGCTTCGAGCCGACCTGCCAGGTACGGCGCGCTATTTCGACATAGGATCGGACAGTATCAGGGCGCCCAGGTCAGGAAGTTCCGGATCAGCGCCAGTCCGAGCGTCTGACTTTTCTCCGGATGGAATTGCGTGCCGGCGATGTTGTCACGACCGACCAGCGCCGTGACCGGGCCGCCATGATCTGTGACGGCGACGAGTTCGCGCTCGTCACTGGAAACCAGATGATAGGAATGGACGAAATAGGCGTGAAGGCCGTCCGGACCCGTCTTGATCCCGTCCAGCAACGCATGAGGCCGGCGCACGTTGAGTGTGTTCCATCCCATGTGCGGTATCTTGAGGGATGGATCGTCGGGTTCGATCTTCGTGACGTCACCTCGGATCCACCCGAGGCCTTCGGTCGTCTCGAATTCGAGGCCTCGTTGCGCCATCAGCTGCATGCCGACACAGATCCCGAGAAACGGCCGCCCGCGCCGCCGCACGGTGTCTTCGAGCGCCTCCCGCATCCCGGGAACCTCGTCGAGACCGCGCTTGCAGTCCGCGAATGCGCCCACGCCCGGCAGCACGATCCGGTCCGCCCTGCCGACGACATCCGCGTCCGAGGTTACGACGACACGAACATCCACCGCGCCGTCACGCGCCGCGCGCTCGAACGCCTTGCTCGCCGAATGCAGGTTTCCTGAACCGTAGTCGATGATGGCGATGGTCGTCATGGATCTCTCGGATGCGTGCGTTTGGCCCGTGGCGAACTCGAAGGCAACGACGTTAGTGTCGCCTTCCCGGAGCAAGCACACTGCCGAGAACGCGCTTCCATCCGTCGGCACGAGGCTCTTCGGCGGTCGCGGCAGGCGGCGGCACGGCGCGATGAACGTCTGGCACCGATCCCTGAGTTGCCCTCGCGCTCGTCAACGGCACACTGTGCAGCCAGTTGTCGAGGAAGCGCCGCTCACAGTCGAGCAGGCTCGTCCCCGTCACCTGCCCGATCATCGTCCAGCCCTGTGCACCCAGTTGAGCGCGACGCATTTCGTCGGCCTCCCAGGCCAGAAACGCATGAAGCGCCGCGACTGCGATCCAGGCCCAGCTGGCAGGCCATCCGAAAACAGAACCAGCAACGCCGATCCCGGCGACCACCGCGACGTAGAGGATCAGGCCGAACCACATCTTGTTTTGCAGGAACAGAGCCGGCGGAATGAGGAATGTACCCCAGTCGAATCCGTCCTTGACGAACCTGAGATCCTCGGCGCGGCTGATCCTGTCGCGGGCCGGATCAGGGCGCTCGTGCACCGTCACGGAAGTCGTTCGCTCGCGTCCGAAAAGTATGTGGTACAGCATGATCGCGCCTTGCCTGCGGTTCGATGTCGCCGAGGGTCGTGTCGGGCGCTCTCTCGCTCAACCGGCGAGCGTACCCTTGGTCGACGGGACCCGGTTCCCTTGTCTCGGATCCGGTGCGATCGCGGCCCTGAGCGCCCGGGCAAGTCCCTTGAAGCACGTCTCGGCGATATGGTGGTTGTTCTCACCATAAACATTGGTGACGTGCAAGGTTATCCCTGCATTCTGGGCAAAGGCCTGGAACCACTCCCGAAAGAGTTCGGTGTCCATGTCCCCGATCTTGTCCCTGCTGAAAGTCACGTTCCAGATCAGGTATGGCCGCCCGGAAACGTCGATCGCAACTTTCGTCAGCGCCTCGTCCATCGGCAGCTCGACCGAAGCATAACGCGTGATCCCGGCCTTGTCGCCGAGTGCTTTGGCGACCGCCTGCCCGAGCACGATGCCGCTGTCCTCGGCCGTGTGGTGGAAATCGATGTGCAGGTCGCCCTTGGCTGCAAGGGTGATGTCGATGAGGCCGTGCCGTGCCAGCTGCTCGATCATGTGGTCGAGAAACCCGATGCCGGTCGCCACGTTGTAGGCGCCGGTCCCGTCGAGATTGACGGTCGCCTTGATCTGCGTCTCTTTCGTCGACCTTTCGACGGTCGCGGTGCGGCTCATGAACCGGCCCTCCTGGCCCAGGATCTGAATTGGCGGGCGCCTTCATCGCGCCGGTGTCTGTCTCTACAGGTGCGCTCAGAAGCGGCTAGCCGGTTTGGTGGCTCAGCCCGCGCATTATGGCAAGACTTGATTTACGTTTCGTTCGCCCTGACATACCTAGCAGGAGCCCCGAACCGGCAAAACGTTAACGGATCCCGAGATGCCCGACCCACACACGCCACCCGTCTGGCACGGCACGACCATTCTGACCGTGCGAAAAGCCGGCAAGGTTGTAATCGCCGGCGACGGCCAGGTCAGCCTCGGGCAGACGGTCATCAAGGCCAATGCCCGAAAGGTGCGCCCGCTCGGTCGTGGCGATGTCATTGGCGGATTCGCCGGCTCCACGGCCGACGCCTTCACGTTATTCGAGCGTCTCGAAGCGAAACTCGAGACCTACCCGGGCCAGTTGGTGCGCGCCTGCGTCGAACTCGCCAAGGATTGGCGGACCGACAGATATCTGCGCCGGCTCGAGGCGATGATGCTCGTCGCCGACCGCAATTCGACCCTCGTCCTGACCGGCACTGGCGACGTGCTGGAGCCGGAGCGCGACCTCATGGGCATCGGCTCTGGCGGAAATTACGCACTGGCGGCGGCGCGCGCGCTCCTTGACATAGATCTCGATGCCGAGACGATAGCCCGCAGGTCGATGAAGATCGCAGCCGACATCTGCGTCTACACCAACGAAAACCTGGTCGTTGAAACGCTCGAAAGCGGTCGTTGATCGCCATGACACAAGCGATGGCATGGGTCTATCTGCTGCTGGCCGGTGTTTTCGAAATCGGCTTCACCACCTCGATGCGTTACATCGACTGGTCTTTGAAGCCGCTGCCGATCGTCGGCTTTCTCGTCTCTGCCTCGTTGAGCTTCGGACTTTTGTTTCTGGCCATCCAGACAATCCCGCTCGGCACGGCATACGCTGTCTGGACCGGCATCGGCGCCGCCGGAACGGTTCTCGTCGGAGTTTTATTGTACGGCGAGCCCGCAACGACTGCCCGCATCCTGTTTCTGACGTTGTTGATCGGATCAATCGTCGGCTTGAAGCTGGTTTCGACACACTGACGGGAACACACCATGCTGAATGACCGCGATCTCGACGCCGCCGTGAAAAATGGCGTCATTACCGCAGAGCAGGCCGCAGAACTGCGGCGCGGGCGTGCAGCGTCGGAAGCTCGTCAAGAGACCGAGACACCGAAGATCACCAGAGGCTTCAACGACGTTCTCCTTGCGCTCGGGACCGCGATCATCACGCTCGCTCTCATGTCGCAGTGGGCGACATTCGGCGGCGGAGTGTCTCCGTTCGTCTATGCGACTTTCCCGGTACTGTGGCTCATCTCCGAAGTTCTCGATGTGCGCCGCAAATCGGTACTGCCGGGCATCGTCGCCGTGATCGGAATGACGATTGCTGCGATCCTGATCGGTGCGAGGTTCGGCTACACGTTCACGTCGGAACGCTTTTCCTCGCCCCGGTTTTCCGAGTTCGTTCAGTACCCCGCTCAGGTTCTCCTGTTCGCCTCCCTCGCCGCTGCGGCGACAAATGCACTGTATTACGCCCGATTCCGGCTGCCGTTTTCGCTTCTTCCGCTGTCACTTGGTCTCGGCATTGCGGCGACGAACGCTCTTGTTCTGCTCTTTGGCTGGGAAAGGGCGACGGCGGCACCCCACGTACTTGGTCTGATGTTCGGTCTCGCACTGTTTGCCGCTGCAATGTGGTATGACACGTCCGACCCGCTCCGGCGCACGCGCAATGCCGACTGCGGTTTCTGGCTTCATCTTGCTGCCGCGCCACTCGTCGTTCACTCTCTCCTGTCGATTTTCGTCGAAGGCGGTATGGGCCGATCCGGCGGCGGGTCCGGCCTGACGATCGCGCTGATCACGGCTCTGACGGTCGTCGCACTCGTCATCGACCGCCGTGCATTGATCGTCGCATCGTTGAGTTACCTCCTTGCAGCCGTCGGTTACGTCGTCTCGACCGCCGCCCAGGCACTCGGCGGATCGATGTTCGCGACGCTGATCGTCCTCGGCGCCGTCGTTCTCGTCATCGGCATGGGCTGGCACCCGGCTCGCCGGTTGATCCTCGCCCCGTTCGCCGGCCAGAAATGGCTCGAAAAGCTCCCACCCGTTCAAGCCTGAGTTGATCCAGAATGACCAGTTTTTCCCCGCGCGAGATCGTTTCAGAACTCGATCGCTACATCGTCGGACAGAAAGATGCCAAACGTGCCGTCGCGATCGCGCTGCGGAATCGCTGGCGCCGCCAGCAGCTGACCGGAGACCTCCGTGAAGAGGTCATGCCGAAGAACATCCTCATGATCGGCCCGACAGGATGCGGCAAGACCGAGATAGCCCGTCGTCTGGCACGGCTCGCCAATGCGCCCTTCCTCAAGGTCGAGGCCACGAAGTTCACAGAGGTGGGATACGTCCGCCGTGACGTCGACAGCATCATCCGCGATCTCGTCGAAGTCGGCATTGCCCAGACGCGGGAGAGCCGCCGCAAGGACGTCCGCGCCCGCGCCGAGAAGAATGCCGAGGAGCGCGTGCTCGATGCTCTCGTCGGCAATGCGGCGAAGCCTGAAACGCGTGATGCGTTCCGCCGCCGCCTGCGGAACGGAGAACTCAACGACAAGGAAATAGAAATTCAGGTTTCGGACCAGTCGTCACCGTTTCCGACCATGGATCTGCCCGGTGGCCAGCTCGGAATGATCAACCTGCAGGATATGCTCGGCAAGGCGTTCGGCGGACGCACCAGACCGCGCAAGACGTCTGTGGCGGACAGCTATGATCTGCTCATCGCCGAAGAGAGCGACAAGCTGCTGGATCAGGAACAGATCACGCATGACGCCGTGAAGACTGTGGAGAACTCCGGCATCGTCTTCCTCGACGAGATCGACAAGATCTGCGCCCGTTCGGACGGTGGCCAGATCCGCGCCGACGTGAGCCGCGAGGGTGTACAGCGCGATCTGCTGCCACTCATCGAAGGAACAACGATCACGACCAAGCATGGTCCGGTGCGCACCGATCACATCCTCTTCATCGCATCCGGTGCTTTCCATGTTGCCAAGCCCTCGGACCTGCTGCCGGAATTGCAGGGTCGCTTGCCGATCCGCGTCGAACTGCAATCGCTGACGCGCGACGACTACAAGCGCATTCTGACCGAGCCGGAAGCCAGCCTCGTCAAGCAGTATGTCGCACTCCTCAAGACGGAGAACGTCGACATCGAGTTTACCGACGACGGTATCGATGCGCTCGCCGACATCGCAGTCGAAGTCAACAGCACGGTCGAAAACATCGGCGCACGACGCCTGCAGACCGTGATGGAGCGTGTACTCGACGAAATATCGTTCGAGGCGTCCGATCGAGCGGGGCAAAGCCTGCGGATCGATGCGCCGTATGTCCGCTCGCGCCTTGGTGATCTCGCCAAGAACCGCGACCTCTCGAAGTATATTCTGTGACCGAAGTCGGTCGTAAAACGGAAAAGGGCGGCACTCGTGCCGCCCTTCGCTTGTTTTGGGCCTTCGAACTTGTCAGGCCTTGGACATGCCGATCATGCGGTTGACGATGCCTTCGAGAATGGGCTGCAGGGCAGCCGGTACGCCGGCGACGCCCATGGCAGTCTTCACGAGACCCTGGATCGCCGGCAGGTAGCCGCTTATCAGAGACGCGAGCGCCGACTTCTGTGGCGCCTGCATTTGTTTCTGCAACGCTTCGAGCTGGGCCAGTTTGGTCGACGCCTCAGTCAGTTTCGGAAGCTGTGCTTGTGCGGATGCCGCGTCCTTCACGTTGCCGAGCGCGGCCTTGAGCGTGTCGACCAGCGCGGCTGTATCCTTGCCGACGTCCACACCCTGGAACGTAATTGACGGAACCGGCGGCGGCGCAGGTGTGCGTGAGCCTGAAAGATAATTGTAGCCGAGCAGCAGCAACGCAGCGAGTGCAGCCCAGGGAAGGATTTTGCCGAGCCCACCCGATTTCGGGGCCGCAGACGGCGTATGTGCGGCCGGCTTCGCAGCCGGGGCTGCAACCGCTGCCGGCATGACTCCATCGAGAAGCCCGGTTCCCTTCAACAGGTCACCAAATCCCGCAGGCATGGCGGCGGCGACATTGTCTTTCTGACTAGCCAGCATGCGCGCAAGGCCGCCAGCGTCGAGATTGCTGGCCTTCTGCTGCTGCGCGATCGTGCCGAGCGCGATCGGCGCCAGCATGCCGAGCAGGCTCTTGGAAGCGTCCTGACCTGCACCGGAAAACTTCGACACAGCACCGGCGAGTGCGCCGAGCGAGGAATTGCCGATGAGGGAGCCGAGGGCGTCGGAGCCGGCGTTGACCATTGCCGCCTGCCCGCTGCCACCGATGAGCGAACCGAGGTTGCCTAGAATGCTCGTGTCCTGTTTGCCGAGAATCTTCATGAGCATGTCGAGACCGCCCGGGCTCGAAGACTTCCCGATGACGGAGCCGATAATCGTCGGCAGGGCGGCAGCGATGGCCTTCTGCGCGAAGCTTGACTGGATGCCGAGGGCATTGCCGATCTTGCTGACGACGGCCGGAGCCAAGAAGTTCATGGCGAGAGAAACGAGGTTCATGGCAGTACTCCAGTTGCACCGGATCAAATGAACGACCGATCTTATCTTCGGTCTCCGGTTCTGCTGCACAATTGCTACAGTGCGAATACAATCACAATGCGGATTATATCGGCGGACGGATAGAACAGTTTGTGTGAATCGTATCTGGATATGCCTCTATCTATGCCACAATTGGCCCGACCCCGGCCTTGCCCTGCACATCCGACGCCTCGTATACCTCGCAATATGAACGACAAGACGGCAATCCCGTTTCTGAAGATGAACGGTCTCGGCAACGAGATCGTCGTCGTGGACCTGCGCAAATCAGACAGGATTTTCACGGCAGCGGAAGCAGCGACGATCGCCGCGTCGCCACGGTCGCATTTCGACCAGATGATGGTGCTGCACCGTCCTCGAACCCCTGGCACCGAAGCGTTCGTCCGGATCTACAATACCGATGGCTCGGAATCCGGCGCCTGCGGCAACGGAACGCGCTGCATCGGACTCGTCGTCGCCCAGGAAACCGGCCGGAAATCGCTCCGCTTCGAGACCATGCCGGGCATCCTCGATGTCGTCGTGCGCGATGAAACCGCCATTACCGTCGACATGGGCGAGCCCAAGTTCGACTGGAAAGACATTCCGCTTGTCGAGGAGTTCCGCGATACCCGCGCCATCGAGCTCCAGGTCGGTCCGATCGACGCGCCGTTGATTCACTCGCCATCTGTGGTCAATGTCGGCAACCCCCACGCCATATTCTGGGTGGAGCGTCTCGACATCGTCGATCTCGCCAAGGTCGGCCCCATGCTGGAACACCACCGGATGTTTCCCGAGCGCGCCAACATCTCGCTGGCGGTCGTGAAATCGGATCGTGAAATCGATCTGAAGGTTTGGGAGCGCGGTGCCGGGCTTACCCGGGCCTGCGGCACGGCTGCCTGCGCCGCTGCCGTTTGCGCCGCCCGGACCGACAGGACAGGAAGAAGCGTCAGGATCAATCTTCCCGGCGGCCCTCTGTTCATCGACTGGACCAGGTCCAATCGCATTCTCATGACTGGCCCGGCCGAATTCGAGTACGCCGGCGTCGTCGAGATCTGAAATCCGGGACAGACCCCGGTCCCCAGACCCTTCCATCATAGGCCCTGACCGGCTACATGACGGGCCATGCAGGACGCATCGGCCACTGAAAAGCTGGATATTCCGGCTCTGGACATCGAACCCACCCCCGCAACGGCAGGGGACGGAGAGGCCTTGTCTCCGCCCGCCGCCGGCGGCCCCCGTATCGTCACCCTCGGTTGCCGCCTGAATGCCTATGAGAGCGAGGTCATGCGGCAGCATGCCAGCGACGCCGGTCTGGCGGACGCGGTCATCGTCAACACCTGCGCCGTGACGACCGAAGCCGTCCGGCAGGCCCGTCAGACGATCCGGCGCCTGCGCCGCGAAAATCCGGCCGCAAAACTAATCGTGACCGGCTGCGCCGCCCAGATCGAACCGGAAACTTTTGCGGACATGATCGAGGTCGATCACGTCGTCGGCAATGCCGAAAAGATGCGCGCCGAGACATTCCGGAGCCTCGCCACCGACGGCAGCGAGCGCATTCGTGTCGACGACATACAGTCCGTGCGCGAAACCGCCTCGCATTTCATAGAGGGTTTCGGCACCCGCACCCGAGCCTACGTACAGGTCCAGAACGGCTGCGATCACCGGTGTACGTTCTGCATCATCCCCTACGGCCGCGGTCCGTCCCGTTCCGTTCCTGCCGGCGAGGTCGTCGCGCAGATCAGGAAACTGGTCGAAGGCGGCACTCGGGAAGTTGTCCTGACGGGTGTCGATATCACGAGTTACGGACCGGACCTTCCCGGGACGCCGACTCTTGGCCGCCTCGTCCGCCAGATCCTGCGGCTCGTCCCCGAACTCGCACGCCTCAGGCTCTCGTCGCTCGATCAGACCGAGACCGATGCCGAATTGCTGAAAGCCCTGGCCGAAGAAGACCGCCTGATGCCGCATCTTCACCTGTCCATGCAGGCGGGTGACGATATGATCCTGAAGCGGATGAAGCGGCGCCACCTGCGTGACGATGCCATCCGGTTCTGTGAAGAGGCACGCCGCCTGCGGCCCGACGTGGTATTTGGCGCGGACCTGATCGCCGGCTTCCCGACCGAGACCGAGGACATGTTTTCAAACACGCTGGATATTGTCGATCGGTGCGACCTTACCTATCTCCATGTCTTCCCGTTCTCACCGCGTAAGGGGACGCCGGCGGCCCGTATGCCTCAGGTTGCAAAAGCGGTCGTCAAGGAGCGTGCGGCACGCCTGCGTACGAAGGCGGACGAAGTTTTGCACCACTACCTTCACGCCGAGATCGGGCGGCGGGTAGATGTACTCGGCGAGCGGTCGGGTCTCGGGCGCGCGCCGGGGTTCGCCGAAGTCGAAGTCGATGGTTTGTCGCCGGGCGAGATTCGCGCGGTACGAATCGCGCGAGTGAACGGCAATCGCCTGGTCGGCGTTGCAGCCAATGCGGATTGAGCCGACGTGAGCGAAGCTGAAAAGAAACGGGGCCTCCTCGGTCGGCTGTTCGGAGGCGACAAGCCGGCTGCCAAGGAGACGTCGCGTGCCGAACCTGAAAGGCCCGAGCGCGTTGACACGCCGGCAGCAGAAATCCTTCCGGATGTTGCGGCGACGGCAACGGAACGCTCTGCATCCCCGCCCTCGACTGCTGCCGAAGCTCCCCGACCAGAACCGAAAATCGGCTGGTTTCAACGTCTGAAATCCGGCCTCGCCAAGACGAGTGCGAAACTGACCGACGGCATTACCGCCGTCTTCACCAAGCGCAAGCTCGACGGCGAAACACTTGAAGATCTCGAGGATTTGCTGATTGGCGCCGACCTCGGCCTGGAAACGACTGATCGCATCGTCGAAACATTGCGCAAGACGCGTTACGACAAGACCATCTCGCCGGAAGAGGTCCGCGAAGTCCTGCGCGAGGAGGTCGAACGTGTCCTGACCCCGGTGGCCGGCCGGTTCGCTGTCTCGGCGGAGAACAAGCCGGAGGTGGTCCTGTTTGTCGGCGTCAACGGCACAGGCAAGACGACCACCATCGGTAAGCTGGCATCCCGTCTTGGCCGCGAAGGCAAATCGGTCATGCTCGCTGCCGGCGACACGTTTCGCGCCGCTGCGATCGAGCAGCTCAAGGTCTGGGGTGAACGGACCGGGGCACCCGTTGTCGCGCGTGCCGTGGCTTCCGACGCCGCCGGACTGGCCTTCGACGCGCTGACCGAGGCAAAGGCAAACGGCGTCGACGTCCTCCTCGTCGACACGGCCGGCCGCCTCCAGAACAAGCAGGGGCTCATGGAAGAGCTCGAAAAGGTCGTTCGCGTCATAAAAAAAGTCGATCCGACAGCGCCACATCAGGTTCTTTTGGTGCTCGACGCGACCACGGGTCAAAACGCCCTTAACCAGGTCGAAGTATTTCAGAAGATGGCAGGTGTTACCGGCCTCGTAATGACCAAGCTGGATGGTACGGCGCGCGGCGGCATCCTCGTCGCAATTTCGGCCAAGTTCCGGCTGCCTGTCGTGGCGATCGGCGTAGGTGAAGGCATCGAGGATCTCCAGCCCTTCGATGCTGCGGAGTTTGCGCGTGCCATAGCGATGGGCTAGACGCGTTGCATGTGGAAGGCGGGGTTCGGGCCGTTGTCCGGGCCCCGCGTTGTTGTGATCGTGAAGTGACGAAGGCGAACAGGGAAAAGGAAAGCGAAAGCGATGAATTGGCTGCGGCGCCGGTTTCCATTCAATGCTGAGCAGACCCTCAACGTATCGAGCGAGATGGGTCCGATCGTCACGATGTTCGTCGTGAATTTCGTATGGGGTGTCGAGGCCGGCGTCTGGTCGCTCATCGTCACGACCGTGCTCGCTCTGGCCGTCTCGCTTGTCGTGTTTCGCCGCCCACCGATCATGCCATTCATCGCCGGAGCCGTCACCGTCACTTTCGGTGCCCTTACGCTCTATACCGGCGACGAGATGTGGGTGCAGATCAAGGTCACCTTGTTCAATGCCCTCGTCGCACTTCTTCTGTGGCTTGGCCTGCGTCGCCGGCAGTATTTCTTCGAGTTCGTCTTCGGCAAGACGTTCCACTACACCGACGACGGCTGGTATGAATTGACCCGAAACGCCGCCATCTTCTTCTTCGTGACGGCGGTCGCCAACGAAGCAGTTCGGCTGGGCTTCGACAAGGCGGCCATTCCCTGCCCTGAGGCGTGGCTCTGGCTCTTGAAGAAGCCGGTGCTGCACGGCATCGACATCTGGATGATTTTCAAGTTGTTCGTGGTGATGCCGCTGACCACGCTCTTTTTCGTTTGGCAGGTCCGCTCCATGCAGAAGTATCGGATACCAGCGCCGGTCGAAGTGCAAACAAAGGACGCGCCACACTGATGTCGGACACTTCGGGACAAGAGCGGTCAAGCAACGTGGCGCCGACCGATGAGCAACCCGGGTTGCTCAAGTTGCTGATCGATCTGGGCCCGCTCGTCATCTTCTTCCTGACTTACTGGCGCTTCGATCTGAAGATCGCAACGGGCGTACTGATCGTCACTACGCTCGCCTCGCTCGTTGCCTCACGCGTCTTGCTGGGCAAAATCGGTGTCTCCCTGTGGGTGACGGCGATCATCGTCACCCTGTTTGGCACGATGACGTTTCTTTTCGACGATCCGAGCTTCATCAAGATGAAGCCGACCGTCGTCAACGTGATCTTCGCGGCCGCCCTGGGCTTCGGCCTGCTGACGGGTCGTCCGTTCCTCAAGTTGCTGTTAGGTGAGGCTTTCAACCTGACAGACGCCGGCTGGCGTATTCTTACGCAGCGCTGGATTGCCCTTTTTCTCGGCCTCGCCGTCCTCAACGAGGTCGTGTGGCGGACAATGAGCGAGCAGGCCTGGGTAAACTTCAAGGTCTTTGGAATACTGCCCATAACCTTGGTTTTTGCTGCGTTTCAGTTGCCGCTCATCAAGCGCCATCAGGCCGGACAGTAAGTTTCGCCTCCCCTCAAGGACCTCTCGACGAACGCGCGCACCACACGTGCTGCGCGATACGTTCGATTAGCGAAATTCCGTTTCCAACATTGCGACAACAAATTTGCATTGTGCGTGATTGCGCGTTTACGTATCGTCCGTGAAAGATTACTGTTGTTCTGAATCGTAGGTAATCGAATCGCGCATGGCCCCGCGCGGTTCTGATTTCAGCCTGCTGTCATCCAAATTCACTTCAGCGGACCGAGAGTATGGCGAGAGACGACAAGCCTGAACGTCTGAACCGGTCACCTCTGCACATGCTGCACAGGGCTGGTCAGTGTGCTGCAGACGTGTTTCACGGTGAAACCAAAGGCAACGACCTCACACCGCGGCAGTTCGCGGTTCTCGTGACGGTCTCCCAGAACGAAGGCCTGAGCCAAACAGGCCTCGTCGAGCGAACCGGCATCGACCGGTCGACGCTTGCCGATATCGTGCGTCGCATGCTCAAGAAGGGTCTTCTGCAACGCCGGCGGACCAAGGAAGATGCGCGCGCCTACGCGGTCAAGCTCACCGAGGAGGGCCGTCGTGTCCTCAAGGCGGCAGAGCCCATCTCCCGCCGGGTCGACGATCGTATCCTCGAAAGCCTGCCTGCGAAGCAGCGCGAGCAGTTCCTCGAGGATCTGGCGACCATCGTCGCAGCGCTTTCAAAGATGTCCGAAGAGACCGCACCGCCGTCGGAATAACCGGCAGCCGGCCTTGGTCGTACCCCGTACCCCGGGCGTCACGGTCGTGTCAGGCCGGCTGATCGCGTGCGTGGGCCGCCACCTGCCCGCGCTCCCAGCCGATGAGCGCGCGTTTTCGTGTCAGTCCCCAGTGGTAGCCGCCGAGCGAACCGTCGGTCCTGAGCACCCTGTGGCAGGGCACGATGAACGACAGCGGGTTGCGCCCGACGGCAGACCCGACCGCGCGCGTGGCGCTGTCTTGCCCTATGTGCCGAGCTACGTCGGTGTAGCTGACCGCCCGTCCCATCGGGATCTTGAGCAGGCTCTGCCAGACACGAACCTCGAAATCCGAGCCGATCAGCACCAGCCGCATGGGGTTGTCCGCCCGCCACGAATCGAGACGGAACACCTGGGCGGCATGCGGCGCGGTGGCGCGCACATCCTCACGAAAATCCGCCGCCGGCCAGCGCCGCGTCATGTCCTCCAGTGCCTCGGCACGGGATTGACCCTTGTCCTCGTCGACGAACGCGAGACCACAGAGCCCGCGTGTCGTCGCCATCAGCAGGGCGACCCCGAACGGAGAGCGGTGAAAGCCATAGGCAATCTCGAGCCCGGCACCGCGCCGCTTGTAGTCGCCAGGGCTCATCGCCTCGTGCGTGACGAACAGGTCGTGCAGCCGGCTTCCGCCGGAGAGCCCGACTTCGTGGGCGGTTTCGAGCACACTGGCCGAGCCCTTGAGCATGTCCCGCGCATGATCGAGCGTGATCGCCTGCACGAACTCTTTCGGTGACAGGCCGCACCACCGCTTGAAGAGCTTCTGCGCGTGTCCGCTGCTGACCCCCATCGCCTCGGCGATCTGCTCGAGGTCGGGCTGGTCGAGCCAGTACGTGGTAATGAACTGGATCGCCCGCCGGACGCGCGCGTAGTCCGAGCCGTCGTCGTCGCCGGGTTCGGGGATGTCCTGGATGCGCGCGCTGGCCGTTGCCATGGGACCCTCTGGATCGGTTCGACATATCGCGGTGATGGTGGAGCCCACACCGTCGAGTGCGTCAAATGGTAGGCAGGCTTTACGTCGATATCGACCCGAAAATGGCTCGCCTGGCGCGACCGTTAGAATCCCGGCGATTTCAGCCGCTCGAGCGCATCGCGCAAGGCATCCGCGAACTCCAGACGCTCCTCGTCGCTGAGCATCGAGGCGATCGCGAGCGATCGGCCGTGCGAAACGAGCCGCACCGCGACCCGCCCGCTGGGCTCGGTATCGGTGACGACCCGCACCCAATACGGATTGAAATCGTACGACCGCGCGCGCCCTCGCGCCGTCACGCGCTGCACGGTCAATGCATCCGGCCTGACGTCGATGGTCTCGAACGCGCGCCCGTCCCGGTAGTTGAGCCGGAACGCGATATAGAGCAACAGGACGTCGAGCCCGAAAAAGCCCAGCACGGGCCACGCGCCCATCATCAGGAAGGCAATCCCTGTGATGAAGCTGACCCCGCCGAAAAAGATCATCAGCACGAGAAAACCGTTCGGTCCGAGCGACCGGTTCGGCCTCAGGATGGCGCTGAAATACTCGGGATCGCCTTGGGCCACCCCTTGTGCTGCGCTACCGTTCTCGTCCATCAAGTCCTGCCTCGCTCCGGCGAACACCGGTCAGAACTGAGACGGATGTGATCGATGCCAAAGAAACCGAATGCGAAACCGGCCAAGGCGCGACCTTCCAAAATCCGATCTGTGACGAAATCTCTATCCAAACCACAGCCAGCCGGCAAGCATACGGCGGCGACGAAAGCGGCGCCCCCTTCCGCCCGCAGCGCGCCCCGCAAGCCGGACCCGGCACGCATCGAAGCCATCTTCGCGCGCTTCAGCGAACGCGAACCGGAACCGAAGGGCGAGCTGGAGCACGTCAACCCCTATACGCTTCTGGTGGCCGTAGTGCTATCCGCCCAGGCGACCGATGCCGGCGTCAACAAGGCCACGCGTGCACTGTTCAAGGTCGCCGACACCCCGCAGAAGATGGTCGCCCTCGGTGAAGACACCGTGCGCGAGTACGTCAAGACCATCGGGCTCTATCGCAACAAGGCGAAGAACGTCATCCTGCTGTCGGAAAAGCTCATTGCCGAACACGGCGGCGAGGTCCCCGCGGACCGTGACGCGCTGACGGCGTTGCCGGGCGTCGGCCGGAAAACGGCAAATGTCGTCCTCAACATGGCATTCGGCCAGAAGACCATGGCCGTGGACACCCATGTTTTCCGCGTCTCCCATCGCCTCGGGTTCTCCAAGGGCAAGACGCCGGAGGCGGTCGAGGCCGATCTCATGCGGATCATCCCCGAGCCGTATCTCTATCACGCCCACCACTGGCTGATCCTGCACGGGCGCTACACCTGCCTGGCGCGGAAGCCGCGCTGCGACCTCTGTCCGATTGCCGATCATTGTTATTCCGCCGACAAGATCGTGAACTCATAACGATCAGAAATGCCTGCTCCGCCAACAACTCGGTTGCGCCGCCGCGTCAGGACTGCCAGCGTGCGCCGTTATCGCTTCAGGGGTGTCCTATGACCGTCGCCGCCGGCCGTGCTTTCCTGTCCATTCCCGGTCCCACGAACATTCCCGACAAGGTTCTGCAGGCGATGATGCAGCCTGCGGTGGATATCTATTCGGGACCGATGCTGGCCGTGACGGATTCGATCCTGTCCGACCTGAAAAAGATCTTCCGGACTTCTGGCCGTGCCTACATCTATGCCGGCAATGGCCATGGCGGCTGGGAAGCGGCGTTCACGAACGTGCTGTCGCGCGGCGACAGGATCCTCGTCCTCGAAAGCGGCCGGTTCGCAATCGGCTGGGGCGAGATGGCCGCGTTCATGGGCGTTGAAGCGGAAATTTTGCCGGGACACTGGCGTAAGGCAGTCGACCCCGACGCGGTCGAAGCTCGCCTCCGGGCCGACAAGGGCCACGCGATCAAGGCCGTGATGGTCGTACAGATCGACACCGCCTCCGGCGTCGTCAACGATATCGCCGCCATCCGCAAGGCCATGGATGTGGCGGCACATCCAGCCCTGCTCCTCGTCGACTGTGTCGCCTCGCTCGGATGCGTCCCGTTCGAAATGGACGCGTGGGGCGTCGACATCGCCATGGCGGGGTCGCAGAAGGGTCTGATGGCGCCGCCCGGGCTCGCGTTCGTGGCCGCCAACGAAAAGGCCCATCGGGCGCATGAAACCGCCAATCTCAAGACGCTCTACTGGGACTGGACGTTCCGGCAGGGCGCCGAGCATTACAAGAAGTACTGCGGCACGCCGCCCGAGCACTTGCTGTTCGGTCAGCGCGCGGCGTTCGACATCCTGCTCGGTGAGGGACTGGAAAACGCTTGGCGCCGACACGCGCTGCTGGCCGACGCCGTGCGCGCCGCCTTGGCCCGCTGGAGCGAGGGGCAGGTGCTCGATTTCAATATCCTCGACCCCCGACAGCGCTCGAACTCGGTGACGAACGTTCTCGTCAATGGACGCGACGCTGACGAACTCATGGCATTCACGCGCGACAAGTGCGGCGTCACCCTTGGGCTCGGCATCGGCGGTTTCGAAGGCAAGGCGTTCCGTATCGCGCACATGGGCCACGTCAATGCGCCAATGGTCATCGGCACGCTCGGCGCGATCGAAATGGGACTGAAAGCCCTCCGAATTCCGCACGGCTCCGGCGGCACTTCGGCAGCTATCGAAACCTTGGCGGCCGGAGTTGCCGCATGACCGACGGTGCCGGCCTCGGGCCCGTTCCGGCCCGATCGGGAAGCAACCGCGTCCTGCTGGTTCTCGCCGTCGGCAATTTCATCCTCGGGATATCCGCGTTCGTCGTACTCGGCCTGATGACGACGATGAGCCGAAGTCTGGGCGTCGAACCCGCGACGCTCGCCCGTATCCTCACCGAGTACGCCGTCGCCTATGCCATCGGCGCGCCACTCGTCATCGCAGCAACCGGCCATCTGCCGCGACGCCTCGTGCTGACGGCCGGCATGCTTCTGACCGGTGTCGGCGCACTGATTTGCGCCGTCGCGTCATCCATGCTGACGGTCGAACTTGCGCGCATCATCGGAGCGCTGGGTGCCGGTCTCTACGGTCCTGCTGTCGCCGGTGTCGCCGTGTCGACCGCCGCTCCGGAGCGCCGCGCAACGGCGTTGTCGACCGTCTTCATGGGCTTCACTGCTGCGCAGGGCATCGGCACACCCGCCGGGACCTGGCTCGGCTACACGTTCGGCTGGCAGACGACGTTCGGCATCGTAGGCGGACTGGCGCTCGTCATGGCGGCGATGATCTGGCGGATGGTGCCGGCGACGATCCCGTTTTCGCCGACCTCGCTGGCGGAACTCCGCCGCGTCGTCCGTACGGGCCCGATCCTCGTCGCGCTTTTGTTCACGGTTGCCTTCATCGCGGCGACATACACGACGCTGACATTCATCGCGCCGATCCTGGAAACACGTCTCGGCGTCGGTCGTGACGGCCTCTCGACCTACATGATGATCTACGGCGCCATGGCGTTCGTGGCCGCTGTCTTCGGCGGCATGATCGCGGACCGGGTCGGCCCGTCTCGGGCGCTGCTGTTCCTGTGTGCCGCGCACGCGATCCTGCATCCGATGGTCACGCAGGGGCCGACGTCACCCGTCGCGGTGGCGATCGTTCTCGGTTGCTGGTCACTGTTCGGTTGGTCGCATTTCACGATGCAGCAATCGCGTCTCGTCTCGATCGCACCGAAGGACGCACAGCTCGTCATCGCGCTCAACAGTTCGATGCTCTACGTCGGGATTGCAGCCGGTTCGTGGCTGGCAGCTCATCTTGTCGCCGTGCCCGAATGGCGTGGCATCGCAGCCGGATCGTTCACGCTCGTGCTGACGGCCGCGATCATTCTCGTCATTGGCGATCGCTGGATCGCCCGCCATCGCGCCATGGCGCCGTTCGCGAGCCAGAACCCGCCCTAGCCGGATACGAACGCAAAAAAGCGGGGTCGCCCCCGCTTTTCCGGTGTCGATGACAACCCCAAGCGGGTGTCGATCAAACCTGTTCCTTGAGTTCCTTGGCGGCGCGGAACGCGACCTTCTTGGAAGCCTTGATCTTGATCGCCTCACCGGTCGCCGGGTTGCGGCCCATCCGTGCAGCGCGCTTGCGGACCTGAAGAACGCCGAGACCGGCCATGCGGATGCGCGCGCCCTTCTTGAGGTGCTTCGTGATCATGCCGACGAAGTCTTCCATGATGGCGTTCGCCTGCTTCTTCGGCAGCTCGTGCGCTTCGGCGAGAGCGTTCCCGATGTGACGCAGCGTCACGGTTTCCTGCTTGGCGGCTTTCGCGGCCTTTGCGGCTTTGGCCATGGATCTAATCCTGTTGGTTCATGTTGAGGCGCGTCAGATGCAGCAGTTTGCCGCTGAAATCAAGCGTTTCTGACACCCCTGCGGCAACTTGTGCCCTGTTTTCGGCACTTTCTGCAATGTTCGAAAACACAAATTGAGCGACGGACGCGTTCTTGGGCCGGAAAAGCGCGGTTTGCCGGACTTCAGGAACGCCCGGTCTTCTCGCTTTCGCTGATATGGGTGAGAATGGCGTTCGACGGAGCCGTTCCGATCTCGAGGCCGGCAAACACCGGATCAATCGGCGTGAATGTAAGTCCTGGTGAACTCATCAGCACCATGCCGAGGGCGAGCTCGGCACCGTCCTTTTTCCGGTAGGATCCGTCCGCCATTGCATCGTGCCAGTCTTTCAGGAACTTCCGCACCCTGGCGTTCGGCTTGAAAACCATGACCCGAGCCGACACCACGAGAATGCATTTGCGGCGTGAACGCCACGGCAGAGAACTGATGCGCGTCTTCGCCCGCGCGCTGACGTCCGCATTAATGTTGGCGAGCGCTGCAAGCGACCCATGAACCTGGCTGTCCATGTCGAGAAAAACGATCGCTGAATTCGGGTAGAGATCCAGAGCGCGTTCGATGACCTTGGGTTTCCAGCCGACGATGTCGAACCAGCTCGCCTGCCCCTTGTCCATGCTGAAGAAGTGATGCGGGTTGTCAGGCCCGAGCTCTGCGGACAGGCGCTGTGCCAGCGGCCGGTAGTTTGGGGTGAAGAAACCGCAGGCAACCAGTGCCGGAGCGCCGCCGGCCGGGATTGAGACGATGTCATCTGACATGGATTTGAATAGACCCCGCAGGCTTCCGGACTGGGCAGTGTGCGCGCCATCAAAAGCGGCTCGCATCATTCCGGTATACCCGACAATGCCATCCGGACAACATGGTCGTGCGTCGAGCGAAATCCTCGGTGCTCGTCAGATCGAATAGACTGAGGGCACACGGCGCGACGTGTGCCCTCTTCGTTTGAGATGAGCCTGTGCTCAATTGCCGGACGGGGCAGCGCCGCCCGAAGCCGCGGGGTTTTGGGCGTTTGCACGCCTCTCACTCATGAACTGCTCGAACTCGGCCTTGTCTTTGGCCATGCGCAAACGCGTCAGGAACGAGGTGAACTCGCGGGCCTCGTCTTCGAGGCGGCGCAGCGTCTCCTCGCGATACTCGTCGAACGCGGCATTCCCGCTCGGCCTGAAGCCGGATGTCCGGCTGCGGGTGCCGTCATTGCCGCCCCAGGCGCTGAACTTCTCGCTCCAGCGGTTCATTTTGTCGTCCCAACGCGCGCGCCGGAACTCGTCGTGCCTTGAACAGCCCATTCGTCCACTCCAGATGAGGAAAGCCAATATCGCGAGCCCGGCCGGGAAGAAGACGATAAATCCCAGAACCATCGCCGCGATCCACGCCGGACGTCCCAGATCGTCCATCCTGGCAACCATCTCAGACATCACGACCTCCAATGTGAATGTTATTTACATTTACATAAATGAAGTGCGCGACCCGCTTCGTCAAGAGATCGGACCGGAAAAAAGCAGCAAATTGTTTCGGGCCCGAAACCGCGCCCCCGGACCTGCATGCTGTCAGCCACGCCCTCACCTGGCCTGCTTCGGGATCCCAAGGCCGTCGAGGTAGACGAGGATCCCGGCCTCAAGCAGGTCTTCGGGCGGCATCGGCAGGGGCCTTCGCGCTCCGTCCCCGCGGGCAAACAGCCCGGCGATGCCATGACTGAGACTCCAGATGTGCAGAGCCATCATCATTGCGGGCGGCCGTTTGCCAGCCGGCAGATCGGCGACGAGGGCCTCGCACGCGGTCCTGAGCAACCCGAGTGCCCGCTCACCGGATGCATGGAGTTTGGGATAGGCGGACATCGGAAGTCCGCTTTCGAACATGGCCGAATACCAGGCGGGCGAGGTCGTTGCGAAGTGCAGGTAGGCCAGCCCCATGCGTTTAAGGGCCGGTCCGGCACCGCCCCGGCCATTGTCCCATGCGGCAGAAAGGCTTTGCTCGAACGCTATGAAGCCTTGCTCGGCGACGTCGGCGAGAAGAGCTTCCCGGTCCTTGTAATGCCGGTATGGTGCGGCAGGGCTGACACCGGCCTGGCGTGCGGCCTCCGCGAACGTGAACCCGGCTGGCCCTTTGCGCGATATGAGATCCAGCGCGGCCGCGATCAGCGCCTCGCGCAGATTGCCATGGTGATAACCCCGCCGGCCGTCCTGGCCGTCGTCGCCGTCTCCGCTTTTGGGTCCCTTTTTCCAGCTCATGTCCAGTGATTACACGACTCCTGCCGCGCTTTCATAGTCGCGGGATCGGTCTTATCGGTGTGTTAAATCCTTCTCGCCACTGTGACCGCACGCAGCAGCAGGTCGGTTCACATGTCGCTCAAGACAGCAGTTTCGGCGGCCCTGATCACTCTGGTATCGCAGTCCGCAGCCGTCGCGGACGCGATCACCATCGGCACGATACGTGTCGATTTCTCGGACCCCGCCCAGCGTCCGACGACATCCGCCGAGAAGCATTTTGCCGAAGCCTATCTCGCGGCGGCACGCAAGCGCGACATCGCCGCGATGCGCGCTCTGGTGCATCCGGCTTCGCTCGCATGTGCGTCGTCGGATGCGAATAGGGAGCACCTCGACACCGTGCTGTCCCGCCCGTTCCGGCACGATATACCGGCAGATGCGCGCCTCGCCTTTGCAAACGTTCCCGACGCCGAGCAGCATGTCCCGACCAATGGTCTCCTCACGCTTCCAGCGGTTCCGAAGAGAATATTCGTACTCGACTACAAGTGGCTGCAGAAAGATGACGACGGCAAGGTAACACGAAGCGTCGGCATGACCGTGGTTCGCCTTCTGGCCCCCGACGCCGACACGCTGAAGCTCGCAGAATATTGCCTGACGCCCGACGGCGAAGCGAAGTATCGGGCGAACCGGCCGCGCTGAGACGTCACGCGGAAGACACGGAACCGATCACACTCCTGTGCGTTGAAGGGGAGCAGCTGTGTTGCTGCGCACACGCACCCGACGTGTGCCGTGTCATGAGCAAATACACACACGAGAGAGTTGAGCGTCATGAAAAAATCACTTCCACTTGTCGCAGCCCTCGCCATGAGTGTTGCGATCCCGGCGATCGCACAGACGACCGCTCCCCAGCCGACGCTGCCGCCTGCCGCGTCGCCACCGCCGAATACGTCGACCACTCCGGCCCCTGCTGCGCCGCCGGCTGCGATGCCGGCAAATCCGTCGGCGAACACGGCGACAACCGGCTCGATCGCAAGTGATGTCGTGCTTTCGGAAGAAGAATCGAAGAAGTGGATCGACAAGGTGATCTATTCTTCGGACGGCGCCAATCTCGGCGAAGTCGCAGCCTTCGCCCGCGACGGCTCCGGTCGCGTCACCGAAATGCACGCCGATATCGGTGGCCTTATGGGCATCGGCGAAACGCGCGTGCGGATCATGCCGAGCCAGTTCCGCTTCGAAGGCGATCGCGTCACGCTGAACCTCACCAAGGAGCAGGCGAAGAACTTGCCGAAAGTCACGAAGACCAACTAACGGCGTGTCGTCCGGAGCCGGCGCAGCGCGCCGGCTCCAAGCGCGTCGATCTTTCAGGTGCCGTCCGGGGACCACCCGTCTGGTGTGTCGTAGTCGGGATGCTGGCGGCTCGAGAGCCTTTTCATCACATCGGCGGGGACGTCGTCTTCGGTCTTAGTGCCCGGGAGATCGGCGATCTCGCCCATGAACGGCATCCGCCCCTCGACGCCATATTGGCGGATGGGAGGCACCGCTGTGGGATCATCCAGCGACCCGAGCGTGATGTTGATGCGGTCCGTATTCACGTACCGGAACGTCAGCGGCGTTCCGCAATTCCGGCAGAACCCGCGTTCGACGAGTTCGGAACTCCGGAAGATTGATGGTGCGCCCCGTGTCCAGGTGATGTCTGAGAGCGCAACCCGCGCGAGCGCCGCGAAATAGTTTCCAGTCGCCTTCTGGCACATGCGGCAATGACACACGTGCGCGTTCTGTGGGTCCGCCGAGAGCCGGTAGCGAACGGCACCGCACTGACAGCCGCCGGTGATCGAAGACATGGTTCGCTCCACTTCGTCCGAACGACGATGCCAGTCCGACTAATTTCTCACGACTACGCCACGTGTGCCGCGGGCTGAGAATTCGGCGCACTCGCGCAACGATGCGGAGTACGCCGTAGCGCGAGGTCAATTCGCGGCGATATGCTTGAACATGTTCCGCTTCGCTTCGTCGTCCATTTCTGTCTTGAACGCATGGCGATCCTTGAGCGCGAGGGCTTCCTTGGCCGCCGGGCGCGCCATGATCTCGTCATGCAGCCGCTTGAGATTGGGCATCGTCGCCCATGCATCGTCCCCAAGGATGAACGGGATCATCCGCGCCCAGCCCCACACGTCCATGTCGACGATGGTGTAAGTATTGCCGACCATGTAGCGGTGCGTGGCCAGATGCTGGTCGAGAATGCCGAAATGACGCTTCGCTTCGTACTGGTAGCGATCGTTCGCATATTTGATTTTTTCGGGCGCGAAGTGCCGGAAGTGCACGGCCTGGCCGGAATAGGGACCGACTCCCGTCGCGACGAACATCAGCCACGACAGCAGCTGCGCGCGATTGTTCGGCGTATCTGCCGGCAGAAACTTGCCGTGCTTTTCTGCGAGATACAGCAGGATCGCGTTGCTGTCGAAAACGATCACGCCGTTGTCGTCGATGATCGGCACTTTCGCATTGGGATTGAGCGCGACGATCTCCGGCTTGAACTGATCACCGCGTCGCGTATCGACCGGAACGCCTTCGTACGGAATCCCCGCTTCGGCGAGGAACAGCCCGACCTTTGATGGGTTCGGCGAGCCGTTGAAGTAGAACTTGAGCATGCGGTAGATCTCCCTGGGTGAGGTCGAAATTCGGGTGAAACGTCTATCAGCTTGCGATCGGCTTCACATCCAGTTCGAGCCGCTCACGTTCGACGGCACGCGCCACGCCCGGATGCTGCGCGACCTTGTTCGCGTGCGGCCAGAGATGCGCCCAGCTCTTGGGGCCGATACCGGCGAACCCACCCCACCGCATCAGGGTCAGCGCGTAAAGATCGAGCGGGCCGATCTCTGCGCCGCCGAGCCACGGCTCGGCGGTCGCGCACATGGCGTCGATCTCGACGAGATGTTCGCGGTATTTGCCGATGTTGGTGCTGCGGATCGCGGACTGGGCGGCTTTGTCGTCGGCGAACTTTTGCGGCATGAACACGTGCGTGAAGGTTGGATGCACGGTGTTGTTGAACCACGCGAGCGTCTGCAGCGCTTTGGCCTTGGCGAGCGGCTCCGGGGGCAGGAATCGTCCGCCTGCAACGGCATCGTTTATGTAGGTGACGATAGCGACGATCTGGTTGATCGGCTGGCCATCGACGACGAGTACGGGAACCTGCCCGCGCGGATTGATAGCGAGATACTCCGGTGTCGCCTGCTCACCCTTGTGCAGCTTGACGGGCCTGGGCTCGAATGTGGCGCCTGCGATTTCGAGCAACCCATGCGGCACGAACGAACAGGCACCGGGCGCGTAGTAGAGTTGAATGGTCATGCTGGATTGTCTCCGGATGCAAACTGTAGCCGACGCGACCTCAACGGAATTGCTTCAAAAGCGCTTCGGCACCGCGCGCGAGAATGGCCGCATCGACGCCGACCGCCGTGAAAAGCGTGCCGTTTTCGATGCAGCGTTTGGCGAAGGCGGGATCGGGCGTGAGAATACCGGCGGGTTTTCCAGCCGCGCGAATGCGGCGGATGGCGTCGTCGATGGCGGCGACGACCTTGGGGTTCTGTAGCTCACCCGCATAGCCCATGCTGGCTGCGAGGTCGGCCGGACCGATGAAGATGCCGTCGACGCCCGGAACGGCGGCGATCGCCTCGATCTCGACCAGTGCCTCTGCGGTCTCGACTTGCACGAGAACGCAAAGCTCCTCGGCGGCGCGCTTCGCATATCCGGCGACACGACCGAATCGTGTGGCACGCGTGACGCCGGCTACGCCGCGGATGCCCTCGGGCGGATAGCGCGTCGCCGCCACGGCTGCCGCCGCCTCTGCCGCATTCTGCACGTACGGGATGAGCAACGATTGAGCGCCGTTGTCGAGATGCCGCTTGATGAGAACGGGATCATTGATCGCCGGGCGGACGACGCACGAAACCGGATATGGCGCCGCCGCCTGCAGTTGTTCGAGCGATGTCAGTGGATCAGACGGCGAATGCTCGGTGTCGATGAGCAACCAGTCATAGCCGGCACCCGCGTTGAGTTCGGCGATGTAGCCACCGGGAAGCGAGCACCACAGCCCGATCTGCTGTCGGCCCTCGCGAATAGCGCGTTTGAAGGCATTGACCGGCAAATCCTGCTGCATCTCGTTACACCCTGTATTCTCGAGTATTGTTTGTCGGCGTTTCCGTGGAGTGGAGCTACGAATATGACACTTGTCCAGACGTTGCCATGGGTTGCGGGCATTGCAGTCGCGCTCCTGCTGGCGTTTCTGACGTCCCGTGACGGCAAACTGGGTGCTGGCGCCTGGCGCATTCCCGCCGCTCTCTCCGTTGCTTTCCTTCTTTGGAGTCTCTACGCCGCTTTCTACGAAGGCGTCACCGGGTTTTGGCCCGAGCATACGCGCAATCTCTGGGGCAATCAGATCTGGTTCGACCTGTTGCTTGCCGCCACGATAGGGTGGTGGCTGATACTGCCGCGTGCGCGAGCCGTCGGCATGCAGACCTGGGGCTGGCTGGTGGCCGTGCTGGCGACCGGCAGCATAGGGTTTCTCGCCATGCTCGCACGCGTGCTCTTTCTCGAAGAAAGGCGCTGAAGACCCGGCGCGAACGGCGCGTCCGTCGCGTGTTCGGCATCATTTCAGGACGAGATACTGAAACGCTATCATCGCCGCGAAGGCCAGCGTGATGGCAACGCCGACGTTTTCCGGCTTTTCGTGCTTGTTGGCATCGGGGATCAGCTCCGCGAATACGAGCCAGAACATCGCACCGGCCGCGAATCCGAGCCCGATCGGAAGGAATTCCCGAAACGCTTCCACGAACCAATAGGATGGAACTGCCATCAACGGCTGCGGCAGGCTCGAGAAGATCGCCCACAGCGCGGCCTGCCATACCGGCGTTCCGCGCGGCACGAGAACCAGCGCGATGGCAAGTCCTTCGGGGATGTTGTGGATCGCGATCGCGGTCGAAATGAAGGTGGCGAGAGCGCCGTCCCCGCCAAAGGATACGCCGACGCCTACACCTTCGGCGAATGAGTGCGCCGTCATCACGCCGACGATCAGAAGTGCCTTTTTCGCGTCGACACCCTTCAGCGATCCGAGTTCGTAATTGCTGTCGGAGACATAGCGGTGCGCGACGATGATGCCCGCGAGCCCGGCCGCGATCCCGGCGAGCAGGCGCCAGGGGCCGAGCTCGATGCCTTCGGCGACAAGCGCATGGCAGGCGGCCAGCATCAGGCCACCAGCAGCCGCGTTGGAAAGGGAAAGAAGCCGCGGGCTTATCTGCCGGGCGAAAAGGAGCGGTAGAGCACCGAGACCCGTCGCGATGGCGGTCAGCATGGCGACGGCGAAGACCGTGAACGTGGCAGGATCAGTCATGATCGGCAGGCAGCCCTCAGGCGCCCGCCACTGCAGGCGCGAATCTGGAAGAGTCGAACATAATTTAGAAGTTTTCTAAAATGTTCCGCTGGCTGCTGCCAGACCTTTCTTTGCCGTCGACCCCATTTGCCACAGCCAAACGAAATACGCCGCCCGGGAGACCCGGGCGGCGCGATGTTCATGAGTGTCCAGCAGAGCTTGCGAGACCGTCAGCTGATGTGGCTGACGAACTTGGCGGAGAGGTAGGCCGACAGGCCTTCGATACCGCCCTCGTGACCGTAGCCCGAGTCCTTGATGCCGCCGAACGGCGTCTCGGGCAGCGCGATGCCGAAACCATTGATCGACACCATGCCGCTCTCGAGCGAGTCGGCGACGCGGGTGGCGAGCTTGGAGTCCTTTGTGAACGCGTAGGACGCCAGACCGAACGGCAGCGAATTGGCTTCCTTCAGGGCCGCCTCGGTGTCCTTGAACCGCAGCATGACGGCGACAGGGCCGAACGGCTCCTCGGAGAGGATGCGCGCGTTCTTCGGCAGGTCGGTCAGAACCGTCGGCTCGAAGAAGTTGCCCTGGTTGCCGATGCGCTTGCCGCCCGTTGCGACCTTACCGCCCTTCTCCTGGGCGTCCTGGACGAACGACTCCATCGCGGAGATGCGGCGCGGGTTGGCGAGCGGACCCATCTTGCTGTCGGCGGCGAGACCGTCACCGACCTTGGTGTTCTTCATGAGGTCGGTGAACTTGCCGACGAACTTGTCGTACACCTTCTCCTGCACGAAGAAGCGCGTTGGCGAGACGCAGACCTGACCGGCGTTGCGTGTCTTCATGCCGTGCAGGATCGTGGCGACCTGATCGGTGTCGACGTCGTCGAAGATCATGACCGGCGCGTGCCCGCCGAGCTCCATCGTCGCGCGCTTCATGTGCATCGCGGCGAGCTGGTTCAGGTGCTTGCCGACCGGTACCGAACCCGTGAACGAGATCTTGCGGATGATCGGCGACGGGATGAGGTACTCGGAAATCTCGGCCGGCTGGCCATAGACGAGATTGATGACGCCGGCCGGAACGCCCGCGTCGTGGAAGCACTTCACGAAGCCGATCGGCGAACCCGGCGTCTCTTCCGGGCACTTGATGATGATCGAGCAGCCTGCCGCGAGCGCGCCACCGATCTTGCGGGCGGCCTGCGACACCGGGAAGTTCCACGGCGAGAAACCGGCGACCGGGCCGATCGGCTCCTGGATGACCATGTTGCGAACGCCGTCGGCGCGGGCCGGAATGATGCGCCCATAGGCGCGGCGGCCTTCCTCGGCGAACCACTCGATGATGTCGGCCGAGCCCATCAGCTCGACTTTCGCCTCGGCGAGAACCTTGCCCTGCTCCATGGTGAGGACTTTGGCGATCTCGTCGACGCGCGAGCGGAGGAGATCGGCGGCTTTCTTGAGGATCTTGCCGCGCTCGTAGGCAGAAACCTTGCGCCAGGTCTCGTAGCCCTTCTGGGCGGCGGCGAGGGCCTTGTCGAGGTCGGCCTTGTTGGCGTGTCCGAGTTTGGCGATCGGGGTATTCGTAGCAGGGTTCACGACATCGCTGGTCTTGCCGGACGAGGGCTGAACCCATTTGCCGTCGATGTAGTGCTCGAGGGTCGAAACGTACATGTGCGCTCCTTGTTTCTCCGCCCTAGGGCGATAGCTGGCAAAGTCGGGAAATCCGTGCGGTTAAAGCGCACTTTTGTGGGGCCCGCGCAAGCCAAAAGCCGGTGATCTGACTTGCACGGGCCGCGCGCCCGGACTTCCGGCCCGGCCTCTGTCCCCCTCTCGGCCCCGCATCCCGGCCCCCGCATCCCGGAATGCCAGCCTTTCCAGAGCATCGAGTTGACGGCCCGTGTTTTCGCTACAATTCTGGCGGGCGGGGTAGGCCAAGCGGCAACCGCACGAGCGGCTCGAGAACATGCGGCAGACCCGAAAGACCGGGATCCGAGGCGTTATGTCAGATTTGGTCGATGCCGTTTCCAGTGAGTTCGGCCCTGCAACGAGAGAGCGGCTGGCTAAGGCCATGGGCGTGACGCCCGCAACCGTCGAACGCCTGTTCGCCGGCGGCATCCCCGCTCTCCTCGCAAGCCTTGCAGCCGGCGCCGGCGATACGGCGGGACCCCGACTGCTCGCCTCCGTTCTCGACCAGCGCCGCGCGACCGGCGGCGACGACCTGGCGGACGCCATCGGTACTACCCGCCAGCAGGCGATCACCGACGAGGGGCGTTCCGCGATCGGAACCTTGCTCGGCAGCCCCGCCCTCGGCCAGCTCGCCGGCGTGCTGTCGAAGTTTTCCGCGACCGGCATCGGCAATGCCGCAACCGCGCTTAGTCTCGCGATGCCGTCCGTGCTCGACGTGCTCGAGCGCGAGCGCACCGGGCAGGATCTCGACACCGACGCCCTCGGCGACCTTCTGTTCGACCAGCGGCGGGCCATCGCTGAGTCCGTCCCCGATACGTTGCGGCCGCTACTGGCAGAGACCGGTCTCGTCGATGGACTCGAACGAGACGATCGCCCCCGTTCCACGCAGCGGGCAGCCCCGAAGCATCGCGAACAAGCAGCGTCGGCGCCGGGCACACCGTCCCGAAGCGAGTTCAGCTGGCCCGGCTGGATCGCGGCCATCGCCGCCGCGTCCGTGATGTGGTGGTCGGTCTTTGGCGAGCGGGCGCTGTCATTGGCGACAGGCGCACAGTCCCAGACCGTAAGTCGCCTGGCCGGGCTGCCCGAGCGGATCATGGTGGGCGACGTCGACCTCGCCGCCGAGACACACGAGACACTCGCGATGCTCACAGCGATGCTTAGTGGGGTGCGTGGTGAGGTCACGGCGCGCTCGAGCATCCCGAAGCTGACGGAAGTGAGCGTGGCGATGGAGCGGCTCCGCAACCTGTCCGGCAGGCTGCCGCAGGACGGCAGGCGCCGGTTCGCCGCCATCGTGGCCGGCCATGCCCCTGGGGTAAACGCCGCGTTCGCTTCGGCTGAGGCGGCGCCCGGAGCCG
>DAOMWV010000009.1:0-34405 GCA_035436725.1 Hyphomicrobiaceae bacterium
AACGCCGAGGCTCCAGCCAGACGCGCCTCGGCCCGGGCGCGTTCCTGCGCTTCGCGCCGCCGCTCTTCCGCGCGCTCGGCGATCTCTGCGGCGCGAATGCGCAGATCCTCGGCCTCTATCTCCTTGGCGATGCGACGAGCCTCGGGATCGACGTATATCTTCTCGGCAACGCGCGTATTCGTGTACTTCGTTGCCTCGTCCCAGGTGTTGATGGCGAACACCGGCGCGCCGAAGTGGACGCGGTCGAACAGATCGATAACGTCTTCGTTCAACATCCGGATGCAGCCGTTTGAGACGGCGGAGCCGATCGAATTCCGGGACGGAGTGCCATGGATGCGGAGGAGCGACCAGTCGAGGTACAGCGCGCGCTTGCCGAGCGGGTTCGTCGGATCGCCGCCTTCGACGGGGTCGTCACCGTTGACCGGTATCCACTTTGGATCGACGATCTTGCCGGCGACGAACGTGCGGCCGAGCCAGCGCTCGGCATCGTTGCCGACGGCAATCCGGTAACGTCGTGCCTCGCCCTTGCCGGTGACGTAGTAGAGGCGTCGTTCCTTGTTGACGATGACGATCGAGCCGATCGGGAACTGATGCGGTGTCGGCACCATTTCCGCCTTGGTCACTGGCTCGGGGGGCGGCGCCTTCGATTTTTTCGATGACTGGGCGTCAGCAGCCGTACCCAGTGCGAACAGCAGCACAGATCCGATCGCAATCTTCAGACAGGCGTGCGATCGGGATGCGATTGAAAATCGGAACATATGGCGACAACCGACATCGAGGACTTTGGTCCACGTTCGATACTATCGTTAATACCGCTGCGGCAAGAGGGTGGGGCGACGAAAGTGTTCGTCGTCGGACCTGTCCCACGTGCCGATCCCGTTGCGACCGTTCGTCGGGGTAGCCGGATGGCGTCCCGTCGGATAGTTGTCGGGCCGGAACAGGTCACGGTGACCATACGATCAGGTGTTCAGAGGTGAGCCCGATGTCCGAAACCCCGAAGCCGCTTGCGGACGATTTCCCGCCGGCCGATGCGAAACGGTGGCGCGACCTCGTCGACAAGATATTGAAAGGCGCCGATTTCGAGCGCCGGCTCGTGTCGCGAACGGCCGATGGCATCAAGATCAGGCCGGTATACCGGGCTGAAGACACAGGCGGCGGATCTGCCGCGATCGGTATCCGGGCGGCTACCGGGGCGGACATGGGCTGGGACATCCGGCAAGTCCAGGTCGGCAGCGATCCGTCCGAAGTCAATGCGGCGGTACTCGACGATCTCACGGGCGGGGCCAGTTCGGTGCTGCTCACGGTCGCGGGGGGTGACAAGCCTGGCCTCGCGGCCAATGCGCGAACGCTTGCAAAGGCGCTCGATGGCGTTCTGCTCGACGTCTGTCCGGTCGCTTTCGAGGCCGGTCCGGCCGCACCCGAGGCTGCGGCATCCATCGACGAGGTGTGGCGGGCCCAGGGTATCGGGGCCGACAAGCAGCGGGCCGCGATCAATTTTGATCCCGTAGGATCGGCTGTAGTGTCGGGCCGCGCGATCGGCGACCTCCGCCCAGCTGCCGATCTCGTGGCGTGGTCGCTCGGGCGGCCACACGTCACGGCACTGGCGGCGGATGGCACCGTCTATCATCGTGGCGGGGCGACCGAGGCGCAGGAACTCGGTGCCGTGCTGGCGACGATCGTCGCGTATCTGCGGGCAGCGGAGAAAGCCGGGGTCGCTCCAGACCAGGCGCTGGGCAAGATCGCTCTCAGGATCGCGGTCGACGCCGACGAAATTCTCGGTATCGCGAAACTGCGCGCGGTCCGCTTGCTCGTCGACCGGATCGCGGCTGCGACCGGGGTTGGTGAAAGCGCACGACGGGTTTCGATCTCGGCCGAGACGTCGCTTCGCATGATGACGAAGCGGGACCCGTGGGTGAACATGCTCAGGACGACGATGGCGTGCGCGTCGGCTGCGCTGGGCGGGGCTGACAGCGTCACGGTCTACCCTTTCACCTGGGCGATCGGCGCGCCCGATGCGTTTGCGCGGCGGATGGCACGGAACACGTCGATCGTCCTTCAGGAAGAGAGCGGCCTCGGACGGGTGGCGGACCCGGCGGCAGGAAGCTACGCGATCGAGGCGGTGACCCGTGATCTCGCGGCAATGGCGTGGGCCGAATTCCAGGCGATCGAGAAGGCCGGGGGTATCCTGGCGGCCCTCGGCGCGGGTGACGTGCAGGGGCGGATCGCAGCGGCGGCGGATGCGCGACGGAAGGCACTTGCGACGGGCCGCATCGCCATGAGCGGGACGAGTGCGTTTCCGCTGCTCGGCTCCGATGGGGTCAAGGTGGCGCCGTGGCCAGCGACCGCCTCACCGAATGGCGTGGGCTCGGTCACACCCATTCCGGAGCGGCGCGATGCCGCCGCATTCGAAGCCCTGCGCGACGCTGCCGATGCGCATGAGGCGAACGGCGGCAGCCGGCCGCGCGTTTTTCTCGCAACCCTCGGGCCGCTCGCCGTGCACGGGACGCGAGCCATCTGGATCAGGAACTTCCTCGCAGCAGGCGGGATCGACGGGCTGATGGGCGGGGAGCTCACCGCGTCGCAGGATGCCGGCGCCCGCTTCGCCGAAAGTGGGGCGCATGTCGCATGCATCTGCTCTTCGGACGCGGTTTATGGCGAACTCGGCGAGGCGACAGTCATGGCGCTCAAGGGGGCCGGCGCCAAAGCGGTATTCGTCGCCGGACGACCGAAGGGCCTCGACGACGCGCTGACCGCCGCCGGGGCCGACGGGTTCATCGCCGCCGGTGACGACATGATCGAAACGCTCGGCCGGATCCAGCGCGTTGCCGGAGTGGCCTGACGACCGGATGGCCGGAGCTCTCGCAGGCGAGCGCCGGGTTGTTTCCGATCATGTCGACGGGGCGAGGCAATCCTTCACGCCCTTGGCGAGATTGCGCATGAGCGTTCCGTAGAACGCCGTGCCGGCCTCGAGGCTTGCGCCTTCCGGATCGAGACTGCCGACACGCGCTTTGGTTCCTGACGTGATCGTGTCGACGACCTTGGCGTCGAAATTTGGTTCGCCGAAAACGCAGGTGGCCCCGAGGCGCTGGATCTTGGCGCGCAGTTCCGACAGCCGCTTGCCGCTCGGCGGAATTTCGGGGTCGGTGGTGATCGAGCCGGCGACGGTCAGGCCGAACCTGTTTTCGAAATACTGATAGGCATCGTGGAAGACGATGTAGGGTTTGTCCTGCAGGCCAGCCAGGGTCGCGGACAGTTCGGTGGCCAGGTTCTGGATCTCGGTTTTTGCGGCTGCAGCGTTGGCGCGGTACGTCGCTGCATTCGCCGGCATCCGTGCCGCGAGTTCCTCGGCAATGGCGTCCAGCATCGCGATCGCATTGTCGGGATCCAGCCAGATATGGCCGTCGATGGCCGCCTTGCCGGATTTCTTGCCATGATCGTGGCTGTGCGAATGCGCGTGTCCCTTCTTGCCGTGGGAATGCTTCTCGAAGTCTCCACCGGAGCGCATGGGCAAAGTCTTCACGCCCTTGGCCTCCACGAGGGAGACGAGGCCGGATTTCTTCGGCAAATGGACTTTGACCTTACCGGTAAACGGCTCGAGGCGCTCGGAAATGCGGAACAGCACATCAGCCCCGGTCACCTTTGCGATGTCGGAGGGCTTCAGGGCATAGGTATGAGGCGAGGCGTTGCCGGTGAGGAGCAATTCGGGGGTTCCGGTCGTTCCCATCACCTGGGCGACGAGAGCGTGGACCGGCTTGATCGATGCGACGACTTTCGGGCCTTGCTGCTGGGCTTCAGCCGTGAGGGCAGTGGTCATGGACACGATGACGGCAAATCCGGCCGTCAGGGCGGCGGTCAGGCCAATTTTTGCGAAGGGGCGGCTTGGCGTTGGCATGCGGGGCTCCATTTTGCTCATGAGCGGTGCTTGCGGCACCTGTGCTTGCCTTGTTCGGTTGCGAATAGAATACGTTATATAGTATCAGTCAATAGAATATCAGGGGGGGCGACGGGTATCGTCCGATGTGACGTGGTGTCACGTATTGGTGACCGGCCCGTGGTCCAGGGTCTCGGGAACTTGTGATAGGTTGGAAGGTCCCTAAATAGTGTTCGGGTGGTCATAAATTCGTTCGAATGCGCGTGTCGGGAGTCCGGAGCATCCTCGACGAGGGTGGCGGAGGGCGACGAGGCAGGATGGGTTCCATGGTCGGGAAACAGCAGGATCGGAAAATGCCATCGATACGAGGCGTTCGGGCTGGTGCCCTCGGGGCGGCCGTCGCAAGTCTCGTCGCTGGTAACGTGGTGCCGGCGCATGCTCATCCTCACGTCTTCATCACCGCAAAGACTACCGTGAACATCGAACGGGGCACGATCGTCGGCTTCGATCACGTCTGGACGTTCGACGAGTTTTATACGGCGATGGCCGTGCAGGACCTCGACAAGAACAAGGACGGCAAGTTCGATCGCGAGGAACTCCACGAACTGGCCAAACTCAACATCGAGGGGCTCAAGGAGTTCAAGTATTTTACCTACCCGACGCTGGCTGGACAGGAGCTCGGCCTCGTCGATCCGAAGGACGGGGAATACTGGGCCGAGAACAACAATGGCATCCTGTCGATGCACTTCAAGGTCCGTCTCGACAAGCCGGTCCTCGGGGAAGCCAAGGACTTCCAGTTCGGCATCTATGATCCGAGCTTCTTCATCGCGTTCGAACTCGACGCGAAGGAGCCGGTGAAACTTTCGAGTGGTGCACCGGCGTCGTGCAAGGCGACGGTCGAGACGCCAAAGGCGGATGTGGATGCTGCCAAGAGGCTCGGGGAAGCCTTCTTCGAGCAGTTGGGAGGGGCGAACTTCGGTCTCTCCACGGCCAAGGTCATAAAGATAGGATGTTGATCGCGGGGCCGGTGATGGCAAGGATCGCAGGCAGACGGGCGGCGTCGGTCTGGCACGCTTCGGCAGGCTATGTGCTGGTCGTTACGGCGATTGTTTTCGCCATCATGTCGTTCGGCGGCGATCACGCAACCGCGCAGGTAAGTGCGCCCACGTCGCAGCCGGCACAAGGTCAGACGCCGCCGGCGGCGGCACCGAAGAGCTTTCTGCCGCAGCGGCCACAGGGTGCGGAGTCGGCACGACCGCCGCAGATGCCGACCGGCTTTTTCGATCGAACCTACTACTGGATGATGCAGAAGCAGGCCGAGATCAATCGCGCCATGGCTTCGGCGGTGCGTTCGTTGAAGCAGGGCGGCGGCTGGTCGGCGGCCATGCTGCTCGCCGGCATCGGCTTTCTCTACGGCGTGTTGCACGCGGCGGGGCCCGGCCATGGCAAGGCAGTGATTTCCTCGTACGTGCTGGCCGACGGGCAGACGCTGAGACGCGGTGTGCTGCTGTCGTTCATGGCGGCTTTCGTGCAGGCGTTGTCGGCGCTAGTGCTCGTTGCGCTTCTGGTACTTGTCCTCAAATCGACGCAGGCGGATATCAAGACGACCGAGGCCTGGCTCGAAACAGCGTCCTGGGCGTTCGTCGCGCTGTTCGGTGCATGGTTGCTCTGGGGTCAGTTGCGGTCGATTTTCAGATCGCGGAAGGCTGCCGTGACTGCAGCGACAGGGCACGTCCACTCTCACGGGCACAGCCATGACCATCGGCACAGCCATGGGCATGGTCATGACAGCGGGCACGGCCATCACCACGTTCATACCCATACCCATCCACCGGCCAAAGCAGCCGTTGCGGCTCATGTGCATGGAGCTGACTGCGGCTGCGACCACGACCATCACCACGATCATGCACATGGTCATCATCACGGCCACGCCCATGGCCATGTCCACGGCCATGCCCACCAGCACGCGCATGACCACGGGCACTCGCACGCACATCGCCACGATCAGGCGGTTCATGCCCACGTCCACGCAGCCGGGGAAAGCTGCGAGGCGTGCGGGCATGCCCACATGCCGTCGCCGGACGCGCTGCAGAAGGACTGGTCGTGGCGACGCGCGCTTGCGCTTGCGTTTGGCATCGGAATCCGGCCCTGCACCGGAGCCATTCTCGTCCTCGTGTTCGCGATTTCTCAGGGCCTGATGTGGGCCGGGGTGCTGGCGACCTTCACGATGGCGATCGGAACCGCGATCACGGTTTCGATCCTGGCGGCGCTGGCGGTCGGATCGCGCGATCTGGCGACGCGACTTGCCGGAGCCAGCGGCGGGGTCTGGGCCGGGCGTGTGCAGCAGGGCGTGGGTCTCGCCGGCGCTGCTCTCGTCACAGTGCTCGGCGCTTCGCTCTTCTATGCGAGCCTTCAGGGCAGCGGCCCGTTCTGACGCGACATGCGGCCAGTGTGCCAATCTGAGGCGTCAGTTTACGTAAAATTCGATTTTGCCGTGTGCGCTGCGTCCCGTGCGGTTAGCGTGCGTGTGGGCGCGGGCGACAGCACGCGTCGAGGTATCGCGTGCGTTGTGGAATGGTCATGCGTCGGCTGTGGCAGTTCATTGTCGTCTCTCTCCTCGCGTCGGGCGGAGCAGCATTTCTCTGGAGCGAGAGCGGTCGCGCCGCCCGCATGGCGGACCGATACTTTCCCGCGCCGTCGCGCTACGAGATCCTGGTATTCGAGAAGGCCGGTTGCCGCTATTGCGAGGTGTTCCGGGCGGATGTAGCAACGCGCTACAAGGACCTTCCGCAGGCGTCGAAAATGCCCATGCGGTTCCTCGACGTCGAAAAGGTCGACATCGGTGCGCTGGGGCTTCGGGACGGCCTGACGCTGGTTCCTACGGCGGTCGTGATGCGGGACGGGGCAGAAGTCGATCGAATCCAAGGGCTTACGAGCGCACAGAATTTCCTGTTGCTGCTGCAGCATATCGCCGGACCGCTCGACTGAGCTGGCTGTCATCGCCGGTTGGTCGAATGCGCTGATTATACAGGTGAGTTTACGGATCGATCGCAATTATGGGTCGACGGACCGTTATTCCCCGCTAAACTGTCGACAAGTCCTCGATCAATCATGGATCTATCCGGGAGGCCCCTCCCGAACTGGCCGATCCGTCGAACAACAGGGAGAATGTCATGGCTGTCGATCATGCTGGCGACGTGAAGAAGTATGCGCCGGGCGCCACGGAAGCCCAGATCGCCGCGATCATCAAGTTCCTCGGGATTGCGATGAAGAGCAACGACGCCCAGATGGTTTCCTGCTCCTCGAAGGACGAACTCGAGCGTGTCCGCGAGAGCTGGGCGAAGAAAAAGCTGAAGCTCTCGAACACGGATGCGGAGATCGATGCCGCAATCAAGAAAGTGTGTGAAAAGATGAAAGGCGACAAGCAGAAGAGCCGCGTCGCGTTTTATTATCTGCTCGCCGAACATTTCGGCAAGACTGCCGATCTCAAGTAATTCGACGCCTCCAAACGGGGTGTCTGCCAGCGTCCGCTTCCCAGCGGGCGCTGGTTATTTTTTTGCTTTTTCGAGACGGGGGCGCCCGGATTGTTTCGCGGCCAGCGTTGCGCACGATCGTTTGAAGACGATTTTGATGTGCAGTGCCGAAAAGCATGGCAGATCAGCGGCCGAATGTAGCACTGCACCATTTGCCGCACCCCCGGAAATCTGTCAGCATTCTTGTCAGCTATTTCGTGTGCGAAGGCTCTCTTACGGCTCCTGGGCCGGCAGCATTCGCCCGCTTGCACGCAAGTGAGAGACCTAGAGGAAGTATATGGCGAAGCACGCTCCCAGTCTTTCCGACAAGTTCGACCTCGACATGACGCATCAGCTGCTGACGGGGACGCAGGCTATCGTGCGGCTCACGCTGATGCAGCACCAGCGCGACAAGGCCGCCGGTCTCAATACGGCGGGGTATGTCTCGGGGTATCGCGGGTCGCCCATCGCCGGCCTCGAAGGCGCCTTCGAGCGGGCGAAGAAAATCTGCGAGGCGAGCAACATCGTGTTCCAGTCGGGCCTCAACGAGGACCTGGCGGCCACGGCGCTCTGGGGCAGCCAGATGGCCGAACTCCGCGGCGAGGGCAAGTACGACGGCGTGTTCGGCGTCTGGTACGGCAAGGGGCCGGGTGTCGACCGGACGGGTGACGTTTTCCGGCATGCGAACCATGCCGGCACCTCCAAGCACGGCGGCGTGATCGCGCTGCTCGGCGACGACCACACCTGCGAAAGCTCGACTTCGGCGCACCAGTCCGAATTCGCCATGGTCGACTACATGATCCCCGTACTCAATCCGGCGGGCGTGCAGGAAATTCTCGACTACGGCGTGCACGGGTTCGCGCTGTCGCGTTTCGCCGGTGTCTGGGTCGGCCTCAAGTGCGTGAAGGACAACATCGAGTCGACCTCGGTGGTCGATGGCCGAGTCGATCGGGTCACGGTCAAGATCCCCGAGGATTTCGTGATGCCACCCGGCGGCCTCAACATCCGGCAGGCCGATCACGCGCCGCTGAAGGAAGCCCGCCTCCACGACTACAAGCGCGATGCCATTCTCGCCTACGCGCGAGCCAACAAACTCGACAAGATGGTCATGTCGGGTGGTGCGAACGCCAAGGTCGGTATCATCACGACCGGAAAGAGCTATCTCGACGTGCGCTCGGCGCTCGAAGAACTCGGCATCGACGAGGTGAAGGCCAATCAGATCGGCCTCAGGCTTTACAAGGTCGCGATGCCGTATCCGATCGAGACGCAGGGGCTCGAGAAATTCGCCGACGGGCTCGATCTCATCATCGTGGTCGAGGAAAAGCGCTCCCTCATCGAGGTCCAGGTCAAGGAAGAACTCTACAACAGCGCGGTGCGCAATCCGTCGATCCATGCCTATGTGATCGGCAAGAAGGACGAACACGGCAATGCGCTTTTCCCGGCCAAGGGGGCGCTCGATCCGACGGAGATCGCGATCGCGGTCGGTGAGCGTCTCATCCGGTGCGGCGGCGGGGATTTTCTGAAAGAGCGCGTGTCGCAACTCAAGGGGCTCAAGGGCAATATGCCGTCGCAGCCGGAAGTGGCGACGCGGCTGCCGTACTTCTGTCCGGGGTGTCCGCACAATTCCTCGACGGTCGTACCGGAAGGTGCGCACGCCTATGCCGGCATCGGCTGCCACTATATGGCGCAGTGGATGAACCGGTCGACCGAGGGCTTCACGCAGATGGGCGGGGAGGGTGCCAACTGGATCGGCGAGGCGCCATTCTCGAAACGCAAGCACGTGTTCCAGAATCTCGGTGACGGAACCTACATCCACTCCGGCTCTCTCGCCGTGCGGGCATGCGTCGCGTCCGGTGTGAATGTGACGTACAAGATCCTCTACAACGACGCGGTCGCGATGACGGGCGGGCAGAAGCTCGACGGGCAGATCACGGTGCCGATGATCGTCAAGCAGATGCAGGCGGAAGGGGCGAAGAAGGTCGTCATCGTGACGGACGAGCCGGAGAAGTACCGGTCGGTAGCCGAACTGCCGTCGGGCATCGAAGTGCACCATCGGCGCGATCTACAGCCTGTCCAGAAGGCACTGTCGGAAATTCCCGGGGTGACGGTCCTCGTCTACGATCAGACGTGTGCCGCAGAGAAGCGTCGCCGGCGTAAGCGCGGTCTCTTCCCCGATCCTGACAAGCGCGCGTTTATCAATCCTGCGGTCTGCGAGGGCTGCGGGGACTGCTCTAAAAAGTCGAACTGCGTCGCGGTTTCGCCGCTTGAAACAGCGCTCGGAACCAAGCGCGTCATCGACCAGTCTGCTTGCAACAAGGATTTCTCGTGCATCAACGGGTTCTGTCCGAGCTTCGTTACAGTGCACGGCGCGCGCATGCACAAGGTCGCGCCGCCGAAGACGGCGGAGGCTGATCCGCTGGCGGGCGCATTCGCGAAGCTGCCGGAACCGAGACAGCCCGCACTCGACGATAATTTTGCGATGATCGTCACCGGTGTCGGCGGAACCGGTGTGGTGACAATTTCGGCGGTGCTCGGGCAGGCGGCGCATCTCGAGAACAAGGGGTTCGGGTCGATCGACATGACCGGCCTCGCGCAGAAGGGCGGGGCGGTCGCGTGCCATGTCAGGATAGCGAAGACACCCGACGAGATCGCTGCGATCCGCACCGGTGCGGGCCAGGCCGATCTCATCCTTGGTTGCGATCTCGTCGTCACGGGCGGCAACAAGATCCTCGAAACCGTCAAGCCGGATCACACCGCCGTCATCTATTCGACACACGAGCAGAACGTCGCGACGTTCACTCTCAACCAGAGCTATCGCCTTCCCGGGGGCGCCATCAATCGCGCCATCGAGGAGCGGGTGCGCAAAGGGCCGCTCTTTCGCATCGACGCGCACAAGTATGCCGAGGAACTGTTCGGCGACAGCATCGCCTCGAACATGATGATGCTGGGTTATGCCGTTCAGCTCGGGCATGTACCGATCGGGCCGAAGGCGATCGAAGACGCAATCGGTCTCAATGGCGTGTCCGTCGGCATGAACACCCGCGCCTTCCGGATCGGCCGGCTGCTCGCCCATGACACCGCAGCGGTCGATGCGCTGATGGGCAAGGGCAAGATCAAGGCGATGCCGAAAGCGCCCGAGACGCTCGACGACATCGTCGCCCACCGGGTGCGCCTGCTGACCGACTACCAGGACGCCGCCTATGCGCAGCGGTACGAGAGGGTCGTGCGCCGCGTCGCGGCGAGCGAGACGGCGAAGGCACCGGGACAGAAGGGCCTTGCGGAGGCGGTCGCGAAAGGCCTCTACAAGCTGATGGCATACAAGGACGAGTACGAAGTCGGTCGCCTCTACTCGTCGCCGGAATTCATGGAGACGCTCAAGGCGCAGTTCGAGAGCCACGACCGGCTCGAATTCCACCTCGCGCCGCCGCTGCTCGCGCGCCTCGACAAGGCAACCGGGGAGCCGCGCAAGATGACGTTCGGGCCCTGGATGATGAAGGCGTTCGGAGTTCTTGGCCGGATGAAGCATCTCCGCGGAGGCACGTTCGACGTGTTCGGCTATACGGCCGAGCGCAAGCTCGAGCGGAAGATGATCTCGGACTACGAGGCGGTGCTGGGAGAGATCGAAGGCCGCCTTACGCCGCAAACGCACAAGCTCGCGACGCAGATCGCCGCGCTACCGCTCGACATCAAGGGCTTCGGGCACGTCAAGCTCAAGAACTACACGGCGGTGAAGGAGCGCGAGACGCAGATGCTCGCCGAGCTGCGCAGCCCCACGCCCGCGCCGCAACTCAAGGCCGCCGAGTAAGCCGCCGCCGTTTGGCGCAGTTCTCGCGTTTGCCGCTCAATCGGCAAGGGAGTTCTTGTCGTCGCCCGCGTCCTGAGGGAAGGTAGTGCGTCAGATCTGATGCAGCCACCTGTTCGGCAAGGGGACGGGTGCGGCGAGGAGGTGTTCTGGTCGCGTGCTTTCGGAACGTGTTTTCAGCCATGTCGCCCACTGGGCCGAAGGAATGACTGCCGCAGAGCGGGATCGGGCGCGGCGGGGGATGACCGAGCGCGCGTACAAGGCCGACGACACCATCTGTCACAAGGGGGACAGGCTCGATTACTGGACGGGCGTGGCCCATGGGCTGGTCAAGATTTCTGCGATCTCGAGCAGCGGCAAGGCAATGACATTCGCTGGGATCGGGCCGGGGGGCTGGTTCGGCGAGGGATCCGTCCTCAAGAAGGAGCCGCGGAAGTATGATCTCGTCGCGCTGAGGGACACACGTCTTATCATGATGTCGCAAGCGACGTTCGAGTGGCTGTTCGAGCATTCCGTCGCGTTCAACCGGTTTCTGGTGCGGCAGCTCAACGAGCGGATGGGACAGTTCATCGCCACGATAGAGCATGACCGGATGCTGGGGCCGGCCGCCCGGGTGGCGCGGCACATAGCATGGCTCTGCAACCCGGTGCTCTATCCCAGGAGCGGGCCGACGATCGAAATCTCCCAGGAAGAGCTGGCGCTCCTTGCCGGCGTGTCACGCCAGTCGGTCAACAAGTGCCTTCAGGAGATCGAAGCGGCCGGCCTCGTCAAGGTCGAGCGCACCGGAGTAACCGTGCTGGACGTCGGAGGACTTTTCAGGTTCGGTGACTGAGGCGGGGCGCGATGCGCATCAGACCGGAAGGTCCGGGCCGGATCGCGAAATCTTCCGCAAAGCTCTCCCAATAACACGGTTTCAACCGCCTGTCTGTCAGCAGGCCCGTTGAAAAGTGCGCGTATTCGTGAAAAGTTGTCAGCACTCGCCAGTCCCGGAAAGGGACGGTGAAGCCAAAAAAATCAAGCGCTTGAAGCGCGGTCGGTCCGGGAAGCGTCGGAAGGTTCGACTTAAGTCGAGCAGTTCCCGGATACGAGGGAGGAGACATGGACGTGACTGACTTGGTGGCGCGCGCGCAGACCAGCAACGATACTGTGCCCAAACTGCTTCTGAGGAATCGCGCGCAATGGGGCGATCGCGCCGCCATTCGCCACAAGGATCTCGGGATCTGGCAAAGCTGGACCTGGCGTGAAGTGCACGACGAGATCCGCTCTCTCGCACTCGGTCTCAGGAAGCTCGGCTTCGAGCGCGGGGAAGCGGTCGCGATCGTCGGCTCCAACCGTCCGCGTCTCTACTGGACGTTCGCTGCGGTCCAGAGCCTGGGCGGGATTCCTGTTCCGGTCTATCAGGACTCGGTCGCGGAAGAGATGAAGTATGTGCTCGAGCACGCCGAGGTCACGTTCGCGGTCGTCGAGGATCAGGAACAGGTCGACAAGATTCTCTCGATCAGTGACGAGTTGCCGAAGCTCAGACACATCATCTACGACGAGGCGCGCGGTCTGAAGGGGTACGACCACACGCGGCTGCACGACTATTCGCAGGTGCAGGAGCTCGGTGAGGCGGAACGCAAGGCGAATGTCGGCGCCGACCAGTGGTGGCTCGATGAAATCGCCAAGGGCAAGGGTTCTGACGTTTCCGTCATGCTCTACACGTCGGGGACAACCGGCCGTCCCAAAGGCGTCATGCTGACCCACGACAATGTCGTGAAGAGCGGGCAGAACGCGAACACGTTCGACCGGTTCACTCCCGACGACACGATGCTCGCCTATCTGCCGATGGCGTGGGTTGGCGACCACATTTTCACCTATGGCCAAGCCTACGCGGGTGGACTCTGCGTGGCGTGTCCGGAAAGCCCGGAGACGGCCATGGAGGATCGCCGGGAGATCGGTCCGACGTATTTCTTCGCTCCGCCGCGCGTGTTCGAAAACATGCTGACCCAGATTTCGGTCCGGATGGAGGATGCGGGGACGGTCAAGAAGAAGATCTACTCGTACTTCATGGGCGTTGCGAACCGTACCGGCGAAAAGCTCATGAACGGTGAAAACGTCGGGTTCAAGGATCGCCTGCTTTATCGTCTCGGTGACTTCTTCGTTTACGGGCCGCTGCGGAACCGGATGGGGTTCTCCAACCTGCGGCTCGCCTATACGGCTGGCGAGGCGATCGGGCCCGAGCTTTTCCGGTTCTACCGTTCGCTCGGCATGAACCTCAAGCAGCTCTACGGCCAGACCGAGGCGAGCGTGTTCATTACGCTGCAGCCCGACGGCGAAGTCTCTCCCGAGACGGTCGGCAAACCGGGACCGGAGGTCGAAATCAAGATCGCGCCCAACGGCGAGGTACTGTTCAGAAGCCCTGGTGTCTTCCACAAGTACTACAAGAACGACGAAGCCACGAGCGCGACCAAGACGCCGGACGGCTGGGTACATACCGGCGACGCAGGGTTCATCGACAATCGCGGCCATCTCCGGATCATCGACCGGGCCAAGGACGTGGGCCGGCTCACGGACGGGTCGATGTTTTCGCCGAAGTATCTCGAGAACCGCATCAAGTTCTTCCCCGAGGTCAAGGAGGCGGTGGCCTTCGGCAACGGCCGCGATTTCGTGACGATGTTCGTCAACATCGATCTGACGAGTGTCGGCAGCTGGGCCGAGCGCAACATGGTCTCCTATGCGAGCTATCAGGACCTCGCCGGGCACCTACAGGTCGTGGACATGATCCGCAAGCGCGTCGACGAGCTCAACAAGGCGCTGTCGCAGGAAGCAATGGTGGCGAAGAGCCAGATCAAGCGCTTCCTCATCCTGCACAAGGAACTCGATGCGGACGATGGCGAGCTTACGCGCACTCAGAAGGTCCGGCGCAGCTTCATCGAGGACCGGTATGCCCCGCTGATCAAGGCACTCTACGATGGCTCGCCGGATGCGGACATCTCGGTCGAGGTGGTGTTCGAGGATGGGCGCAAGGGCAAGATCGAAGGGCACATGAAGATCGTCGACATGACAATCTATCCGGTTGCGCAGGCGGCCGTTAAGGAGGCCGCGGAATGAATGCGCCATTGAGTCAGGGGAGCGCCATGGCCGAGGCTGATACACGGGCGGCCAAGATCGGTGACGTGCTTCTCAAGGTGGAGAACGTGTCGCTGTCGTTCGGGGGCGTCAAAGCCATCCGTGACGTGTCGTTCGACATCCGCAAGGGCGAGGTTCGCGCGATCATCGGGCCGAACGGCGCGGGCAAGACGTCGATGCTGAACGTCATCAACGGCTTCTATCATCCTCAGCAGGGTGTGATCACGTTCAAGGGTGAGAGGCGGTCGGAGATGAGGCCGTACGTGGCCGCATCGCAAGGCATCGCCCGCACGTTCCAGAACGTCGCCCTGTTCAAGGGGATGTCGACGCTCGACAACATCATGACGGGGCGGACGCTGAAAATGAAGCGCGGGCTCCTGTCGCAGGCGCTGCGGATCGGGCCGGCACTGAACGAGGAACTCGAGCACCGGCTCGCGGTCGAGAAGATCATCGACTTTCTCGAGATCAATCACATCCGCAAGACGCCGGTCGGCAAACTTCCCTACGGTCTGCAGAAGCGCGTCGAACTCGGGCGCGCGCTGGCGACGGAGCCGGAGCTGCTGCTGCTCGACGAGCCGATGGCCGGCATGAACCTCGAGGAGAAGCAGGACATGAGCCGCTTCATCCTGACCGTCAACGACGCCTTCGGCACCACGATCGCGCTGATCGAACACGATATGGGCGTGGTCATGGACCTCTCCGACCGTGTCGTCGTGCTCGATTACGGACAGAAAATCGCCGACGGCACGCCTGATGTCGTCCAGAAGGACCAGAAGGTCATCGACGCCTATCTCGGCGTGGCGCACTAAGGGGGATATGGCGTGGCTTCGGTACTCGGTCCATTTCTGGAAATCCTGATCGGCGGCTTGCTGTCAGGCGTGCTCTACAGTCTCGTGGCGCTCGGATTCGTGCTGATCTACAAGGCGTCGGGCGTTTTCAACTTCGCCCAGGGGGCGATGGTTCTGCTCGCCGGTCTCGCTCTGGTGCGGCCGCTCGACTGGATGGTCGACAAGGGCTTTCCGTACTGGGGCGCGGTGGTTCTCGCGCTGCTTTTTGCCGGCGCCGTGATGGCCATCACCGCCTGGATCATCGAGCGGTACATTCTCGGTCCGCTGCTCAATCAGGACGGACTTACGCTTTTCATGTCGACGATCGGCGCGGCCTTCATCATCGAAGGCGCGGGCCAGATGATCTTCGGCTCGGATGTCTATCCGCTGAAGCTCTATCCGACGGATGCGTGGTTCGCCTTCGAGAACATCTTCCCGGGCGGCATCCTGATCAACAAGCTCGACGTCTGGGGCGGTCTCATCGCCGGCATCCTGGTCGCTGGTCTCGCCGCCTTCTTCCAGTACACGAAAACGGGCCGAGCCCTGCGCGCGGTTGCGGACGACCATGCTGCGGCGCAGTCGGTCGGCATCCCGATCAACTGGATCTGGTTCGTGGTCTGGCTCGTCGCCGGTCTCGTGGCGCTCGTCGCGGCGACGGTTTGGGGTACGAAGCTCGGCGTGCAATTCTCGATCGTGTTCCTGGCGCTCAAGGCTCTCCCGGTTCTCATCATCGGCGGTTTCACCTCGGTGCCCGGCGCGATCATCGGCGGACTCATCGTGGGGGCCGGTGAAAAGCTCGCCGAAGCCTATCTCGGGCCGGTGATCGGCGGTGGCATCGAATACTGGTTTGCCTACGTCGTCGCGCTGGCGGTGCTGATGGTGCGGCCCCAGGGCCTCTTCGGCGAAAAGATCATCGAACGTATCTGACCGACTTCATCGAGGAAATTGACCCGTGCTCTATCGTGAAACCGGCCAGTTCAAGTCGACCTATCAGGCCGACATGGCGATCTTCCCGATCAAACAGGATCGGATTGCACTCTACGCCCTTCTCGCGTTCGCTTTCGTCGGAGTGCCGCTGCTTGCCCACTTCGACGTCGGCATGTTCGGCCGCGATTATCTCTACAAGGCGATCCTGATCCCGTTCCTGATCCTCGCCTTGGCGACGATCGGGCTCAACATCCTGACTGGCTACTGCGGGCAGATCTCGCTCGGTGCCGGTGCCTTCATGGCGATCGGTGCCTATGCGGCGTACAACTTCTCAATCCGGGTTCCGGGCATGCCGGCTCTCGCGGCTATTCTGCTCGGCGGCGGGATGGCGGCATTGGTGGGTATCCTATTCGGTATCCCGTCGCTGCGCATCAAGGGCCTCTATCTGGCGGTCGCGACGCTCGCCGCGCAGTTTTTCTTCGACTGGCTCTTCATCCGTGTCGGCTGGTTCACGAACTACACGCCTTCGGGCTCGGTGAACGCGCCGGAACTCAACTTCTTCGGTTATGTCGTGAGTTCGCCGATCGAGCGGTACCTCCTGGCACTGTCCTTCGTGACGATCTTCGCGCTGATCGCCAAGAACCTAGTTCGAGGCAATCTCGGCCGGCAGTGGATGGCGATCCGCGACATGGACATCGCCGCCGAGATCATGGGCATCCGGCCGTTCTATGCCAAGCTCACGGCGTTCGCGGTGTCATCGTTCTTCATCGGCGTGGCGGGCGCACTCTGGGCCTACGTGCATCTGGGGTCGTGGGAGCCGCTCGCGTTCAACATCGACCGGTCGACGCAGATCCTTTTCATGATCATCATCGGCGGTCTCGGATCGATCCTCGGGTCATTCCTCGGTGCGGCGTTCATCCTGATCCTGCCGATCGTGCTCGATCAGGCACCGCAAGCGGTCGGGCTCAAGTTGTCGGTCGAGACGATCGCGCATCTGGTCTTCATCATCACGGGCGCGCTGATCTGCTTCCTGCTCATCAAAGAGCCACACGGATTTGCGAAGCTCTGGTCGCTCGCGAAAGAGAAACTCCGGCTGTGGCCGTTCCCGTACTGAGGAACGTCCAGGTCGCGGAATTGGTCCGGGCGATCGTCCGGATCGGTACAGGGAACGGTGGCGTCTCGCGGTTTGCTGCCGTCCCAACAGAAAAATAACCGCGCGTAGTTCCCGGCGTGAAACGGGGAAGTCGAAGGAGGACAACTGATGAAGAAGACCTTATTGGCCATCACAACGATGGCGCTCGGCGCCGGGTCGCTTGCGGCACCGGTTCTGGCACAGAACGAGCAGTTCCTGCCGGCGCTCGTCTATCGCACGGGTGCGTATGCTCCGAACGGCGTTCCATTCGCGAACGGCGTCGCTGACTACTGGACGCTCCTCAACGAGCGCGACGGCGGCATCAACGGCGTCAAGATCGTGTTCGAAGAATGCGAGACCGGTTATGCGACCGACAAGGGCGTCGAGTGCTACGAGCGCCTCAAGGGCAAGGGCCCGACGGGTGCAGGCTATTTCTCGCCGCTCTCGACCGGCATCACGTTCGCCCTGACCGAGAAGGTTCCCGGCGACAAGATCCCGCTCCTGACCATGGGCTATGGCCGTTCGGAGAGCCGCAACGGCGCGGTGTTCCCGTGGAACTTCATCGCGCTCGGGTCCTACTGGACTGCGGCGTCCGTGGCGATCCAGCACATCGGCAAAGAGTTCGGTGGCATGGACAAGCTCAAGGGCAAGAAGATCAGCCTCGTCTATCACGACAGCCCCTACGGCAAGGAGCCGATCGCCGCGCTCGAAGCACTCGCAGCCAAGCACGGCTTCGTGTTCAAGGGCATTCCGGTCACCCATCCGGGCGTCGAGCAGAAGTCGCAGTGGCTTGCGATCCGCCAGGATCGTCCGGACTACGTCCTGCTCTGGGGCTGGGGCGTCATGAACTCGACGTCCATCAAGGAAGCAGCGGCCGTCGCGTTCCCGCGTGACAAGATCCTCGGCGTCTGGTGGTCGGGTGCGGAGCCTGACGTGACCCCGGCTGGCGATCAGTCGAAGGGCTACAAGGCGCTGATGCTGCAGCATGGTCCCGGCCAGTTCGCCGTTCATGCCGATCTCAAGAAGCATGTCGTCGACAAGGGCAAGTCTGCGGGCAAGGACGACTTCGCGCAGGTCCTCTACAATCGTGGTCTGGTCAACTCGATGATCGGTACGGAAGCCATCCGCACCGCACAGGAGAAGTTCGGCAAGAAGCCGCTCACGGGTGAGCAGATCCGCTGGGGCTTCGAGAACCTCAACCTGACGGCAGAGCGCATCAAGGCGCTCGGCTTCGAAGGGATGGTCCGTCCGCTCAAGATGAGCTGTGAGGACCATCAGGGTGCCGACGTCGCCCGCGTCCAGCAGTGGGACGGCAAGGAGTGGAAGGTCATTTCGGACTGGTACACTGCGGACCGTGACGTTCTCGACAAGATGGTCGCGGAAACGTCCAAGAAGTACGCCGAAGAAAAGAAGCTGACCGTCGGTTGCCTGCAGTAAGGCCCGATTCAGTAAGACCAGAGGCGGCATCGCTGCCTCTGGTTCCCAACTCAACTGAAATAGACAAGTCGTTCTGGAGACGCACCCGTGACTGTTGCCACGCCTCACGTCCACGTCGGGGATGCACCGCTTGCGCCGGGGGCAAAGCCCATTCTCTCGGTCAAGAACATCGAGGTGATCTACGATCACGTCATCCTCGTGCTCAAAGGCGTCTCCCTGGAAGTACCTGAGGGAGGCATCGTCGCCATTCTCGGCGCGAACGGCGCCGGCAAGTCCACGACGCTCAAGTCGATTTCGAATCTGGTCAAGGCGGAACGCGGCGAAGTCACCAAAGGGTCGATCGAATTCAAGGGCGAGCGGGTCGATGCCCTGACACCGAACGATCTGGTACGTCGGGGTTGTATCCAGGTGATGGAAGGCCGGCACTGCTTCGGCCATCTCACCATTGAAGAGAATCTGCTCACCGGTGCCTTCACGCGTAAAGACGGCCGTGGCGGTACGGCTGCGGCACTCGATATGGTCTATGCATACTTTCCGCGCCTGAAGGAGCGGCGGTCCAGCCTCGCGGGTTACACGTCGGGTGGTGAGCAGCAGATGTGCGCCATAGGCCGTGCGCTCATGGCGGGGCCGAAGATGGTCCTGCTGGACGAACCGTCCATGGGGCTTGCGCCACAGATCGTCGATCAGATCTTCGAGATCGTGAGGGACATCAATTCAAAGGAACGGGTGTCGTTCCTGCTCGCCGAGCAGAATACGAACGTCGCGCTGCGGTACGCCACATACGGGTACATTCTGGAAACCGGTCGCGTAGTGATGGACGGTACGGCGAAGGCCCTGCGCGACAACGAAGACGTCAAGGAATTCTACCTCGGTGTCGGTGGTGGCGACCGCAAATCGTTCCGCGACGTCAAGAGTTACAAGCGGCGCAAGCGCTGGCTGGCCTGACGGCCGACGAAAGATCCCGGCTCACGTCATCCTGAGTTCCATCCGGTTCGGGGTGCGGTGCGCCGCACGGAATGGCAGGAGTACGTAGATGTCAGGAACCTATTTCGATCAACTGGAAACACGGGACGCCGAAGCGCGCGAGACCGCGCTGTTTGCGCTGCTGCCGGGCCTGATCGACCGGGCGAAGCGGCTGGCGCCCGGATGGGCCGAGCATCTCAAGGGCGTCGATGCGCAGACCATCGGGTCACGTGAGGCGCTGGCGACGGTACCGGTTCTGAGAAAGTCCGCCCTCAAGGACGTTCAGGCCAAGGCGCCGCCGTTCGGTGGCTTTGCGACAGATGCCGCGGGTGCCATGGGGCGCATCATGATGTCGCCTGGGCCGATTTTTGAGCCGGAGGGGCGCGGGGAGAACTGGTGGCGTGCGGCGCGTGCGCTGTATGCGGCGGGGTTCAGGGCCGGGGACGTCGTCCACAACACGTTCGCCTATCATCTGACACCGGGAGGCTGGATACTCGACAGCGGCGCGCGTGCGCTCGGATGTGCGGTCATTCCTGCGGGGCCCGGCAACACGGAGCAACAGCTCGAGGCGATCGCACACTTGCGGCCGACCGCTTACGTCGGGGTGCCGGACTATCTCAAGATCCTGCTCGACAAGGCCAAGGAGGCCGGCAAGGACGCTTCGTCCTTCAAGCGCGCGCTGGTGTCGGGCGGGGCGCTCTTTCCATCTCTCAGGACGGAGTACAAGGGGCGCGGCATCGACGTCTATCAATGCTATGCGACGGCCGATCTCGGCGTGATCGCATACGAGACGGCGACGGCGTCGGGTGTCGTTGACGGAATGATGGTGGAAGAGGGCGTCATCGTCGAGATCGTGAAACCCGGCACAGGTGACCCGGTGCCTGCCGGCGATGTCGGCGAAGTCGTCGTCACGACATTCAATCGCGATTATCCCATGATCCGCCTCGCTACCGGGGACATGAGCGCGCTCATCGCCGAGCAGAGCCCGTGTGGTCGGACAAACATGCGCATCAAGGGCTGGCTCGGGCGTGCCGACCAGACGACGAAGGTCAAGGGCATGTTCGTGCATCCCGAGCAGATCGCAGCCCTCGGCAAGCGTCACCCTGAACTCGGTCGAATCCGTCTCGTAGTCGGGCGGCAGGGCGAGCAGGATTCGATGACGCTGAAGGCGGAATCTTCTGTCACGAGTGACGACTTCAAGGCACGTGTCGCGGAATCCCTGGTCGCGCTGACGAAGCTCAAAGGCGAGGTGGTCCTGTCGGCCCCTGGAAGCCTGCCGAACGACGGGAAGGTGATTTCCGACGAGCGGACCTACGGCTGACGGCCTGGCCAGGTTCCTCGCACGTTACCGGCGCTCAGGTCGTGAGGGCGGGCCGAGTGTTGTGTCTTCTCGCGACCTGGTGATCGTCACGCCCGGGTCTTGGTGGACGGCTTCGGTTTACGCTGCGGGCGCTTTTTCGGCTGGCGATCGTCAGACTGACGTGGGTTCGCGCCTGGGGCGACAGGTGAACCGGAAGATCCCTCTGCCGTCTCGGCGGAGGAAGCGTTGTCGATGCTCTTCTCCGGCGCAGTTGTGGCTTCGTCTATGGTGGCCAATGCCTCTGCGATCGATCCGCTGTCAAGATTGTCCTTGTGGATCGACAGTGTCGCACCGGCGTCCCGGAGTTCTGCCGCGCGCTTGCGATCGAGCATGCCGCTGATGACGATGATATGGCCGGTGTAATTGCAGCGCCGAAGAAGCGGAATGGTCTGGGCTGCCGTATCGCTCGGCTTCAGATGGTCGTCGAGGAATACGATGTCGGGTGCCTGCTCGATGACGCGATCGAGTGCGCTGCCCAGCGTGGCGGCATGGCGGACAGAGATCTCGTAGCCGAAAATCGAATGCAGCGTTGCCTTCAACCGGTCCGCATCGAGTGGAGTGTCCTCCACGACAAGGAAGTCGCGGTATCGGGTCATGTTCTGGCGTGCGATGGCTAGCGCGCTTTTGCGTGCGAGGAACTGGCTGCCCGTCTTGCGTGTGGAGTTTGCCATCGTCCTTCAGCGTCGGTTTTCTTGCGGGCCGGAGCCGCTTTCGATCGGAACCTAACAAATTGCGACCGAAACTCAATTTCTCAATTGATTGTATCGGTAAATTTCAGTGGCCAACGCACGGTGAATGTCGTGCCCCTGGCTGCGGGTGCCTCCGAGTGCACCGTGACGTCGCCCCCGAGGCTTCGTGCGGCCTTGCGGATCAGGGCGAGACCGAGGCCGCTGCTGTCGGGGTGCTGACGATCGTCGACGCGCCGGAATGCCTCGAAGATGGCTTCGTGCCATTCCGGTGCAATGCCAGGGCCGTCGTCGCTCACGTCGATGTAGAGATGGGTCGACGCCGGTGCACAGGGCTGCGCCGTGATCCTGATTTGCCCGTTCTGCGGGCGATCATGATGCTTGATAGCATTGTCCACGAGGTTGCGGATCACGAGTTCGAAGGGTGCGCGCGGTGTTTCGAGTGTCGGCCACTGACCGCGGATCGAGATCTGGATCGGGGTGGCGCGCTTGAATGAAGCGACGACCTCACGCACGGAATTGCGGAGATCGATGGGCTCCACAAGGTCGCGCGTGCGGCCGACCCGGGCGTATTCGAGCAGGCCAACGAGCATATTCGACATTCGGCGCGTCTGGGTGCCGATCGCATCGATGGTCTTGTTGAGCTTTGCCTTGTCGAGAGTTTTCGGGTCGAGGCGTGCAAGGCTCTGGCGCACATCCTCGTTGAGCAGACGGATGGCGCGAAGCGGAGCGTTCAGATCATGACTTATGACGTAGGTGAACTCCTCGAGCTGCGCATTGATGCGCTGGACTTCAAGTGTCCGCTCCGCGATGTCGCGCTCCATCAGGCGTGAGCGCTTTTGCTCGTGCTCGAGCTCGGAAATGAATCCGTTGGCCGACTGTAGCACCGTAATCATCAGGAAATAGCCCGACGTCGTGGTGTCTGCGATGACGGTCAGTTCGTAGCGGCTCGTCGCGCTGCCGTCCGACTCGATAAGCCCGATGTTGTGGATGTTGAAAGGACGATTTTTTGCAGCGTGTTCGGCAATACTCTCTTCAAGGCCAAAAAGGACCGTCAGCGACTCGCCGATCGGGACGCCGTGCGACAGAGGGACGGGTGGTGTGCCGAGTACATTGGTCACGCGAAACTGGTCGTCCAGCCAGATGAGAGCGCCGAGCCCGAAGCGGGTCAAGGCACGCGCTGCGGCGACGATCTGATCGGCGCTGGGCTCCATCTCGGTCAGAGTCCTCGCCGCAATATGGCGTCGGCGACATCGCGGAAGGCGTCGCGGACTTTTTCTCCAGTCTTGGCGCTCGTGACCAGAACGGGATGGACGACGTCGGCGAGTTCGGCGGGGGGAGGCGCGCTGTCGCCGACGAGGTCAGCCTTATTGAGCAGCAGATGGATGTGGCGTCCGGGAATATGCATGTCGCAGGCTCGCGCGAGCGAAAGCATGGTCTGGATGGTGCGCGGACGGGAGAGGTCGGCGACAATCAGGACGCCGGACGTGCCCTGGACAACGGGTGTTCTTTGGAGAAGGCGTGCCGCCTCGTCGCCGTCGGTGTCCCAGATGAGAAGTTCCAGATTGGTCTTGCCGTCGTGGCCGATCCCAAGAACCGACGAGGTATAGATGTTGAAGCCGATCGTGCCCTTGTAGCTCGTCTCGAACCGGTCGAGGACGAAGCGGCGGATGAGCGACGTCTTGCCGACGCCGATCTCGCCGAGCAGAACGACCTTCTTGCGGATCATTGCTCGCCGCCCGGCTCGCCCTCGAAGGCCAGCTCGAATTCGGTACGCCGGTTGGCGCTGTCGGTGCCGGTTTGACGGCTGAGGTCCTTGCCGGTCAGACGGCCTATGACTTGCAGGCGCGATCGGGCAATGCCGCGATTGGCGAGTTCCTGTGCCACGCGCTCGGCCCGGGCCTGGGACAGGTCAGTGTTGAGCGTGGCCGTGCCGCGCTCATCGGTATATCCGACGACGCGCAGCCGAATGTTTGGAGCTGCCTTGAGGCGGGTGGCCAACTCGTCGAGCGTGCGTGCCGCCAGAGCGGGATCGCGGAGGTCCGTTCCGTTGGTGAAGAACACGGCCGAGGTTTGGATGGCGCGTTCAAGCAATTCCCGCGGGGACGCGGTCGGTGGTGCTGCAGGTGGGGGAATCGCGGCAAGGCGTCGGCGGAGGTCTGCCAGTTCGCCGGTCAGTCTTTCGATGCGGGCGGCGACATCGGCGAGGCTACCAGGTATGGCCTCGGCAATAGCGCGCGTGCGGCGCGTATTGGCGTCGAGGTCGGTAATCGCGCGCTCGGCGGAGGCGAGACGTTCGGGATCGGCGCCGACCTTGCTTTCGGGAAGGATCGCGGTCTTGTCGACCGATGCTGCCCAGGGAATCTCTGTCGCCAGACGGGTGAAAAGTTCCTTGCGAGCCGGGTCGCTCGGCATCAAGCCGGAAACAGTGTACGTGCGGCCTCCGCGCTCGACCGCGATCCGCGGGATGTAACCGGTCAATCCGGGGCTTGTATCCAGGACGCGATCGATCGCAGATCGCGTCGATGCAGTCATGTAGTTCTGGTAGGTCGACCAGCCGAACCATCCGAGAAGCGGCAGGATGACAGCAAAGGCGAGCCAATAGAGACGCGCAAAGCTGGGCCGAGGCGCTGGTGTCGCCGGCTTCATGATGTCGGCCTGATCCTCGGCGATGCGCTTCTGAAGTTCCGCGGCAATCTCCGGAAGAATGCGGGCGCGCTGTTCGTCTGAGTTCGCCGAGCGCTCGGCAGACAGCGTCCGGCGATAGCGTTCCAGCGATTTGAGGAAGACATCGTCGATGGCTTCCTCGACGATCGCGGGTGCCGAACCGGTCGCGAGCACGGCGAGCAGATAGCCGCCGGAGCCGCGAACGAAAATCCGTTCGCCATCACCGAGGGTAAGGGTGCGCATGTTGCCGGGATCGGCGCCGAAAGCTTCCTCCGAAAAGGACATGATCGCGCTGATGTAGCCGGAAATGAGCACGTCGCGATTGGATGTCGGGACAGAACCGCCGTCGGCATCGACTTCCCAGTGCGCCGCGAGATTGCCGGTCGCACGCTCGACGAGGAAGATCTCCTTGACGACGAGACCGTGTGCACTGGCGAGGGCGAGTTCACCGGGGTCGAGACCAGTCGTTGCGCTCTGGGCGAGGATCTCGCGGCGCCGGCCGCCGCCGAGCTTGGCGTTGATCTCGACCATAAGGTCGTTGATCGCGGTCTGGACGTACTGCTTCACGAGCCGTCCGGTGAGGGGGTAGAGAGCGTCCACCATCTCGTCCTGGCTGTTTTTCAGCTCGTACTTGATGGTGCGGACCACGAGCGGTGCGATGGCCTGGCTCAGTTGCTCATGGCGAACCACCTCGGCATCCCGAAGAGCGCCATCGATGATCTGGGCGACAGACGTGCGGAGCCTGTCGTCCGTGCCGGTCCGCTCGAACACCGTGTCGATACGGCGGTCCTGATCCTTTTCGCGACGGATCGCGTCCTCGAGCTGGCGGTTGAGTGCGTCGAGGCGCTGAGCCTCTTCATCGAACAGAAGCGACTTCAGCGTCGAGAGCCCGTTCGAGGCGCCGGCCTCGGGCTTGTGCTGCGGGGTATTGGTCACGTCTTCTTCACCTTGGCGACCGGTATGGCCAGCGTGTGCCCGAACGGCAATCCGGGCGCGCCGGTCGCAAACAACACTACAGACGGGTAAGGCGACGAATGTGGCGACCCAGTTCGTCGACACCCTCTGCGAGGCTCGTCATTTCCTGGCGGCGCTCGTCGGTCAGCTTGTGCGACAGTGCATCGACCTTGCTTTCGAGGGTCTCGAGGCGCGTTTCGAGCGCCGAGAGGCGCGCGTCCCATTTGTGACGCAGTTCACCGAAGAGCAGGTCACGGACCTGATCCAGCTGATCATCGGAGCGACCCCTGTCGTCATCGAAGCCACCGAGGTGGCCGTTCAGGGAGGGGCTGCCGTTGGAGAAATAGTTGTTACCGGCCATACAGAACCCAGGCAGATGATTTCACGGCCCGCTGGTGTTCTGGTTCGCGATGCGAGAACCGGAACGATCCCGGAATGGGCCGACTTTGGGTCAAGTATAGTCCACGACCATCGCTGGCCGGAAGACTCTTTTTTGCCAATAGCTTGAAGTACGCCTCGTGTGACTAATGACCGGTGTTCACGACTTGAAGACGGTGTCGTACTGTTTGCGCAGCTCCGCTTTCTGGACTTTACCCATAGCGTTACGGGGGAGAGTTCCCACCACAAACACGCGCTTCGGGAGCTTGAACTTGGCGAGACGGCCGGACAGGGCAGCGACGATTGCCGCTTCCGTGGGGGCCTGTTCTCCGGCCTTTGCCGTCACGACGGCGACGACGCCTTCGCCGAAATCGGGATGCGGGCAGCCGATGACCGCACTCTCCTCGACGCCGGGCAGAAGGTTGATCTCGGTCTCGATCTCCTTGGGGTAAACGTTAAAGCCGCCAGAAATGATCAGGTCCTTGGCGCGGCCGACGATGGTTACACGTCCGTCCGGGCTCATGGTCGCAACGTCGCCGGTGATGAAGTAGCCGTCGGACCGGAAGTCTTCCCGCGTCTTTTCGGGGTTGCGCCAGTAGCCGGAGAAGATGTTCGGGCCCTTTACCTCGAGCACGCCCGGTTCGCCGTCGGGAAGCTCTGCGCCTTCGGGGCTGCGGACGCGGACAGATATGCCGGGCAGGGCATAGCCGACGGTTCCCGCGAGCCGTTCTCCGCCGTGATAGGGGTTGGAGGTGATCATGCCTGCTTCGGTCATGCCGTAGCGCTCAAGGATCTTGAGGCCGGTGCGCTGTTCGAACTCCACGTGCGTCTCGGCCAGCAGCGGGGCGGAGCCGGAAATGACAAGGCGCATCTTCGGAACGCTGTCGCGCGTGAATTTCGGGGTGCCGAGAAGGCGGGTGTAGAAGGTTGGAACGCCCATCATGACGGTCGCCTTCGGCAGATCGGCGAGGACGGCGTCGAGGTCGAACTTCGGATGCCACAGCATCGTCGCGCCGTTGAGCAGCGCAGTGTGGAGGGCGACGAAGAGCCCGTGCACGTGGAAAATCGGCAAGGCGTGGAGGAGTACGTCCTTGCCGTCAAAGCCCCAATACTCGGTCAGTGTGATGGCGTTCGACGACAGGTTCTCATGGGTGATCATCGCGCCCTTGGAGCGTCCGGTGGTGCCGGACGTATAGAGCAGGGCCGCGAGGTCGGTCTTCTGTCGGTCGACCGTCGCTTTGCTTGGAGTTGCCGCCTTTGCGCGATCGACGATCGAGCCCGTGCCGTCCGCTTCGAGTGTTTCGGCGACAGGGATCGCCTTGCCGGCATCGGTGGCCCGAACGCGCCCGATAACGGATGATGGCGCGACAAAAAGCCGAGGTTCGGCGTCGGAGACGAAGTATTCGAGTTCGGCGGCCGTGTAGGCGGTGTTGAGGGGGTTGTAGACAGCGCCGACCTTCAGTGTCGCAAGGTAGAGATAGACGCTCGAAAGGGATTTTTCGGCCTGCACCATGACGCGATCGCCGGGTGCGACGCCGGCTGCGACCAGAGCGCCGGCATATCTCTCAATGTTGCCGGCGAGGTCGCGGTAGCTCGTCGTGGCACCGGAACGTTCGACAAATGCCGGATGGTTGCCGGCGCGCGCGAAGGCGGCTTCGAGCAGCGCATAGAGGTTGGCGTTCGCCATGGTTCGATGTCTCCGCGATCCCTGTCCGTGTTTGCGCCAGTCATAAGGCTTCAGTCGGCGGTCCGCTCAGGCACCCAGTCAAATGGGGCGGCGTCGCGATGGTCACCATACCGGCGCAAGTTCGCCATGCTTTGAACCCTGCATGGCCGAATTGCCTCTTTATCCCGTCATGACAGTTCTTCCAATGGGAAAGGATGGCACATGCGAGCTGCGTTTTTGGCGTCCATCGGAGTTCTGGCCGGGCTGTTGCCGCTTCAATTCGCAGGTGCGGCGGTTGGCGACGGTATTCGGGTCGAAGGCGAGGCCCGGCACGAGAATCTCGCTGTTTTCATGCTTCGCGGACCGTCGGCGCCGGGGCCTGTTCCGATGACGTTGGCGGAGGCGCTGGACCGCGGAGCGGTTCGCGTCGTCGAGACCGGCAGCGTCAACGACCTGCTGATTGAGGCTGTCGGCGGCGACAGCGTCTTCATACAGGCCGGAGACATCGTGAAGGGCGGGCAGCAGGACCGCGTTCTCATGTCGAGCCTCCTGCTCACGCCAGGGGCCGGCAAGGTCTCGATCGGGAGCTACTGCGTCGAGGCGGGGCGATGGGCGCAACGCGGCAAGGAAGACATCAAGCAGTTCTCCAGTGCGGCAGAGGCGGTGCCGTCACGGGTGGCGAAACTCGTTCTCAATGCAGCGCCTTCGACGGAGGTCGTGGGCGAACGTGCCGAGTCGCGTCGTACTATTCAGACAGAAGGCTCGCGCAACCCTGGTGGTGTGCGTGCGAGCCCTGAACTGCCGTCGGCTGCGGGGGCGGCGCGGGTTTCCGAAACTTTGAAGCGGCAGAAAAAAATCTGGGACGAAGTGGCGGAGACGCAAGCGAAGCTCAAGGCGAATACCGGCGGCGCCGTTGCGGCTGCCGCCTCGGCAACGAGCCTGCAATTGTCGCTCGAGAACGAGCGCGTCCGGCAGTCGCGGGCGGCCTACGTCGCAGCCCTCGAAAAGGTGGCTGACGGCGATGATCTCGTCGGGTTCGTTGTTGCGATCAACGGCCGGATCAGCAGTGCCGAAATCTATCCGTCGACTGCTCTCTTCCGGAAAATGTGGCCGAAGCAGCTCGCTGCGGCTGCGACCGAGGCGGTTGCCGACAAGGGGCGGGACATTGTGGCTGCTGCACAGCCCACTACACAGGACGTAGAAGAATTTCTCGCGTCCGGACAGACGGGGCAGTCGGTCCAACGCAAGATCGGAAGCGTCAGCGAATTCACGCACGTCGACAGCGCCAAGGCGCTTTTCGTCGAGGCGCGCTCGGCGTCCGGCTCGTGGTACCACCGGAGCTATGTCGCGAAGCAGTGAGGTGCGGGCGGAGCGGTTCAGTCGGGACGCCCGGCCATCAAGCGGAGCGGATTGTACTCGATGACGAGTTCGTCGCGCTGGTTCAGGACCCTGTTTTTCGTCCTGACGAGGCCCCGGCCTTTCGAGGTCGCGCGGGCTTCGACGACTTCGATGGTGACGCGGACCGTATCGCCGGCCATGACCGGCCGCTTGACGTCCAGTTCGGTGTGAAGGAATGCGAGGCCGGTGCCGTGACCGGTACCGGCAAGAGCCAGCCCCTCGGCCACCGAATAGACGAGCGCGGCAGGGGCGGCGAAACCGTTCATGGCCGAGTGCTTGCGGCGGTATTCGGCGTCGGTGAAGAGCGGTTCGACGAAGCCGACCACGTTGCAGAATGCGGTAATGTCGTGGGCGTGGATGGTGCGGCCGTAGGTCTCGAACATTTCTCCGATTTTCAGGTCTTGCCAGTAGAAGCCGTGACCGAGCAGGCGCATTCAGCCGTCTCCCGTATGTCCAATTCGACAATTGCAGGCGCGGCACCGCCGCGCGGTCCAAGCACTATTTGGAAATTCGACTGGAGCAAGGTACACGGACGAGGGTCTGCAACGCAGTTGCGAGGTCGGTAAATGGCGCGGCTCACTGCCGAAGAAATCGAGCGCTACAAGCGGCATCTCGTGCTCCGCGATGTCGGCGGGCTCGGCCAGCAGAAGTTGAAAGACAGCCGCGTCCTCGTCGTCGGGGCGGGGGGGCTCGGCTCGCCGGTGCTGCTCTATCTCGCGGCGGCAGGCGTCGGCACACTCGGGATCATCGACGACGACACGGTGTCGCTTTCAAATCTGCAACGCCAGGTCGTCCACCGCAGCGTCGCTGTCGGCACAGACAAGGTTTCCAGCGCGCGCGAAACGATCGCGGCGGTCAATCCTCACGTGGCCGTTGAAACGCATGCGAAGCGTATTGAAGCGGACAATGCGCTGGACCTCATCGGTCGTTACGATCTGGTCGTCGATGGCTCCGACAGTTTTGCGACGCGCTATCTCGTCTCTGATGCATGCTATTTCGCCAAGCGACCGCTCGTATTCGGAGCAGTGGGCCCCTTCGATGGATACGTTTCGACGTTCAAGCCGCATCTCACCGGGCCCGATGGCGCGCTATTCCCGACCTATCGCTGTGTGTTTCCCGAGGCGCCGCCTGCGGGTCTCGTGCCGAACTGCTCGGAGGTGGGGGTGCTCGGTGCCGTCGTCGGCGTGATCGGGACGTTGCAGGCGGTCGAGGTTCTGAAGGAACTACTCGGTATCGGAGAGAGCCTCGCCGGCCACCTGATGCTCTACGATGCGCTGTCGGCGCGGTTCGACAAGTTCCGGGTGAAGTGGTCTGCCGACAATCCGCTGAGTGGGCGGACGCCAACCATCCACGATCTCTCAATTCATTGTGGTAATCGCGGAGTTGGCGCGTGACGACGGCGCGACCCCGGCGGATACGCGGTGTGCTGTTCGACAAGGACGGAACGGTTCTCGACTACTGGAAGACCTGGGTGCCGATCAATCGTCGCGTGGCGATGTTTGCGGCAGGCGGCGACGCGGCATTGGCGTTGCGACTGCTCCATCTCGGCGGGCATGATCCAGTCACCGATATCGTGCGTTCCGGTTCGCCCTTCGCCGCTGGGACCGCGGAGGATCTGGCGCGGTTGTTCGCCAGTGATTTCCGTGACGGGTCGTTTGCGGACCTCGTATCGGGGATCGATGGGATTTTTCGCGATGGCGGCGCGGAAACGGCGGTTGCCGAGCCCGGTGCGCGCGGTGTGGTCGAGGATCTGACACGCGCCGGGCTCGTCTCAGGACTCGCAACCAACGACAGCGTGGCGGGCATGACGGCGTCGCTCGGACGGGCGGGGCTCTACGATGTCTTTGCTTTCAAAGTGGCCGCCGACAGTGGTCATGGCGCGAAGCCGGAGCCGGGGATGGCGCTGGCCTTTGCCGACTTCACCGGGCTTGCGCCGGACATGCTCGTGGTCGTCGGCGATTCCGTCCACGATCTCGAGATGGCGCGGCGGGCGGGCTTCGGCCTCAAGATCGCGGTTCTCTCGGGCCCTGGGCTCGAAGCCGATCTGCGGCCACTGGCTGATCTCGTCCTGCCGAGCATCCGCGAATTGCCCGCAGCGCTTGCCGAATACATCTGAAGGGCGTCAGCGGAAATCTGCGGCCGTCAGAACGGCGCGGAACGGTACGCCGGCTGCAGCGAAGGCGTCGGCCGCGCCTTCCAACCGGTCGACAGCGGTCACCACGCCGACGACGGTCGCACCGGCAGCCTTCACGGCTTCGATCGCTTTCAGAGCAGAGCCGCCGGTCGTCGTCACGTCTTCGACGATTATCAGCTTCTTGCCGGCAACCGTTTCACCTTTCGGCAGGCCTTCGATCACGCTCTGCGTGCCGTGTTCCTTGGCGGCCTTGCGAACGAAGAAGGCGGGTATCGGGCTGCCTTCGGCCTGGCTCACGGCGGCGACTGCGGCGGCGAGCGGGACGGCGCCCATTTCGAGGCCGCCGATCATGTCGCAGTCCCAGTCCTTTACGGAGTCGAGAACCAGAAGGGCGAGAAGATAGGCGCCTTCCGGGTTCATCATCGTCGGCTTCATGTTGAAATAGAAGTTCGACGTGCGCCCGGAAGCCAGCTTGATCTCGACTCCGGTGCCGTAAGAGCGCCGGCGGATGACCTCGATCAGGCGCATTTTTGCAGCAGCTGGTGAAATGGCGCTCGACATCGACATCACTCCGGATCTGAGGTCCCTGCGGGTGCAATGGCCTGTCGAAGGGTTGGGTGTCAAGAAAGCGAGGCGAGTTCTCAACCGGCCCTTGAATACCTGTTGTGCCACACGCCGGATATGACATACCTCGGGGGTGGCCAACATCGAGGCTCCCATGTTCAATCCCGAGACACCTCCAGAGTTCGACGTCGTCCGATGGATCAACAGCGACGAGAAGATCACGCTCGCCTCGCTCAAGGGGCGGGTCGTCGTCGTTGTCGTGTTCCAGATGCTCTGTCCGGGGTGTGTCGAACATGGCCTTCCGCAGGCAAAGCGGATCCGCGAGCGCTTCAGGCCGAGCGAAGTGCAGGTCATCGGACTGCATTCGGTGTTCGAGCATCACGCGGTCATGACGGAAGCGGCGCTCGAGGTTTTTCTCGGCGAGTACCGCTGGCCGTTTCCGGTCGCGATCGACACTCCGGACGGGACGGGGGTGCCGAAGACCATGGCTGCCTACCAGATGCAGGGAACGCCGACGCTTCTCATCTTCGATCGCGCGGGCCGTCTGCGCCGGCACTATTTCGGCAGACCGGACGACATGCTGCTGGCTAGCGAAATCGCAGCCATGGCGCTCGAGGATGCGTCGTCGCCCCGCGAGCAGGCGGGGCTGTTCGAACGGCGACTTGCGGCAGCGCTGACGTCACCGGCGCACGGCCATGGGCACGACCACGACCATGATCATCATCACCATGGTCACGAGCACGGCGACGGGTGCGGATGCGGCCACGATCATCATCACGACCATGACCATGGTCACGACCATCACCATCATCATGGCGACGCCAAAGCGCGATAAAGCCGGTGCGCCGTCCTATTGCCCGGGTAGGACCAGGACCTTCGCCTCTTCCGGCAAGTTCCACTTCGATACCACGATCATCGGCATCGGCGCCTGTTCGATCGGAAACTCGCTTTTGATTTTCTCGGTGAAGCGGGCGAGCGTGTAGCTGTTGAAATAGTGCATCGGAATGATGAGGCGGGCCCGAAGAGCGCGCAGCACGTCGATCATGCCTGCGACATCCATCGTGTAGCCGCCATCGACGGGTACGAGCACCACGTCAAGCTGACCGATGGCAGCGATCTGTTCGGGGTTCAGCGTGTGGTGAAGATGGCCGAGATGGCCGATGCAGAGGCCGGCAATTTCAAAGATGAAGATCGAGTTGCCGTAACTGATCGCGTTGCCGCCCCAGTCCCTGATGTTGGTCGGGACGTTCCTGATGTTGACGTCCTTGTACTCGATGTCGTGTCGGGCCGGGCCGCCGGCGGGGTTCCAGCCGCGCAGGACGTACTTTATCTCGGGGCTCGGGTAGTCGGTATAGTGGGTCGAATGTGCGCGGTTCATCGTCACGATGTCGGGAATGCCCGAGGGACGCACGACGTCGTTATAGTCGGTCGCGATGGAGACGCCACGCTGGCTCTCGATCAGGAAGGTCGAGTGGCCGATGAACGTGATGCGGACTTCGCCCTGACCGAGAGAGACGGGGCGCGTGCTTACAGGCTGGACGAGACCGGGCGCTCTCGCGATCGCCTGACAGCGGTTGAGAGGAGCAGCGGCGGCGTCTGCCACGACAGCGGCGAAAGTGAGTGTGGCCGAGACCAGTATGGCACACATACGGCGCAGGCTACGCATCGGCGACGTTCCTCCGCTGCCTTTCGAGTTCCGTCAGGCCCGTGACGGACATCGACACGCGATATCGAAGGTCGTCGGGCTATGGATAGAGGACGAACCTCAGATACCTCAGGAATACGATACCTCAGGCCGTTACATCGCCAGACTTTGCCTATTTCGTCAATTTCGCGAGTGCGCGATAGGCCTCGATGACCTGGCTGTCATCGGCGGCTCCGAGGCCCATCCCCGAGGCGGACAGAAAGTACTGATGCGCAAGGGCCGCCAATGGTAGCCCCATCTTCGCGGACCGGCCCGCATCGAGGACCAGGTTCAGGTCTTTCACGAAGATGTCAACGGCCGAGCTGACAGCGGGATCCTGCTGCAACATGCGGGGGCCGCGGTTCTTCAGCATCCAGCTCGATGCGGCGCTGCCAGACAGGATTTCCAAGGCGACCTTGGGATCGATCCCCTGCTTTTCGGCGAACGCGAGGCCCTCGGCGGCGACCGCTATATGAACGCCGCACAGCAACTGATTGACGATCTTCATGGCGGCGCCCTGGCCGGGCTCGGTGCCGATGTGCACAAGGCCCGAACCCATGGCCGAAAGCATCGGTCGGGCGCGTGTGAAGGTTTCCTGGGACGCGGCCGCCATGATGGTCAGTGTTCCGGCTTCCGCACCGACGACACCGCCGGAGACGGGTGCATCGACGAATGTCCTGCCCGTGGCTTCGACGCGCCTCGACAGTGCAGCCACGCGTGATGGGGCGCATGTGGCCATAAGTACAACGGTGGCACCCTTGGGCAGCGAGTCGAGGGCGCCGTTTTCAAACAAAACCGCTTCCGCCTGGTCAATGTTTACCGTCATCAGGACAAGTGCTGCGACGTCACGGGCTGCGCCTTTGGCGTCGCTGGCCGAGTTGCCGCCCGCAGTTTCGAATTTTTTTCGGGCCTCTTCGCGAATATCGTAGCCGGTGACGCGATACTGATGGCGCAACAGGGTCGTCGCCATCGCGTGGCCCATGGCGCCAAGACCGACAAAGCCGATATGTCTGCTGTCTGTCATTACTGATCGCTCCCGCTTCCTGAAATAATACTACATTTTGGCAGATCTGGATCCGGCGCGCGACGGCGAAGCGGAATGCCGCCGATGCATTGTCATAACGGTCGTTGTGGGGCGCGAATGAACGCGCGCCGCTCCGGGGAGGTGACGGAAGCGGCGCGCGCGGCAGGCTGGTGCCGTCCGACCCGGGTGAGGTGGTTCGGCGCACGACATCGGGGGGAGCGATCGTGCTGCCGACGGAGGGGCCCACCACAGGTCTCTTTGGTCGAACGGACGCTAATGGCCGATTTTTTCTCGGCTCTTCGAGTTCC
>DAOMWV010000010.1:0-33548 GCA_035436725.1 Hyphomicrobiaceae bacterium
CAGACGCGTTCGCGTCTCGAATAAAGTCGCAGGCGTATCGGCGGCGTTATCCGCCGGAACGTCCCAGAGATCAGAGAACGGCGCCCCCGCGGGCGCCGTTTTCTTTTCAGCGAGCCGTGCGTCGGCCGACAGCCTCTCGTTCCGCGCTGCAGAAGCGTCGAACCACCCGTCGGGCGCCCGCAGCGCTTCAGAGGGTTGCCAAAGGTTGTTTTTCCGGTACAAGAACAATCAAAGGTTGTTGTTTTGTTCGTCGCAGCTCGCTCCGCCGGTGTGGTGGGCGGGTGACGACGGTCCGGCCACGGTTTTCCAGCGATGTCCCAGCAGCAGAAAGCGGCCGATGATCTGATCGCCGGGGTCGGGCTCTTCCGGTACTGGGCGCACCTGGCCTGGCACGAGATCAAGGTCCGCTACCGAGGTTCGCTCATCGGGCCCTTCTGGATCACGCTCAGCCTCGCGTTGATGATCGCCGGTCTCGGTCTGCTCTACTCGCAACTGTTCCGACAGGACATCGCAACCTACATTCCGTTTCTCGCGTTCGGACTCGTTCTGTGGACGCTGGTCGCGGGGACACTCACAGATGCTTGCCACGCGTTCGTTGCCAATGCCGGCACGATCAAGCAGATGAAGGTGCCCTTTTCCGCGCATGTGCTGCAGACCGTCTTCAGAAACCTGATCGTGCTCGTGCACAACGCTGTCATCCTTGCGGGGATCGTCGTGCTGTTCGACGTTCCGGCGGGCGTGACGAGCCTCACGGCGGTGCCGGGCTTCGTGGTTCTGGTGGCAAATCTCGCCTGGATGAGCCTCTTTCTCGCAGTCGTGTGCGCGCGCTTCCGCGACGTGGGCCAGATCGTCGCCAGTCTGTTGCAGATCGCGTTCTTCCTGTCGCCGATTCTCTGGGACCGCAGCATGCTGCGCGGGCACACGTGGCTCGCCGACTACAATCCGTTCTACGCGTTGATCGACATTGTGCGCGCTCCGCTCATCGGCGCCACAGCTGCGGAGTGGTCGTGGCCGATGGCGCTCGGCATGCTCGGGATCGGGGCGGTTGGTTCCTTCCTCGTGTTCCGGCGCAGCCGGTCGCGTATCGTGTACTGGATTTGACGCGATGGCTTCGATCGTATTTCGCGACGTCACGATCGAGTTTCCGATGCTCAATTTCGAGCACCGGTCGATCAAGAAGAAGGTCGCATCCGCAGCGACGGGCGGATTGATCGTCGCAGAGGCGCGGCGGGTGCCCTGCGTGCGCGCGCTCGCCGATGTTGATCTCCGGATAGGTGGCGGCGACAGGGTCGGCCTGATCGGTCCGAACGGGGCGGGGAAGACCACGCTTCTCAGGGCCATGGCCGGTGTCTACGAGCCGACGCGGGGGCAGGTCGATGTCGAGGGACGGGTCATGAGCCTCCTCGATATCGGCCTCCAGCCGGACATGACGGGAACGGAGAACATCCGACTGCGGGGACTTCTGCAGGGGCTCGGGCGCGGTGCGCGGGCGGAGATGGCCGATGAGATCGCCTCGTTTTCCGAACTCGGGGACTTCCTCGACATGCCGGTCAGGACGTATTCGTCCGGCATGGCTATGCGGCTCGCGTTCGCACTCGCCACACATGGCGCACCGGAGATCCTGCTGATGGACGAGTGGATCATGGTCGGCGACGCGGCTTTCCCGAAAAAGGCGTCCGACCGCATGCGGGCCTTCGTGGATCGGGCGAACGTTCTGGTGCTGGCCTCGCACTCGGAGGCGATCATACGCGAGAACTGCAATCGCGTCGTCTATATCAGCGGTGGCAGGATATTGGCCGATGGCGCACCGGACGACGTGTTCTCGCTTTACGGGCAAGGCGTTTGAGCGGCGTGTCGAATCGGCCGATGAAGTCGGGAGCCGACCTGCGGGCAGGAAAGGAATGTCTCAGATGAAGGGCATCATTCTGGCGGGGGGCAGCGGTACGCGGCTCTACCCGATCACGTTTCCGGTCTCGAAGCAGTTGCTGCCGGTCTACGACAAGCCGATGATCTATTATCCGCTGTCGGTGCTGATGCTGGCCGGCATCCGCGACATACTCATCATCACGACGCCGCATGATCAGGCGTTGTTCAAGACGCTGCTCGGTGACGGTGCGCAGTTTGGCATTTCGCTGTCGTATGCGGTGCAGCCGTCGCCGGACGGGCTCGCGCAGGCTTTCATCATCGGCGCGGATTTCATCGCGGGTGAGCGGTGCGCGCTGGTGCTCGGCGACAACATCTTCTATGGCCATGGCTTGCCGGAAATGCTTGTTGCCGCGAGTGCGCGGCGCGAAGGGGCGACGGTGTTCGGCTACGAGGTCGCCGACCCCGCGCGCTATGGTGTGATCGCATTCGATGCCTCGGGCAAGGCGACGTCGATCGAGGAAAAGCCGTCGAAGCCGAAGTCGCGCTGGGCGGTGACGGGGCTATACTTCTACGACGAGAATGTGACGGAGATGGCGCGGCGCGTCAAACCTTCGGCACGCGGTGAACTCGAAATCACGGATCTCAACAAGATGTACCTCGATGCGGGGAAGCTGTCGGTCGAGCGGCTTGGACGCGGTTTCGCCTGGCTCGATACCGGAACATTCGACAGCCTGCTCGAAGCCGGGAACTACGTCGCCACGCTCGAACGACGGCAAGGCCAGAAGATCGCATGTCCCGAAGAGATCGCGCTGCGCAAGGGGTTCATGTCGGTCGAAGCGATGGCGCCACATCTCGAACGGCTCGGCAAGTCGCGTTATGCGGACTATGTGCGCGATGTCGCCCGGCAGATGACTGAGGGGGTGTGATCGCGCCGGGGCGATGTCAGATCAGTTGCGTGAGGACGCGGTCCAGCGCTTCGCGCCAGTTCCTCGGTGTGACCGAAAATGTTCGTGCAATGCGGCTGCAGTCGAGCCGCGAGTTGGCCGGGCGGCGCGCCGGGGTCGGATAGGCGCTGGTCGGAATCGGCCGACAGACCGGGCGGCGGCCCTTCCGTGTTTCGAGATGGCGGAAGACGTGTTCGGCGAAGCCGTGCCATGTCGTCTCCCCGGCTCCGGAGTAATGAAACACGCCCCAGACGTCCGACGAGATCGCCGTGTTCGGTGGAAGGCGCGCCTGGAACGCCATGACGACCAGGGTTTCGGCGATGTCGGTTGCGGCGGTTGGGGCGCCGAACTGATCGTCGACGACGGACACCTCGTCGCGCTCGCCACCCAGGCGCAGCATTGTCTTGACGAAGTTGTTGCCATGAACGCCGTAGACCCACGACGTGCGCAGGATCATCGATCGCGGCTGGGCGGCAAGAAGCGCGTGTTCACCGGCAAGTTTGCTCGCGCCGTAGACGCCGAGCGGGCCGGTCGGATCGGTCTCGCGCCACGGTCTCGTGCCTGAGCCATCGAAGACGTAGTCGGTCGAGATGTGCAGCACAGGGACGTTGCGGGCAGCCGCGTCACCGCCGATGATGGCGAGGGCGTCCGCATTAACGGTAAAGGCGCGGTCGCGGTCGGTTTCGGCGCGGTCGACGGCGGTATAGGCGGCGGCGTTGACGATGACGTCGGGTGCCCTCTGCGCCAGCGCGTGCCGGATCGTATCGGGCTCGGCGAGATCCATTTCGCCGCGATCGGTGCCGGTGACGCTCCATCCGTCCGGCCAGCGGGCGCGCATCAGTTCGTGGCCGACCTGACCTGTTCGTCCGATAACCAGCACTTTCGTCATCGGTTCCCTCGCCCCTCTGTGGCAACCTGCCGCCACTGGCCGCCCTACTTCAGAAGCCCGAGCCGTTCGCCGCCGTAGGATTTGCGCAGCGGCGCCCACCACGCCTCGTTTTCGAGATACCAGGTCACGGTTTTGTCGATGCCGCTCGTGAAGGTTTCGGTGGCGCGCCAGCCAAGTTCGGTTTCGATCTTCGTCGGGTCGATCGCATAGCGGCGATCGTGGCCGGGACGATCGGGAACATGCGTGATGAGGTCGCGACGCGGGCGGTCGGCGGGGCGTCTGGCATCGACGATGTCGCAGATGGTCCGGACAACCTCGATGTTCTCTTTGGGGGCGCGCCCGCCGATGTTGTAGGTTTCGCCGATCCGGCCGCGTTCGAGGACGAGCGTCTGGGCGCGCACGTGATCGTCGACGTAGAGCCAGTCCCGCACCTGACGGCCGTCGCCGTAGACGGGGAGCGGCTTCATGTCGAGGGCGTTGAGGAGGATCAGCGGGATCAGCTTTTCGGGAAAGTGATAGGGCCCGTAGTTGTTCGAGCAGTTGGTGATCAGGGTCGGTAAGCCGTAGGTCTCGTGCCAGGCGCTGACGAGATGGTCGGACGACGCTTTGCTCGCGGCATAAGGGGAGCGCGGTGCGTAGGCGGTGGTCTCGACGAAGAAGCAGTCGGGATCGAGGGTGCCGTAGACCTCGTCGGTCGAGACGTGGAGGAAGCGAAAACCGTCACGCGCGGTGCCGCCGAGGCCGTTCCAGTAGGCACGGGCGGCTTCGAGAAGCGTATAGGTGCCGATGATGTTGGTCTGCATGAAGGCGGCGGAGCCGGTGATCGAGCGGTCGACATGGCTTTCGGCGGCGAGATGCATGACGGCGTCGGGGCGCGCGCGTGCGAAGACGTCGTCCATGGCTTCACGATCACAGATGTCCGCCTTGACGAAAGTGTAGTCCGGCGAGCCCTCGACTGGTTTTAGGGAGGCGAGGTTCGCGGCATAGGTCAGCTTGTCCACGTTGGTGACGCGCCAGCGCCTGTCGCGGACGAGATGGCGGACGAGGGCCGATCCGATGAATCCGGCACCGCCGGTGACGAGGACGTGCATTGGAACCTCACTGCATTTGCGATCGCGGCGGGCGGAAAGCCGCGTCTCGGCTGTCTGCGGTACTCAGAACGTGATCGTCGCGTCGGCGAGACGCGGCAAGCGCACGTCCTTGTCCGAAAGCACGGCGCGCTCCGGCGTGACGGGCCAGGGTATGCCGAGTGCGGGATCGGACCAGAGGATGCCAGCGTCGTTTTCGGGGGCGTAGTAGGCGTCGACCTTGTAGAGGACTTCGGTGTCGGGTTCGAGGGTGCAGAAGCCGTGTGCGAATCCGGCGGGGATGAAAAGTGCCGAGCCGTTTTCGGCTGAGAGTTCGGCCGAGACGTGACGGCCGAAGGTCGCCGACGCGCGCCGGACGTCGACTGCGACGTCGAGGATACGGCCGCGCGCCACGCGCACGAGCTTGGCCTGGGCTGCGGGTGGTGTCTGGAAATGAAGCCCCCGGATGGTGCCGACCGGACGTGAGAGGGAGTGGTTGTCCTGCACGAACGCGCAGGCGATACCGGCGGCGCGAAAGGCGCGCGCATTGTAGGTCTCGGAAAAGAAGCCGCGGTGGTCGGCAAATCGCTTCGGTGTGATCAGCTTGACGTCGGGTATCGCCAACTCGACAACATTCATGCGCCTGCCTCGTCTCGCCCGGAAGAATCTCGCACCGCACCCCTTTGACCATACCTTCGGGGGCGGGCTATGTCTGCACCGGCCGTGTCGCATGCGGATTTTCCCGCCCGGTTGTGGCCTGCCGCAGCCGGACCGGGGGCGGGCGACGAAGTGCCGTCGGGGCGTCGGGGCCTTGTGGAAGTCAAGGCAGGACCGGGGACATGGCCGCACGCCGCATCATGTACGTCGTTACGGAAGACTGGTTCTTTCTGTCGCACTTCCGGTACATGGCGGAGGCGGCGCGGGAGGCCGGATACGACGTATCGGTTGTCGCACGCGGCGGGGAGTGCGCCGAAGAGATCCGCCGGCTCGGGTTCGATTTCAGGCCGCTCGACGTAGCTCGGTCGAGCATGAACCCGTTTTCTCTCGCAGCAAATGTGCTGTCACTCGTTCGCGAACTTCGGGCCGAGCGGCCGGAGATCGTGCATCTCGTGGCGCTGCGTTCGGTGCTCGTCGGGGCTGTCGCGACACTGGCGGTGCCCGGTGTCCGGATCGTCGCGGCGCCGACCGGGCTCGGGTATGCGTGGAGCAACGGTGGCGTGAAGGCCGGGATCATCCGTGGTCTCGTGCGTGTGGCGATGTCGTCCATCCGGTGGCGCGGTGGTGCGTTCCTGTTCGAGAACCGCGACGATGCCGCTGCGTTCGGTACTGCGCCCCGGGCGAGCCGCCGGTCGGTCGTCGTTCCCGGTGCCGGCGTGGACCCGGCCGAGTTTTCAGCGCTGCCGCTTCGGCCGGAAGGACCTTTACGCGTGGCTGTCGTCGGACGGATGCTGCGGTCGAAAGGGATCGCCACTGCGGTCGACGCCGTGCGCAAGGCACGGGAGAGCGGCTCGGATGTGGACCTCGACATCTACGGTGCGCCGGATCGGGAAAATCCCGAGTCGTTCTCAGAGACAGAACTCGAAGCATTCAACCGACTGCCCGGCGTTCGATGGCACGGTGCGACGCGTGACGTGCGTGCAGCGCTCGAGCGTGCCGACGTGGTGATGCTGCTGACACGGTACCGCGAGGGTGTGCCGCGCGCACTGATCGAAGGGGCGGCGGCCGGTCGCGCGCTGATCGCGACCGATGTGCCGGGCTGCCGCGACGTTGTCGTGCACGGCGGGAACGGCTTTCTCGTACCGGTCGACGGTGCTGCGGATGCGGCCGCCGCGCATCTGAATTCTCTCGCGCAGGATCGGGCGCTGCTGGCGCGCTTCGGTGCGGCGGCGCGTGCACATTTTCTGGAGGGGTTCACGCGTGCGCACGTGGTTGAGGCCGTGGTCGCGCTCTACGACGGGCTCGTCGGTCGGGCTGCTCAGCTCCGGTCGTCGCCGCGTGGCGCGGACGCTGCCTGACCATCGAGGTAGGCCAGGCGTCGCGACGCCCATTGTCCAAGCGCGGCGAAGACGAGTGCTGCGGCGAGGATCGGGACCGTCGGGCCGAAGGCCTTGAAGGCATAGGCATAGACGACGGGCCCGGTGGCCTGTCCGAGAAAGAAGACGAAGGCCATCAGTGATATGCTGGCGCCACGGGCATTCGGTGCGAGTTCGGTGCCGAGCGCCTGCATGCAGTTGTGAAACATGAAGAAGCCGAGGCCGACGAGAACGAATATCATCGCCTGAAGCTGCCAGCTTCCGGCGGCGGCGTAGGCGGCGAGCGCAAGCGGGAGCACGATGCCGCCGAGGCGGACGAGGCCGGCGCGCTTCAGTCGCGCGAGCAGAATCTTGACGACGATGGTGAAGGCGATGCCGCCGACGCTCCAGGCGGCGATGACGATGCCGCCCTCGCGCAGTCCGCCGAGGCCGAGGCGTTCGAGCCGTCCGGTCACGAACGGCATGAGGCCGAACATGATCGACCCGCCCACAAATACGCCGACGAGACAAATGGCGGCGTACGGGCTCGCAAGCGCGTCCGCGTAGGCAGCGCGGGTCCGTGCGAAACTCGGCGCCGTCCGGACCGCTGCGGGATCGGATTTCAGGCCGACCATGGCGATGACGACGACGATGAAAACGGCGAACGATGGGACGAGGAACATCCAGCGCCAGCTGTATTCGGCGGCGACGATGCCGCCGGCTATCGAGCCCATCAGGATCGAGATCTGGGACGCCATCACGAGGCGCGACAGGGCCACCTGGCGATCGCTCATGTCGAACCGGTCGCCGATGATGGCGAAGGCGAGGGGGATGATGCCGCCACCGGCGATGCCGGCGAGGATGCGGGCGGCGAAGAGGTACTCGAAGCTCGAAGCATAGGCTGCGGCGGCCAGCATGAGCCCGAGCATCGCAAGACAGACCTTGATCACGCGCGCCTTGCCGATCGCGTCGCCGAGCGGCCCTAGGACCGGCTGGGACAAGGCGTAGGGGAACGTGAAGGCGGAGGCGAGGAGGGCGGCGGTTTCCACTTCGATATGGAAATCGCGGGCGATGGCGGGCACCAACGGATCGATCATCCGCATCGAAAAGGCGGAGACGAAGGCGGCGCAGGCCAGGATGAAGAGGATCGGCATGGCCTCAGCTAACAGGGAATTGCCGCCAAGGGTTATGCATTATGGTCGATGCAGAGGCGCGATGCCGACCGCGCGCGCGGCGTCAGTTCGTGGCCGACTTCCGGCTCGTCTGGCCCGGAGGTGTGTCATTGTCGGCGCGTCGTTCGGCGCCGGTCCCGGCACCACGCAGCCGCCCGGCGAGTTCGAGATTTTTCGCGACCGCAACCGGGGCGTCGTCGCCGGTTTTCGCCTGCCGAAGCAGTCCTTCGGCCTGGTCGAGTTTCTTGTCCATCATGTAGGTCAGGGCGAGATTGTTCAGCACGGTCTTGTTGCCCGGTGATTTGGCCAGAGCCTTCTGGAGCTGGTCGCGGGCGTCGCCGGGCTTGCCCTGCAGTGCCAACGCGACGCCGAGGCCGGAGTGATAGCGCCAGTCCGCGTCCGGAGTCGTGGTCAAGGCCTGCAGCAGTTTCTGGGCTTTCGCCGGCTGGCCGAGTTCGAGTTCGAGGAGGCCGAGGCTGCCGGCGATTTCCGTGTTGGCGGGGGACGCGGCATGCACGGCCGCAATCACGTCACGGGCCTGACGCACCTGCCCCGCGCCTTTCAGGGCCGTCGCGTAGGCGAGGGCTGCGGACGGATTGTTCGGGGCGGCCTGATGACGGGCCTTGAGGTCGGCCAGATTGGTGGCGGTGCGATCTGTACGTGACGGCTTGGAGGCCGCCTCGCCTGCTTTCGCGGGTCCCAATGCAGAGGTTTCCAGGACTTCGCCGGGCGAGCCGGAGCAGCCCGCCAGTCCTGCGGCCAGCGCTGCGGCAATGGCGATACGGGTTTGCCGGCGCAAACCGCGTGTGGCGTCGTCGATCGGGGCGGTGGTCAGAGAGATGTGGCGTAAGTCGGACATCGAGTACCTCGCTGAGCGATCGAGTACTCGACCCCAAGGCCGCAACCTGGCCGGGGTTCCCGATTTAAGAAACTTTTCACCATCCACCAGTTACCAGTTCTTCTGGCCTTGCGGAGTCGGTGCGCGCGTTCCGTCCGGCGTTGTCCGCGTTTTCCACATTCCACGTCACCCGGCCGGTTTCCGGCAACTGAAGGTGTCGCCGTGACGCACAAGACCGCAGACGACAGTGGATTCAGGGAGGATCGCGATACGATCCTGTCGCTGGTTGAGACATCGCTGGCCGACTGGCGCAGGGCAGGCGCGGATCAGAAAGACAGTCTTCTGCTCTCGGGGGCGGCGCTGGTCTGGGCGGAGCGGTGGTTGCTGACCCGTCCGGACGAAGTCAACGGCGTCATGAAGGCCTATATCCAGCGGTCGATCGCGACACGTGTCAAGAAATCGACGGACGAAGAGCAGGTTCGCAGGAGCGAGATCGAGCGCAAGGAGCGCACGTACAATCGCATCCTGATCGTCGCGTCGCTGATGGCGCTGGCTTTTCTCGGCCCGAAGACGCTGCGTGAAGCCGGTTTCTTTGACAAGCGCGAAACAGCGGCTGCAAAAACTGAAGTGGCGGTTGCGGCGCCAGTGACGGCGGCCGGGGGCGAGCCGCATCAGGCGGTCCTGTCGTCACGCGCGGGCCAGCATCACGTCGAGGTGGCCGAGGCCGGGTCGTACGATAGTGTCGGCGACGGCAGTGTCATCGGAGCGGAGCGAGGTGGCTCTGCGTCGCAGGCGCTCGTCAAGCTGGCTGCAGCGTATGGGCAGCGCGGAGATCGCAGGACCGGCTACCTGCTCGCGGCCGAGTATGTGCAGTCGGCAATCGAGCCGAGAGTTCCGGTCGCGGCCGAGGTTGTCGAGACGAAGCCCAAGCGGACCAGGCGGCACAATCCCGAGGCACAACAGTGGTCGGCCCTGCCGACAGATCTTTCCGATGCGATGAATGCGCTGGCAGTGCGGACGGCGCTTGCTTTGGCGCCTGCGGACAGGCTTGCGCACAATCGGCCACTTGTCGGATGTGGTGGTGGCCGCATGCTCGCCGTCTCCGAGCGTGGCTCGATTGCCGTCTGGACTGCATCGCAGGGTCGGCAGGATAACGGAATCCGGGCGCGCTCGAGGGTTTCTTCGCCGAAGGCGATCGACCGGTCCTGTTCGATGTTTGCCGGGACGACGGACGATTACAAGGTGACGCTGACCACGCTGCGGGGCGGTGAGCGGCGGATCGTCGGCCGTCACGACGCCGACGTGTTCGGATTTTCTTTCGATGCCGCCGGGGCGCGGCTTGCGACGGTGGCGCGAGATGGCGTCGTCAAGGTGTGGGATGCCGCCACCGGTGCAGTGCTTCTGACCGTGCGGTCGATCGACGAAGACCTCGGCGGTGTGCGCCTGAGTTCGGACGGGACGCGCCTTCTGGTCTGGTCTGACGGCAGGGCCGTCACGGTCCGTGACGTTGCGACCGGCGCGGTGCTCGGAACGCTGGTGGGGCATGCCAGCACGCTCGTCGATGCGGAGTTTTCCGATGATGGCGCGCACATTCTGACGATATCGGTGGACGGAACCGGCATGCTCTGGAGCGGGAAGACATATGCGCCGCTCGTTCATTACCTGCCTCGTGTCGGAAGTGTCGTGCAGGTGCGACTTTCCGACGACCTGACGCGGGCGGCCGTCGTGACGGACGAAGGGGACGTTGCGATCTGGGACAATCGCCGTGGCGCGCACGTACGGATGCTGTCGATCGCGCACCAGATCATGGTCGATGCCGTGTTCAATGCCGATGGCAGCTTGGTGGCGACAGTCGACGAGGCCGGCCACATCGGAATCTGGGAGACAGACGGGGGCGGTTTGAGGCTGGGGTTGAGTACGGGCGGAGAAGGGATTGCTGCGCTCTCGTTTTCGGCGGACTCGGCAACCCTGAGCGCAACTGCGCTCGATGGTACGATCACCGAATGGCCGTTGATGCTTTCGACGGAGGCGGCATTGACGCTCGTGCGCCGTCACGCCGATGCCTGTCTCAGCCAGATCGAGCGGGCGCGTCTAAGGTTGCCGGGTCGGGCTCCTGAGTGGTGCAAGGCGTTGGACAGCAGGTAAGCCAGGTCCAATGCAATCCTGGTCCACGCTTCTTGGCGGGGGTTCGCGACTTTTTCGCGCGAGGGTGTTGCTTTTCGCCTTAATGCATTGATATTGCGGTCCGATTTGTTGCTTCGCGATTTATATCTGCCGTCGGACGATCTGGATAAGCGGGGGATATGCTGGTCATATCGGCTATTTCGTCCGTGTCGGTGCTATTTCCCGGGCTCTGGCGTTGGTAGCAAAGCTCCACGCTGTATCCGCTCGTTCCTCGTGACGCTTCACGAGCCAATGCCGCGTTTGCCGAAGTTGAACCGGGCTGGTCCCGACGGCATGAGCGTGTGAGATGGCGATGCGTCTTCGTGGATTATGGGTCAGAGGATTTCTGCGGTCGTCTTTCGGGGCGGTGGTCGTTGCGGCCCTGGCTGTCGGCGGGCTCGCGCCTGAGGCCGAGGCGCGTTCCGCGCCGCGGGAAAAAGGCAGTTCGTATCTCAAGATCGCATCGGAGACGGAATTGCCGGTGACGCGAGCGCTGTCGCTCGACATCGGGCGCGCGCTGATCGTCGATCTTCCGGTCGATGCAAAGGATACCATCGTCTCCGATCCCAAGACGCTCGACGTGACGCCATTTGCGGCACGGCGGCTGCTGTTCGTGCCCAAGGAAGTGGGCGTGTCCAACGTCTTCGTTCTCGGCCGCGACGGGAGCCGGATCTTGACGCTCGACATCACGGTCGGCAAAGACCTGTCGGAGCTGACCAACACCCTTCAGTCTGTTCTCCCCGGTTCGAAGATCGGAGCGCGCCAGTCGGGTTCGGGCATCGTGCTCACGGGGACTGTCGTGTCGGCTGCGGATGCGGGACGTGCGGCCGAGATCGCCGCGACCTTTCTCGGCAACAACAGCACGAAAATCGTGAACCTCATCGCGGTCGGCCAGAAAGAGCAGGTGCTTCTCAAGGTCACCATTGCGGAATTGCAGCGGGACGCCATCCGCAGGATGGGCATCAACCTGCCCGAAGCGCTGCTGAAGGCCGGATCTTTCACGTTCACGAAGGTCATGGCGAACAACTTCCCGGTGTCGGCCGCATCTGCGGTGTCGTCGGTTTTCAACGGTGCGGGTTCGGTCCCTACGGTAGCGTCGGGGTCGGTGTTGCAGTCGACGGCGAACTGGAACGGGAACTCGGTCAGCGTGATGCTCGAGAGCCTCGAGCGGGTCGGGCTGTCGCGGACGCTCGCGGAACCGACACTGGTTGCGATTTCGGGGGAGGCGGCGAAGTTTCACGCCGGTGGCGAACTGCCAGTCCCGGTCGCACAGGACAACAACACGATCACTGTCTCCTGGAAGCCCTTCGGTATCGGTGTTTCGTTCACGCCGTATGTCCTTTCGGAAGGGCGCATCAATCTCAAGGTGTCAGCCGAGGTCAGTGAGCTGTCGTCGCAAGGGGCGGTCGCGACGAACGGCATATCCATCCCGGCGCTGCAAACGCGCAAGGCGGAGACGGTCGTGGAGATGGCGAGCGGGTCGGCGCTGGCGATGGCTGGGCTTCTGTCGGACCAGACACGGCAGAATACCGACGGCATTCCCGAACTGAAGAACCTGCCGGTCCTCGGGGCGCTGTTCCGGAGCAAGGATTTCAAGAGCAGCCAGTCGGAACTCGTCATTCTGGTGACGCCGTATGTGGTGCGGCCGACGGAGAAGGAGGGACTTTCCCGACCCGACGAGGGGATGCTCTATCCGTCGCCGATGCGGGCTCTGCTCAACGGGCATCTGCACAGGGTCTACGGCAAGCTCTCGGCGGATACGTTGAAGGGCGAGCATGGTTTCATCGTCGAGCATCCACGTTCGAGCGTGAAGGATTGATGGCTATGCGGACGATGGGGCGAAATTCCGTGCGGCGGATGGCGATAGCGGGCGTGGTCACGCTCGGCGTGGTGTTGCCGCTCGCGGGGTGTGCAGAGAACCACGAATGGCGTGTGGCCGGCTCGCGCACCAACGATGCCGACCGGTTGCATCCGGTCGGCGCAGAGGTCCGGCGGGAAGCGATCGACGTGCCGCCGGTCGCCGGATCGTCGCAAGCGCAATCGGAAGCGTATTTCGCCGTGACAAAGTTCGTGCGGCAATACCTGCGCGACGGGCGGGGTGTACTCGATGTCCGGGTTGCGTCGCGTGGCGGTGACAGGACGCGGTCATTCGTATCGGCGATCCTCGCCGAGAACGGCGTGGCGCCCGAGCGTGTCCGGTACGGAGCCCGTACCGATGGCAGCACCGGAGCCCTGATTGCCTATACGCGCGTTGCCGCAGTGGCGCCGCTGACGTGCGACGACTGGTCGGAGGACATCACGCGGTGGGTCGAGCAGGGTGCTTATGCGAACTGGGGTTGCGCGTCACAGCGCAATCTCGCGAACATGGTCGCCGATCCCACGGACCTCGTCGCGCCCAAGGTTGCCGATGTTCCGATCGCCGATCGCGCTCAGGTCAATTATCGGACCTATTCGACAGGCAAGTCAGCGGCCAACAGTGGTGCCAGTGCGTCCAGCAGTGGTGCCAATGTGGCGACCGGCAAGTGACGGTCCACGGGCAGGTTTTACGACTGCGCCGCACGAGACGACCAGAACTCTGTTGATCCAGGTGCACGCACAAGGTGTGCCGTGTCGTGTGCCGTAAAATTGAACGCGTGCATAATTGGGGAAAACAGGCGTGTCCGGCTGTTTCATGGGCCGCGCGCGACCTATTACCCGGCTCACGTTGCGTCGGATTCGTTGGGGCGGGCAGGGTTGCACCGGTCGGCGGCGGCATACTATGGGTGGGCGTCAACTTGTCGATATCAGCCGACGCTTCGCAGCATTTCAATCGTTTCGACAGCACGAGCTCACTTTGAAGCAGAAATCAAAAGTCCTGATTACGGGAGCCGATGGTTTTATCGGCTCGCATCTCACAGAGGCGCTGGTTCGTGCCGGACACGATGTGCGGGCCTTCGTCTACTACAACTCGTTCGGCTCGCGCGGCTGGCTCGACCGGTCACCAGCCGAGATCACGAAATCACTCGACGTGTTTTCCGGTGACGTGCGGGATCCCAACGGCGTGCGCACGGCCATGAAGGGGTGCGACGTGGTCTTCCACCTCGCCGCGCTCATCGCAATACCCTACAGTTATCACTCGCCGGCGTCGTACGTGGACACGAACGTGACGGGCACGCTCAATATCGTGCAGGCGGCGCGTGATCTCGGCGTGCGGCGGGTGCTGCACACCTCGACGAGCGAGGTCTATGGGACTGCCCGCTACGTGCCCATCGATGAGGAGCATCCGCTGGTCGGGCAGTCGCCCTATTCGGCGTCGAAGATCGGCGCGGACCAGATGGCGCTCAGCTATTACAGGTCGTTCGAGACACCAGTCGTGGTGGTGCGGCCGTTCAATACCTATGGGCCGCGTCAGTCGGCACGAGCGGTCATTCCAACGGTCATCACGCAGCTTGCGGCGGGTGTCAGGTCGATCAAGCTCGGCAGCCTCAGCCCGACACGCGACTTCTCCTATGTGGCCGATACGGTTGCGGGGTTCATGGCGCTGGCGGAGTGCGATGCCGCGCTCGGCGAGGTCGTCAATCTCGGCAGCGGTTTCGAGATCTCGATCGGTGATACGGCAAAACTCATCGCCGAGGTGATGGGACGGCCGCTCGAGATCGAGACGGACGAACAGCGGTTGCGGCCGGAAAAGAGCGAAGTCGAGCGGTTGTTCTCGGACATGAGCAAGGCGCAAGCCATGACGCCGTGGCGTCCTTCCTACGGCGGGCTCGACGGATTCCGACGGGGCATTGCGGAAACTGTCGCGTGGTTCACGCAACCCGACAACCTCAGGGCCTACCGCCATGACGTCTACAACATCTGAGACGCGCGCGGCGGGCGAGGTCGCGCGGCAGGATGCGCATATCGCCGACATCCTGACACGGATCGAGGGTGTGCTTGACCGGCGCGGGCAGCCGGTCGTGCTGCACGAACCGTTGTTTCGCGGGCACGAGTGGGACTATCTCAAGACCTGCATCGATACGGGCTGGGTGTCGTACGCGGGCAGTTACGTCGGCAAATTCGAGCAAGCGCTGGCGGAGGCCAGTGGCGTTCGGCACGCAATTGCGGTTGCCAACGGAACAGTGGCGCTGCAGATCGCGCTGTCGCTCGCCGGAGTTGAACGCGGTGACGAGGTCATCATTCCCGATCTCACGTTCGTGGCTTCGGCCAATGCGGTCTCGCATTGTGGTGCGATCCCGCATCTTGCCGACAGCGAAGAAGCGACGCTCGGTCTCGATCCGCGCAAGCTCGACCTGCATCTCAGGGAGATTGCCGAAGTTCGGGGTGGCGTCTGCATCAACAAGCGGACGGGGCGACGCATCGCTGCGGTCATGCCGATGCACACGTTCGGCCATCCGGTCGATCTCGACGGCCTGATCGAGGTGGCGGGACGGTGGCGGCTCGTCATCGTCGAAGATGCGGCGGAAAGCATCGGCAGTCTCTACAAGGGGCGTCCGGTCGGCGGATATGGGCTTCTCGCGGGGCTGAGCTTCAACGGCAACAAGATCGTCACCACGGGCGGCGGCGGTGCCATCCTCACCAACGACGACGCGCTCGCGAAGCGGGCGAAGCATCTCACGACGACAGCCAAGCTGCCGCACCGATGGGAATTCGTTCACGACGAGGTCGGCTACAATTTCCGACTGCCGAACGTGAATGCGGCGCTCGGGCTCGCGCAGATGGAACAATTGCCGGGATTTATCGCGGCGAAGCGGGGACTGGCCGCGCGGTATCAGGCGGCGTTCGCGGGGTGCAATGCCGCCGAGGTTTTCCGCGATCAGGAGCACGTCGAGAGCAACTACTGGCTGGTCAACATCATCCTGCGCCCCGGCCTCGAGGGGCTGAGGGACGCACTGCTGTCTGCGACGAACGATGCCGGCATCATGACGCGACCGGTCTGGCGGCTCATGCACAGACTGCCGATGTACGAGCAGTGCCCGCGGATGGACGTCAGCGCGGCGGAAAGCCTCGAGGCGCGCATCATCAGCCTGCCGTCTTCGGTCAAGCACGGCCTCGCGTCATGACACTCACTGTCGGCCTCGTGACGAGTACGCGGGCCGAGTGGGGCCTGGTGCGGCCGGTTGCGACGGCGATCCGGGAGCAGAAGGGGCTTGGGCTCCGGGTGCTCGTCACGGGAACACATCTGAGCGATGCGTTCGGAAGGACGATCGACGAAGTTCGCGGTGGTGGTTTTACAGTCGACGAAGAAGTTCCGATCCTGGCGGACGGAGACGATGCACGCGCCGTCAGTGCGACGCTGGCTGCGGCGACGCGTGGCTTTGCCGACGTATTTGCCGTGCGGCCGCCAGACATCCTGTTGGTGCCAGGCGATCGCTACGAGATGCTCGGTGTCGCGGCGGCGGCACTCGTCGCGCGGGTTCCGGTCGCGCATCTCTTCGGTGGCGACGTGACGGAGGGAGCGTTCGACGAGAGCATCCGTCATGCGATCACGAAGATGGCGCATGTCCATTTTGTGACGACGGAGGTGGCGCGACAGCGCGTTTGCCAGCTCGGAGAGGATCCGGCGATGGTGCATGCCGTCGGCAGCCCAGGTCTCGACGCGATCAGGGCCTTTGTTCCGATGGACCGGGCGGCGTTCTTCGCGCGGCTCGGCATGCCGGAGAGGCCGTCGGTGGCACTCGTCACTTTTCATCCGCCGACGCTCGACGATGTCGACGGCGTGGCACAGATGCAGAGCCTGCTCGGCGTTCTCGCCGGGCTCGGGCCGGAGTTTGCGACCATCATCACCGGTTCCAACGCGGATACCCGGGGACGCGCGATGAGTGCGCTTGCACGTGACTTCGCTGCGGATCGAGACGGGGTCGTTTATCGCGACAGTCTGGGGCACGACCTCTATCTCAATGCGCTGGCGCATGCGCGCATCGTGATCGGGAACTCGTCGAGCGGTCTTTACGAGGCGCCGAGCTTCCGGATTCCGACCGTGAACATCGGGGACCGGCAACGGGGGCGGCTCCGGGCGGGTTCGGTCGTCGACTGCAAGCCGGATGCGGCGGATATCCGGGGCGCGATCAGGACGGCACTCGGGCTCGACTGCAGCAGTGTCGTCAATCCTTACGGGGACGGGCATGCGAGCGGCCGGATCGCCCAGGTGCTCGCGGGGCTCGGCGATCCTCGTCGGCTCCTCAAAAAGACATTCCACGATCTCGGTGAGCGTTCGACATGACGGTAATACTTGCCGAAGCTGGCGTGAACCACAATGGACGGCTCGATCTCGCGCTCGCGCTTGTCGACGCAGCTGCGGACGCCGGAGCGGATATCGTCAAGTTCCAGACGTTCAAGGCGTCTGCGCTCGTTACCGCCAGCGCCAAGAAGGCACACTACCAGACCGAGACGACTGGCGGGTCGAACACGCAGTACGAAATGCTGAAGGCGCTGGAGCTCGATCTTGGGGCGCATCGTGCGATCGTCGAGCGGTGCAGGGAACGGCGGATCGAGTTTCTTTCGACGCCGTTCGATGCGGGCAGCCTCGATCTGCTGGTCCGGGATCTCGGCGTGAAACGGCTCAAGATCGGGTCCGGAGACATGAACAACGCGCCGCATGTGCTCGCCATCGCGCGGACTGGCGCGGACATCATCCTGTCGACGGGCATGGCGACGGTCGATGAGATCGAGGAGGCGCTCGGGGTGATCGCGTTCGGTTTCAGTGGGCGAGATGGGGCGCCGTCGCGCGCGGCGTTCAAGGCGGCGTGGGCGGATGCGGCGTGTCGTGCGACGGTGGCGCGGAAGACGGTGGTCCTGCATTGCACGACCGCATATCCGACTCCGCCATCCGACATCAATCTCAAGGCGATGGACGATCTTTCACGCCGGTTCCAGGTGCCGATCGGGTTCTCCGACCACAGCGACGGCATCGCCATTCCGATCGCAGCGGTGGCACGCGGCGCGGTGATGATCGAAAAGCACATCACGCTCGACCGGGCGATGGAGGGGCCGGATCATCGTGCCTCGCTCGATCCGGTGCAGTTCGCGGCGATGGTGCGGGGGATACGGGACACGTCGGCGGCGCTCGGGCATGGCCGAAAGGAACCGACGGCGCTCGAACTGGGCAACGCCGGGGCGGCACGGAAGAGCGTCGTGGCGGCACGGGGCATCGCGGCGGGCGAGGTGTTCACGGCCGAAGTTCTGGGGATCAAGCGGCCGGGGATAGGGCTCGCTCCGATACGGTACTGGGAGCTCATCGGACGGCGGGCGAGCCGGGCGTATGCCGTGGACGATCTCATCGAGGAAACGCTGGATTGAGGGTGCTCCCGTAGCGCGCATCGTGTGCGATGGATGCTGCGGAGGAAGTTTACTGGTGAGTTGCCGTGTTGCGGCGTTTGGAATTCCTACTGACTGGATTGCAAGTCAAACATGGCGATCGACCGGACCAAAAAGAGAGCGCTGTATCTCGTCAACGAGTACGGAGAGTTCTCCGAGCTCATGCAGGTGGCGCGCCTGCTCAAGAAGGATATCGATCTCGGCGGTCTCTTCGTTTTCGCGCGTGACGACTACGGCCGGCTCGAGGAGCACAGGACGGTTGCCAAGGGTGCGGGGTTCGACGCGATTTCCCTGAGCGGGCTCGAGCTTGCGAGCCTCAGGTGGTCCGAGAAAGGTGACGGGTTGACCGACCACGGCAACCTTCCGAACAACGGGCACGCCGGCGGTGACTGGCTGCAGCGCATCAAGGGCGCACTCTTTCTGGCGCCGCTTTATTTTCTCCTTCTCCTCGGTGCAGTGCCAATCCTGCTCTTGCTGATTGTCGGCTTTCCGCTGTTTCTGCTTTACCGATTGGCACGCCGCAAGGGCCTGTCGCGGCAGGAGCTTTATAAGGAACTTCCGGACTTCGGCCGGTATGCGCTGGAGGTGACGCGACTGCCGAGGGAATGGCTGCGGTTGCGGCGCTGGAAGCGGCATGCGCGGCAGCTGGTGGCGTTCCATAATCCCGACATCGTGATCATGGGACAGGATTATCCGGGAAGCTACAACACTGCGGTGACGAAGTATGCGGAACGGCGGGGTATCAAATCGGTCATCGTGCCATTCGGCATGTACACGGCGCGGGAGCTTGCGGAATCCTTCTATTATTATGAACATCATGTGGTACCTCCCGGCATCGTGGGGTCCGTGTTTCGCAGGCTTTTTCCGGCCTGGGTCTTCAAGTATCGCGGACGGAACCTGCTGCGACTGCCGATGAGCGAAATGCTGGCGGTGGTGCTGCACGGTCTCGGTCCGGCGACCCCTTGGCGGCCACAGTCGGGTCCGACATATCTCCTGAGCCAGAGCCGGCAGGCGCACGACTACTACAGCGCACTTGAAAAGCCCGAGCATCTCATGCGGCTTACGGGCAGCGTATGGAACGACATCGTGGCTGAAAACCTCGCCGGACGTGGCTCGGATCGGGAGCTCCGGCGGCAGGTGGTCGACAAGCTCCGCCATCTCGAGCGGCTGCAGCGGCAGTTGAGCAAGGCGGGGGTGGCGGTTTCGGAGGTGCCCCGACGGGCGATCGGGCGGATGGCGCCGGCAGAAGCGCTGGATCTGCTCGACGGGCTCGGGCGCGACATTGTCGGCAAGGCGAACGAGGTGCGCGGCAAACTCGCCAACAAGGTGGGCGGGGATTTCGCGGAACTGCTCGACGTCGAGGTAGTGAGCCGGCCGGACCGGCAGATCGTGATCGTGGCCTGGCCGGCGAACCAGTATCCGGGACGACCGGCGCCGGGGATCAAGGATTACGAGGCGCTCACGAAGGGGCTTATCGACTCGCTGTCGCTGCTCGTCGCGTCGAAGAAGTTCGATGTCTGGGTCAGCCTGCACCCGACGCTCTACGGCGTGGTGGACGAAGCGGCATTCGAGGCGGCGGAACTCAAGATCGTCAATTGGCCGCTGATCGATTTCCTGCACTGCGCGGATTTTTTCATCGCCACCGTGTCGAGCACGCTCATCTGGGCGGTGCAGTCGCGCATCCCGAGCGTCAATTTCGACTGCTACGTCTACGGCTATCCCGAGTTCGCGAAGATGGGATGCGCAGAGGCGACGACGTTCGGTGCACTCGACCGCATCCTGCACGGGATGATCGCGGAGCCCGGCCGGGTGTGGCCGGTGGAAGAAGAGTCGGCACGACAGGCAAACTACTGGGGGTTCCCGGAGGGTGGAAGCAGGCGCCGTATCGTCGCCGGAATCTCGGACTTAATGCGAACCTGACCTGGAATGGAGCATGGGCGTTATCGAGGCATCCATGGGCAACAGACCGATGATGTTCGTCCTGCTGGCCATCGGGCTGGTGGTGGGTTTCGCCGGCGGCCTTTTCGTGTTCGACGGAGGTCGGAGCGGCGCGACGAAGCCGGGGGCGGGAAATGTCGCAACGCTTTCGTTTTCGCGCGGGGCTCCTCCCGGGACCACACTCGTCGGGGTGTGGGGGAAGCCGGAGCAGGGGTGTGTCTGGTCGGAGGGGCGCGGTGAGGTACGGCTCGATATGCTCGGCATACAGTCATCGGATCCGGTCAAGATCACGATCGAGGCCGACGGGCACGTCTCGGGGGCGCGGCCGAACCAGAGCGTCAACGTCGTGCTCAACGGCTCGCTGATGACGACATTGAAGTATTCGAACGCGGCGAGCGAAGGCAAGGTATCGTTCGTCGCGCAGACGTTGCTGCTGCAGTCGCGGACACCGGCGACGCTGGCTCTCATCGAGGAGCAGGCGGTGGCGCCCAATGCAATCGGGACCGGGCAGGATGTGCGACCGCGCAGCGTGTGTCTGAGGCGGATCGTCATCGACAAGGTGAAGGCGTGATCCATGCACGGTCCGGGGTTAGGCGTTTTTCGGGATCGCCGGCATGAGCGATGAACGGCCAGTGGTTGCGATCATACCGGCGCGCGGTGGCTCGAAGGGGCTGCCGGGCAAGAACCTGATGCGCGTCGGCGGGGCGTCACTGATCGGGCGCGCGGTTCTGGCCGCACGTGGCGCTCCGGCTATCGACCGGATCATCGTGACGACGGACGATGCGGCTATCGCGGCCGAAGCGAAGGCATGCGGTGCGGAGGTTCCGTTTCTTCGTCCGGCCGAACTTGCGACGGACGAAGCCACGACGGCCGACGTGGTCGAGCATGTGCTGGCGACGCTCGGGATCGGGCGGGGGCATCTCGTGCTGTTGCAGCCGACATCGCCGTTGCGGACGGCCGGGGACGTGTCGGGGTGTCTCGACCTGTGCCGCCGCGACGGGGCACCAGCGGTGGTCAGCGTCACGGAAGTCGATGCCTCGCCCTACTGGATGTTTCATCTCGGCGATGGCGGCCGGCTGCAGCCGGTGGTGGCGGCCACGCATCGGCCGACGCGGCGGCAGGATGCGCAACCGGCGTTCGCGCTGAACGGCGCGGTTTATGTCACAGATATCGAGGTGTTCCGGAGGACGCGTTCGTTCGTCCCGGATGGCACAGTCGGGTACGTGATGCCGGCGGAGCGGGCCGTCGATATCGATATGGCGGGGGATCTCGAGGAGGCGCGAAAGATCGTGCGGGACGGGCGCGGTGGTGCGCCACGTCCGGATGGTCTCGGGGAGCGCTGTTCGCGCGCGCTGCCTAAGGCATCTGGGCCGCGTGTCGCGACGCGAGGCGTCGATGAACTTGCGGGTCGGCTCGCGGGTCGGCGGTGCATCGTCGCGGACAATACGTCTCTTCTCGACGATATGGCCTTCGACGGGATCGACAGCTGCGACGTCATCGCGGTCGACCAGGCCGTGCTCCATTGTGTGGGACGCGGGGTGCGGCCGGGGTTCGCGCTTCTGACCCGCGATATCCTGGCCGATGGTGTCGGGCGCGCCCTTGCGGCGGTGGTTTCGGCGTGCGCCGCGAAGGGGGGCGTGATCGTCGCGACGGACGACGTGCTGGGAGCTGCAGGGGGCGGGCTCGGTGCGGGCGATGTCTTCTCTCTTTCGGCGCTCGCGCATGCGACCCTGCCGGCTTCGGATGTCGGCGCCGTGACCAGGGCGGGTGGAGGTGCTGCGGGGCTTCTCGCAGCACTCGCGCTCGGGGCAGGGCGAACCGGTCTCATGGGTGTGGACCTTGGTGCCGCAACGGACTGGCGCCGGGCGACGCATGACGTACAGGCGTGTGACATTGAAAGGACGGTCGCGGAGTTTCGTGCGTACGAGGGGCTTGCGGGGCTTGCCCGGACGCGGCACCAGTCGGTAGTCAACGTCACGCCGGACAGCACGCTGGCCGTTTTCGAGCGCATGACGCTTTCTGTGTTTCTCGATGCCGTCTGACGTGACGTGTGGCAGCGTTCCAGCGCCCGGCCGCGACGCCGGGTTCGACAAGACCATCCAACGTGCAACGACACGCCGATGACGTGCCGGCGGGAGCCATGAACGATCTGAGCCATAGTCCCGATGCGGTCGCAGTGAAGGCGGGCGAGGTGCGCGAGGCTCTCGCACGGGGCGACTGTGCGCGACTGGCCGCAGGCCTTGGCGGACAATGGCCGTCCGCACTGGCGACGGCCCTGGCGAAGGCGCGGGGCAGTTCCCGCGATGTGGCGGGTGCTGCGGTCGAGGCGCGTGCCATCCTGTCGGAGAGCGGGCGGCTCGGCGAGCGGGCGTGGGTGGAATTCGGAGCGGGGCGTGGTGACTTTGCCGAGGCTGTCGAGAAAACGCGATTTGCAGCGGCAGATCGGCTAGGCATGGCGACGGGGACGTCGCTGCGGATGGCCGCGAGCAAGGGTGAGCGATCGCGCTTCATCATTCCGGATCTGGCGGATGGAGCATCGTTCGAATTTCATGCGCTGATCTCGATCGAGAACATTCACGGCGTCACGCCGGTGCTGGCGCTGCGGCTTCTGCACGGGCCCGATCCCGAAGAGATCGTTCTTACGTTTCGTGCGAACCGGCTGCTCGTCGGCGGCATGGTGGAGCGGGAACTCGACTGGAGTGCGGGGGCGCGTCTTTTGTCCGTCGCCGTATCGGGGGAGACGCTGCGCGTCGATGTCGACGGAGTGGCTGTCTGGTACGCGCCGCGACGGCGGAGCGATGTGGCGACCGGCATCAATCTCGATCTCATCGGGGTTGCAGGCGGGGAGGTCGCGGTCGATGTGCACTGGTTCCGGCTCGGCCCTGTCGCACGGAGCATGCTCGACGGACATCTCGAGGCGGCGGGTCATATCTTCGCGGACAGCCTTCGGGCGGCAGGTCCTGATCTGGCGCTCGATCTCGAAGCGTATCGATTGCTGCCGACACCCGGTCGCGCGCTCGTGGCGGGGGCCATGACACGGGCCGTCGCGCAGGCGACGGCGTATCCAGAACACATCCTTGGGCAATTGGGGGCGCGGCTCGACGGTGGTGGGGCGGAGGCGGCCGGGGAGGCGCCGGAGCCAATCGTTCGGATCGAGGACGTCGCCGTCGAGATGCCGACGGATGCGTCGGCGAAGAGCCTGATCGGTCTGCTCCGCGGCAAGCAGAAGGCTATGCTCAGCATCCTGAAAGGCGTGTCGTTCTCTGCCTACAGTGGCGATATCATCGGCATCATCGGCAAGAACGGGGCGGGGAAATCGACGCTGCTGCGTTCGATCATCGGATCGATTCCGATCAGTCGTGGTTCCATCGTTATCCGCGGCAAACCGGTGCTGCTCAGGCCGGGAGCGGGCATGCAGCAGGAACTGACCGGGCGGGAGAACATCCTGCTCGCCGGGCTCTACATGGGGCTCACGCCGCGCGAAGTCGATGAGATCGTGGACGACGTGATCGAATTCTCCGAGATCGGCGAACACATCGACCGGCCCTACCAGTATTATTCCGACGGCATGCGGGCGCGGCTCATCTTTTCGCTGGCGACGAGCATTTCGCCGGAGCTTCTGATGCTCGACGAGTTGCTGGGGGCGGGCGATATAGGTTTTCAGGAGAAGGCAGCGCGCCGGCTCGATACGTTCATCCGCAATGCCAAGGTCGTGTTCGTGGTCCAGCACGGGACGGACTTCGTCATGACGCGCTGTACGAAGTGCCTTTACATCAAGGATGGCCGGCAGGCCTATTTCGGCGATCCCAGGATCGCGGTCGAAATGTACCAGAGCGACATCTGATGACAGCGACGAAGACCGAGACACGGCCGCAGATGCGGATCACGCCGGCAGGGATAGAGCGGCCGGCGCTGGGTATCGGCCAGCGTATCCGTATCGCGCTCGAAATCATCGAGAAGGCGTACCAGATCGTCCGCTTCAACTTCAAGCGTGAGGCGTTCGGCACGTGGCTCGGACGGCTGTGGCTCGTGATCGAGCCGGCTCTGCAGGCGGGTTCGTACTATTTCCTCATCAAGTTCGTGTTCGGTCTCAAGGGAGCGGATACGACGTTCGGGTTTTTCTTCACGGCGATCACGTTCTGGCGGTCGCACGCGGTGCTGGTGAGTTCGGCGCCCTATTTCTACCTCCAGCGTGGTTCGCTCTATGTGCAGCACAACCTCGGGCTCGGGCTCGCCTATACCGAACTGGTGCTGCAGGAACTGATACTGCTGGTGTTGCGGTTCGCGGTGCTTGCGGTCTTTCTCGTCGTGTCCGGGGTGAGTGTGGGCTGGAGCTGGCTCGCGATCGTGCCCATCGCGATCGTGCAGTTCACGTTCACGCTGGCCCTCGTCGTCTGGTTGTCGATGGCGGGGACCACGATCAAGGATCTCGGCAAGATCATCGGGCACGTGGTGTGGTTCTGGTGGTACATGTCGCCGGGGCTTTATAGCGCCGTGCGCATCCCCGACTGGGCACGCCCCGTTTATGATCTCAATCCGTTCGCGCAGATCATTCCGTCTTTGCATCAGGCCCTACTCGAAGGGCGGATGCCGGACCGCTGGTGGGGGTTGCTGCAGGTCTGGGCAATATCTCTCATGCTGCTCTGGCTGGGCTGGAAGATGTTGCGCCAGGTGAGCTATCGGCTCACGCGGTATTTGTAGACGGCGTGATGATGCGTCGTGGTATCAAAAAGACCGGACGATGGTGTTGATAACACGACAACTTCCGGGACTTTTCGTTGACTCATCGCCACGTTGGCATAAGTGGCGAAAGACCTGTTTTCAGTGCGCGTGTGATATTCGAGGGTAGCATGAAGTGGGAATTGGCTATCGCACCGGCGTCGGCGAACATTCGTGACATCATCGCGGCGATCGACCGAGGCGGTGTGCAGATCGCCTTCATCTGTGACGAAGACCGCCGCCTGCGCGGGGTCGTCACGGATGGTGACGTGCGACGCGCGCTGATCCGCGGCGTGCAACTCGATGCGGCCATCGACGATATTGTCAACCGGCATCCCACCGTGGTGTCCATCTCCGATCACCGCAGCAAGGCGGTCGCTCTGATGCAGCAATTCGGCATCTATCAGGTGCCGGTCATCGACGAGACGGGGCGTCTCGTCGGCGTGCAGACGCTGCACAGCCATTCCGGCGAGCGCGCCGGGAATACGCGAGCCATCGTGATGGCGGGTGGGCTCGGATCGCGGCTCGCACCGCTCACAAACACCATTCCCAAGCCGCTCATCCGGGTCGGGGAGAATCCCATTCTCGAGACGATCGTGCGGCAGCTGGCGACACACGGCATCAAGCAGATCACGATGTGCGTGAACCACATGGCCGACATGATCCGCGATCACTTCGGGGATGGCAGCAAGTGGGGTGTCGAGATCGAATACACAGAAGAGAAGGAGCGGCGGGGAACGGCAGGGGCGCTGACGCTGCTACCGCAACGGCCGGACGCACCGTTTCTCGTGCTCAATGCGGATCTCCTGACGTCAGTCGATTTCACATCGCTCATCGAGTTCCATCGCCAGCACAAGCAGCCGGCGACGATGTGCGTGCGCGAGTACAGCATGCAGGTGCCGTACGGCGTGACGCAGATCGATGGGCACAGCCTCAAGGCGCTCGAAGAGAAGCCCGAGTTCAAGTTCTTCATCAACGCCGGCATCTACGTGCTCGATCCCGACGTGCTGGACCGGGTTCCGGACGGGAAGATGTACAACATGACGAACATCTTCGAGGATCTGCTTGCCGAGGGCCGCAAACCCAGCGTTTTCCCGATCGTCGAATACTGGCTCGACATCGGGCGTCTCGATGATCTCGAGCGGGCACGCGCGGAATTCGAGACGTACTTCGCTGGGCAAAAGCCGGTTTGAGGCCGCACGCAGGCATTGGCGTCAGATCTCGGCATCGAGTGTGAAGCGGCCGCCGCAGACGCCGCCGGCGATGAAGAGCGCCGTGGTCGAGGTGGTTACGGTTGATACCTGTGTGTTGGCTTCCGAGCTTGAAATGAAATTGCCGGTGCGGATCACAGCCGGGATGCCGCGCATGGTGGGGTATGTGAGGTAGGCGTAGGTGGTGCCGGTCAGCGAGTTATTGCCGACGACGCATTGCGACAGGCGATAGAAGCGTTCCGCCAGATCGCGTTCGTTGGCGCGGTCTCGCCAGGCGGTCGGAGTGGCGCCGCGCTCGAGTTTGATGCGGCGGAACGCGACGGAGCCGGAGCCGAGGCGGCGGATGGCGAAAGTCAGGTTTCCGGTGACGGTGGAGGGCACTGTCATGGTGGCGCTGCGCCAGCCGGTGCCGGCAGTGATGGTCGCTTCGAGGCCGCCGAGCGTGATGGTGAGGTCGGCGGTGGGGGCCTCGACAGATACGGTCATGACCTGCTGCGCAAAGTTCGCGGCACCCCAGAAAGCGGGCTCGACGATCTGGAGGAGCTCTCCGCTGGCGAGCGTCAGGAGACCGGCTGCAAGCGTGTAGTTCGCGCCCGACGCGCCGGCTTTCCAGCGGTCGTGCCCATAGGCGCCGGCCGCGAGTGCGCCTCCTGAGAAATTCCGCTGGTTGATGAGATGGGCGCCGTTGATCAGCAGGTTTTCGCCGTTCGCCAGGAGCGTCGAAGGGAAGGTAACGGCGCCGCTCGATGGATCGACGAAGAGGGCGTCGCGCCAGGTCGTTCCGTCGCTGGTCACCTTGATGCGGAAGGCGTCGTCGCCGATTGTGCCGATTTCGGCGCGTGCGGCGTAGCTGGTCTGGAAGACGAGGCTCGCGGTGTCGGCGGGGGCGGCCTTGGAAACTTTCAGCTGGTGGGATCCGGCCGGATTGGCGAACAAGGCCGCAGGCGAGGCGACGGCGAGGCGGTTGGTGGTATCGGCGGTGGTGGCGATGCCGACCATGGCCACCGGATTGACGTTCGCGGAGTCCTGGAACGGCTGCCACGTCGTGCCGTCGTGGACGACGAGGAGTTGTTCGTCCTCGACCCAGACCAGCCATCCGGCGCGGGGAGGGTAGAACATCCACGCACCGTCCTGCCAGGCTGCGATGCTGCCGGCGTGGCCAGCAAACGATCCGGTCGCGGGAGAGGCGACGATGTAGCGGGCACCGTCGACGGGCGATGGCGGCGGGGCCGTCAGGTTTCGGTCGAGGACGGCGATCTGGGCCAGAGCGTCGAGGGCGCGCAGGGCCTCGTTGTGGGTGACGTGCTTCTGGGACTGGCCTGCGGCGAGATACGGCAACGACAGGTTCGGGGTGGCGGACATCGGAGAACCTCCAAAACGGGTCGCCACCCACCATGCTTGTAATGGTTTCGATGTCGGCTTGCTACCGGACGTTGCGGTTTGGGTTAATCCAGGGCGTCACGCTTATGTCCGCACACGACCTGCGATCGACGCGTGGAGCGTGGAGATCTGAAATGGTTTGAGGCGTTCAGAAATGCGCGTCCTCCCACCATTTTCCCGATTAGCGTGCTTTTCGCGCCAACAGGGCAAAAACACGTGTGAAAGCGCGGGTGTGTCGGGTTGTGCTGACGAGTGGAAGATGCAATAGGCGTCGTATCGTTTCGATACGCAACAGGCGCGGGATTTAGGTGTCCGGTAGCGTATCCGCCAGGGGCCGGATCTGCTCGCCGCACGAGCGATCGTGGCCAAGTTACTTTCAGTTATTGCACCTCGGGCGCTCTCGAGGCGCGCGTTGTTCCCAGTCGCACAACATCACGCCAGGTCCCAGACGAATGCACAAGAATCCGAAGATCACCGACATCGACGTGCGCGAGTTCGCGCCGGGGCAGAACAACCCGCGGACGCTTTATGGTCTGCCGCAGGAGGTCAAATACTGCACCTGCTGCGTGATCTCGAACCAGCGGCCGAATTCGTCGGTGGAATTCAAACACACGAAAGAATCGAAGAAGGCGACGATCAACTTCGACGAGAACGGTGTTTGCGACGCCTGCAAGGTGGCAGAGCAGAAGCACAACACGATCGACTGGGACAAGCGCGAGAAGGAACTGGCTGCGCTGTGCGACAAGTTCCGGCGCAATGACGGACATTACGACGTGCTGGTGCCGGGTTCGGGCGGCAAGGACAGCTTCTATGCGGCGCATGTGCTCAAGTACAAGTACGGGATGCATCCGCTCACCTGCACCTGGGCGCCGCACATCTACACGGAATGGGGCTGGAAGAATCACCAGGCCTGGATCCACGCCGGATTCGACAACTTCCTCATGACGCCGAACGGGCGGGTGCACCGTCTCGTGACGCGGCTCGCGGTGGAGAATCTCTTCCATCCGTTCCAGCCGTTCATTCTCGGACAGAAGCAGCTCGCGCCGAAGCTCGCGATCCTCCACAACATCCCGTTCGTCGTCTATGGCGAGAACGAAGCTGAATACGGCAATCCGATCCAGGATACGGAGACGGCGAAGCGGAGCTGGGAATACTTCGCCCGTGACGACAGTGAAGTCTATCTCGGAGGAGAGTCGGTTTCGTCCCTGAAGGCGAACTACGGGCTCGAAGCGGTCGATCTCGAGCCGTACCTGCCGGCGGACCCGAAGAAGCTCGCCGAGAAGAACGTGCAGGTGCACTACCTCGGCTACTATCTGAAATGGCACCCGCAATCGTGCTATTACTACTCGGTCGAACACGGCGGTTTCCAGGCGGCGCCGGAGCGTACGCCGGGCACGTACTCGAAATACAACTCGATCGACGATCGCATCGACGACTTCCACTATTTCACCACGCGCGTGAAGTTCGGCATCGGGCGTGCGACCTACGACGCGAGCCAGGAAATCCGCTCGCGCGACATCACGCGCGAGGAAGGGGTGGCGCTCGTTAGGCGGTTCGATCACGAATTCCCCGAGCGGTTCGCGGACGAGATCTTCCGCTACCTGTCGATCCCGGAGAAGGAATTCCCGGTGGCGTCGAAGATGTTCGAGCAGCCGATCATGGATCGCGACTACTTCATGAAGCTCGCGAACCGGTTCCGCTCGCCGCATCTTTGGAAGCTCGAAGACGGGGAATGGAAACTCCGTCACACCGTCTACGAAGAGAAGGCGTAAGAGGCCGGCATGAGCAACCTTCGCCTGATCGCGCGGCTCGACGTCAAGGCGCCGAATCTCATCAAGGGCATCCACCTCGAAGGATTGCGTGTCATTGGCGATCCGAACGAGTTCGCGCGGAAGTACTATCGGGCGGGTGCGGACGAGCTCATCTACATCGACATCGTGGCGAGCCTCTATGAACGCAACAGCCTGCTCGACATCGTCGACAAGGCGACGCGCGAGGTGTTCGTGCCGATGACGGTCGGCGGCGGAGTCCGGTCGATCGACGACGCGAAGAAGCTGCTGCGGGTCGGGGCCGACAAGGTCGCGGTCAACACGGCGGCGGTGCGGCGGCCGGAGCTGATCAGCGAGATGGCGGAGCGGTTCGGCGCGCAGTGCGTGGTCCTTTCGATCGAAGCCAAGCGCACGAAGAGCGGCGGCTGGGAAGCCTTCACCGACAACGGGCGCGAGCACACCGGGCTCGATGCGATCGAATGGGCGAAGCGTGGCGCATCACTCGGGGCGGGGGAAATCCTCGTCACGTCTGTCGATCAGGAAGGCACGCGCAAGGGGTTCGATGTCGAACTCACACGGAAGATCGTCGAGGCGGTTCCGGTTCCTGTGATCGCCAGCGGCGGCATGGGTTCGATCGCGCACATGACGGAGGTCGCAACGGGGGCGAAGCCCGATGCGATCGCGATCGCCGACATGCTTCACTACAATCGCGCGACGCTCGAGGACATCCGGGCGGGAGCGCGTGCCGCGGGTCTCGCGGTGCGGGATACCACGGTCGGCGCGAAGGCCGCGTGAGGGGACGGTGCAGATGAAGACGCATGTTGTCGACTACGGTCGCGGGAACATCGCGAGCGTGTGCCGTGGAGTCGAACAATCCGGCGGCGAGGTGGTATTGACGACGCGGGCGTCGGACCTGGCGAAAGCCGAGCGGGTCATCCTGCCGGGCGTCGGTGCGTTCGGGGATTGCATGTCGCAGCTCGAAGCACTCGGGTTCGTCGATGCGGTCAAGGGGTTCGCGGCGACAGGGCGGCCGCTGTTCGGGATCTGCGTCGGGATGCAGGTGCTGCATTCGATCGGCGAGGAGTTCGGGCGTCACGCGGGGATCGGGTTCATTCCCGGGACGGTTTCGGCGATCCCGAAGACGACGGCGGACGGTCAGCCGCACAAGACGCCGCACATCGGCTGGACGCCGCTCGAATACCCGGCGGGCAAGGGCCACGAGCGCTGGAAGGGGACGATCCTCGAAGATGTCGAGGCCGGCACCTCGGTCTACTTCGTGCACTCTTTCACGGCGGCGCCGGAGACGGCGGCACACCGGCTCGCCGATTGCCACTACAATGGTCGGTTGATTTCGGCGGCTGTTCAGCGTGACAACATCACCGGGGTGCAGTTCCATCCCGAAAAGAGCGGCGCCGCCGGTCTCAAGATCATCGAGCGGTTCCTTAGAATGTAATTCCGGCGCGGAGGCGGCGAGGACGATGTCGGTTCCGAAATCCGTGAGATCGCGGCCGACAGGCGCGTTCGTCTGCCTCGGCGCGGGTGGACACGCGAGTGTCGTCGTCGATGCGGCGCTTGCGGCCGGGATGGACGTTGCGGGTTATGTCGTCGCGGGAAGTGGCGTGGCGCTCGTCGGATCGCAGGGCCAGCACGGCATCGAGATCATCGCGACCGAAGATACCTTCTTCGCCGACAGTGCGGCGCGCCGCGGGATCGCGGGTTTCATCGTCGGGTTCGGCAGCCTGACGGCGGATCGCAGCGAGGAACGGCGGCGGTCCTATCAGCGCGCGATCGACGCGGGGCTCGAGGCGTATCCCGTCATCCATCCGTCGGCAGTGATCGCAGACAGCGTGCGGATCGGGGGCGGAAGTTTCGTCGCGGCGGGGGCGATCATCAATCCGTTCGCGGAGATCGGCCGGAACGTGATCGTCAACACGGGCGCGCGCATCGACCATCATTCGGTCATCGGAGATCATGCGAGCATCGCACCGGGAGTGACACTCGGGGGCGGGGTCACGGTCGGGCGCAACGGGCACATCGCGATCGGTGCCGTGATTGTGCAGGGCGTGACGATCGGTGTGGACGCGACGGTGGGCGCGGGAGCGGTGGTTCTGAGAGATGTCGGGGCAGGCGCGCTCGTTCGCGGTGTTCCGGCGCGACCGGTCGTGCAGGGGACCGGCGGTTTCAAACGGTCAGATCGCGGCGATGGACGCTGACCCCGGACGAGGGCGCGGCGGGCGCGGGGACGTCGACGTCGTCGCGGTGGAAGCATGGCTCGGCGATGTCGAGGCGACCGATGCCGCCCTCGACTGGCAAGTGGATGGGCTCGATGTGTGGCCGCTGTTTCTCACGACGCTGCTCAATCTCGCCGTCGAATTCAACATTGGCCGACGTCGGGGGCGGGTCACGGTCGGGAGCCGGGCGTGGCGGGCGGGAGTCGTCGCGGATGCGGTGATCGGGGGGCGCGCGCGCCGGATGCTCGGGTCAGGCTCGGCGTTCGGGATGCCGGAGTGGTCGCTTGCGGACGGAGTGCTCTGTCATGGGAGCGGGTTGCATTTTCGTAAGCTGGGTGGCGTGCATGTCGCGCCGCCGCTCGATGTGACTGCGCTGCTTCTCAGGCGTGACGGCGGCGCGGTGACGTACTGGATCGACGACCTCGATGGCGCGGCTGCGCGCGGGCACACATATCTGTCGGGTCGTGCGCATGGTGGGCTCGATCTCATGCGTGCTGCCAGGGCGCGTGCCAAGGCCAGCGACGTTGCGCGAGTGCTCGCCGGCCTCGCGGGCTTCGAGCGCTTCATTGGTGAGGGATCGAGGGTTCTCGGGACGACATCACGCTTTCTCAGGCTCTGGCTGGCACGGCAGATCGCTTATGCGCTTTCCTTCCGGGAGTGCTACGGCGAGGTGTTCGACAGGTGTGGGCGGCCGAGAGTTCTGATCGTGATGAGTGGCGGATCGGCCTACACGGTCGGCATCATCGCGGCGGCGAAAGCGCGGGGCATCATCGTCATAGAGCCACAACACGGGGTCGAGAGTCCTGTTTCGCTCGTGCGGCAGAGACGCCGGCGGCACTTCTCGAGTTTCAATTCCGCGTGTGATGCCTATGTCGCCTGGGACATCCCTCCGGGCGTAGATCGTGCGATCGCGTCCAGTGTTCCGGCCTGGCATTTGCTGCCGGACGCGGTGGCAGCAACGCATGGGCGAGACAGCGCGGCGGTGCGGCTCGTTGCTGCGGCCATCTCGGAGACGCGGGCGCAACTGGAGCAGCACGCCCGGGCGGTTGGTGCACGCTTTGAAATTCTGGTGTCCCTGCAGCCGGGTGACGAGGGTGAGTGGCTCGCTCCGATTGTTGCGGGAGCGCCGGAAGGTAGCCTGTTCTGGGTTCGCAGGCATGGTGCGGATCAGGGTGTGGCGCTTCCCGGGGCGACCAGGGCGTCGATCGAAATGTCGCTTGCGCAGTCGGTGGCGTTGCCGGTCCTGTTGGAGCGTGTCGCAGCGCACGTGACGCGATTTTCATCGGTCACACTCGAAGCGGCGGCGGTCGGTGTTCCGACATTCGCACTGGAAACTTACGCGGAAGTGCTGTTTCGACGTTCCGTTCCGGCCGATCTCCTCGTTGTCTGCGACGTCGAGAACGGCGTGCGGGGAATGCGCGAGCTCGTCGCCGGGGCGCGTGCGGTGACGGCACGAGGTCTCGACACGGTGCATCAGCACGATCTTCAGTCGCTTGCGAGTTTTCTCCGGTCTCGTCTGGACGGCACTTCCAACGTTTGACATTATTCCGTGTTCGACTTGTCACGCGGGTTGTGCAAATCCGATGGCGTCTGCAGGGGCTAGGGCCTTTCGAATTCAGCGAGGTTGGATACATGGGCACGGCTTCGTGGGTGGGCATGAGTGCGAGGCGTTGGCTGTTCGTCGTCGTCGCGGCGACCGTTGGTTTTGCCGTTGTGCCTGCATTCGCTCAGTTCGGCGGGCAGGGTCGGGGTTCGGGCGCGCCGGAGACGCGGGACGGTCGCCCGCTGTTCGGTTCCGAACCGCAAGCGCCAGCCGGCAAGCGCACGGAGCAGCAGATGCGCGGCGGCGCTCCCGTTGATCCCTCGCGCATCATCGGCGTCTGGCAGGGACGCATCGAGGGTCCGCAGTTGCAGGGCGACGTGCGGCTCAGGTTCTTCGGAGACCGGCGCTTTGCGCTTCAGGTGACGGGATCGGAGGTCGAAGCGGCGGCCGATGGTCGCTACAACATCAGGCGCGACGGGTTGAGCTTCAACAATTCGATTTTCTTCCGGG
>DAOMWV010000011.1:0-32855 GCA_035436725.1 Hyphomicrobiaceae bacterium
GTGCTCCCGAAGGATCGAAATGATCTGCTCTTCCGAAAAACGCTTACGCTTCATGGTCCGGTCCTCTCCCTGGGCCGGATCCTAGCGCCTTCTGGGCTAAATAGCGGGGGTCACATCACACGCCACAATCCGCTCATGAATGCGACGGAGGCCGATGACCGCCAACATGCCAGACATCTCAAGTTCGTGATGCCGGTAATCAATTGATTACTAAGGATCCAATCGGCTCTTCTGTTTAAGGTAGTCAGACTATTCGCCTATTCCTTAACCTTTTTCTCGTAAGAGTACCGGCTTAGGCGCTCTCCGAGGTCCGTGGTCCGGTCGCTCCGAAGGCATGATGCTGCGTAGCGCCGTGGCTATGAAGCCAACTCCTGGTCTCAGCATCTTTCACGCCGATTGCGAGCACATGCCCGCGTCGAGCTTACTCTGTATGGTAGCGCCACATGAAAGCTCAACAACTGATTTGGAAGAACTACGCTTGGACCGGGTTGCGGGATGATTTGTCGGGAGCCCAACTCGTCATTCTGTTTGCCTCGCGAGAAGCTCTCGAAGATCGGCGGTGCATCGATCAACTCCGAACACACTTTAACAATGCGGAGATCGTAGGCTGCAGTACTGGTGGAAACATCGCCGGTGGCGATGTTTCCGATGATTTTGCTGCCGCACTTGCGATGAAGTTCGATCGCGCAAAACTGCAAGTCGCTACCGAGGAGATCACCAACCCGAACGAGTCCTTCGATGTTGGCGTGCGCCTAGCTCTCGCCCTACAGGCCCCGCAACTCCGGAGTATTCTCGTCCTTTCTGATGGCTTGTGTGTCAACGGAAGCCGCTTGATCGAAGGAATGCGCTCGGCCGTTGGAAACGAGATAGTTTTGACCGGGGGCTTGGCCGGTGACGGTGCAGCCTTCAATAAGACGGTTGTAGCCGCTAACGGAATAGTTGCTTCTGGCCGTGTCACTGCGGTTGGATTTTACGGTGCAGAGGTCGTGATAGGCCATGGCTGCGCTGGTGGGTGGGATGCATTCGGTCCCCGCCGAACGATCACTGCCTCCGAGGGTAACACGCTTTACAGCCTGGATGGCAAGCCAGCTCTCGACCTTTATAAGCGATATCTCGGAGCCGACGCTGCGGGTCTTCCTGGAACTGCACTCCTTTATCCACTCACGATTGTGAATCCTGAGCAGCCCGATCAAAGCATGGTCCGAACTGTTCTAGCGGTCGACCATGAGCGTGGCACGATGACGTTCGCCGGTGACATCCCTCAAGGATGGTCGGCACAGCTTATGCGTGGCCATTTTGACAATCTATCGGCCGGGGCAGCAGAAGCAGCGCGGTCCGCATCCATACAAACGCACTCTCCCCAATCTGAAGTAGCCGCAGTCCTGATTAGCTGCATCGGTCGGCGCCTACTCATGGGCGAAAGCATCGTCGATGAGATCGATGCGGCGACAAAGGAGTTGGGTGACGCTCAAGTGATCGGGTTTTACTCATACGGCGAGATCTCGCCGCATGCAGCGACGGGATGCTGCGAGCTGCACAATCAAACGATGACAGTCACAACCTTTGCAGAAGCATGGTGATCACCATGCATCGTGTACTTGCAAAGCAGGTCGAGCGCAGTCGCTCTCAAGACGGTACTTTGGGGATTGATCAGCTCTTTGGACTGGTATCAAAGACATACGAGCAGAACGATCAGGATCGTGCTCGGTCCCAGCATGCCAACCACTTGATGATGATCGAGCTCGATGAGATCAACCGAGCTCGAGAGGAAGCTCTCCAAATCCTTCGACGTGAGCACGACAAACTCGATGCAGCGATCAGCAACATGGCTCACGGGCTCGCCATGTTCGATGCCGACGGGCAACTTCTGGTGTGTAATGCGAGCTACCGAAGCATGTTTTTGCTCGGTGAAGTTGCCAGCTCCAGCAGTCATACTGAGTTGCTCTCAGCCATAAACACACTTGTTGACTCAAGCAGCCGCAATGTCAGCTACGAACGAATGTTCGAAGTCGAAGAATCCGGGAATTCGATCGAGGTAACGCTCAAAGACGGTAGACAAATCGCCGCCCAATTCTCACCGCTCAGTGAGGGCGGCTGGGTAGAGGTATACTATGACGTGACCGAGAGCAGGCAGGCGGCAGAACGTATCCGCTATCTGGCTCGGCATGATGCTCTTACTGGCTTACCGAATCGCATTGTTTTCAATGAGACGATACGACACGAGTGCGAACGCGTTCGGCGCGGCGCCACCGCTTCCATCCTGTGTCTCGACCTCGACCACTTCAAGGTCATCAATGACACGCTCGGTCATCCTATTGGTGACCAGCTGCTTCAAGCGGTCGCCGCGCGATTGAAAGATTGCGTGCGCGCGATAGATACCATCGCAAGGCTCGGCGGAGACGAGTTCGCAATCGTACAGGTCGATGCTGCTCAGCCTGATGGCGCTGCAAATCTAGCCAGGCGCATTATCGAAGAGTTGTCGCAGCCCTATCTGATCGAGGGCCATCAGCTGGTCATCGGTGCAAGCGTCGGGATCAGTGTCGCTCCTGCTGATGGAGACGACCCGGACCTGCTGGTACGCAATGCTGACATGGCCCTCTACCGTGCCAAGGCCGAGGGGCGCGGAGCATTCCGCTTTTTCGAGGTCGGGATGGATACCGAAGTTCAGGCACGCCGCAAAATGGAACTCAAGCTGCGGCAAGCTCTAAAGACTGGGCAGTTCGAGCTCAACTACCAGCCTCTGTATGACGTTCAGAGCACTTCCATCAGCTCGTTTGAAGCGCTGCTCCGATGGAACCATCCTGAGGGTTCCGTGCCGCCGGACCAGTTCATTCCCCTTGCGGAGGAGATCGGTCTGATCTCCGACATTGGTGACTGGGTCATCCAAGAGGCCTGTAAGACTGCTCAGTCATGGCCAAGCGAAATTGGTGTAGCGGTCAACATCTCGCCAGTGCAGTTCAAATCGCCGAAACTCGTTACGAGCATCAAGAGGGCTCTCGAAGTTTCCGGGCTTGATCCCCGCCGACTGGAGGTCGAGATCACTGAGACAGTGCTTCTGCAGGATACGGATCGGACGTTGGCGGTGCTGCACGAGCTCCGAAAGATTGGTGTGCGCATCGCCATGGATGACTTTGGAACAGGCTATTCTTCGCTGAGCTACCTGCGGAAGTTTCCCTTCGATAAACTGAAGATCGATCGGTCCTTCATCAAAGATATTGATACCGCATCCGAGGCGTCGGCCATAGTTCGTGCAGTCACCGAACTTGCCTCTAGTCTCGGCATGAGAACGACAGCCGAAGGTGTCGAAACCGACGAGCAGATGACAACACTGTGCGCTCTCAATTGCTCCGAGATCCAAGGTTACTTGATTAGTCGGCCGCTACCTGCGTCCGGTCTTGCGGCGCTCTTTACTGGTCAGATTGGAGATCTCAACGCGGCAGCATGATGATGATCGCGTGATGGTACCGAACCTTAGAGCGGTGCCTGTTAGTCGATCTTTCGCTGATGCAATTAAGAGAGTGATCCAGAGCCTCGGTATGACAACTACTGGCGAAGTTTCGAGACCGAGCAGCGCAAGTCAGAAATAGAAAGGCAAGGCAGACAACATGGCCGCCCTCAAACAAAAAGTATTGGACGCCATCCTTGCGCGGTCCGCTCAAGAAGCTGCAGAGAAAGAAGTCAGTGAGCGCCCTGCCATCAACCTTAGATTGCTTCGTAGGCATAAAAGGACGCCACTAAAAGTAAGAGCTATCTTTCATTCTGGGCTTGCATCAAAACCTACATTCATCCGCGATCTATCGAATGGAGGGCTTGGTCTTTCACCGGCCGATGGGCTCTCTCCCGGTTCGAGTGTGACCGTCGCTCTAATCACCGGCGAAAAAAAGCACGGCATCGTGCGGTGGTGGCTTGCCGGATCATGCGGCGTGCAATTTCATGAACAGTTGGAAGACAATGACACGTTCATGACGGCTGTGCTGCGTAAAGCAGTGGATAGTACTGATTGAAATTAAGCTCGGAATTGCCAAACTGCAGCCGTGGCCCGCGGAACGCCTAGTGTGACCTAACAGAGTTTGAACGCCTCCGGTCCACGAGCCGCTAGCTTAGACTCACAGGTGTTTATGTCAGACATATCGCAATGCTCTGCAAATTTGCAGCAAAACGGTTCAGCCCCTGCACTTCGTCGGTTCTGGGTCAAAATGCACGATCCGATGACTGGCTGGCGGACGACGAGGTAGGATCGAAAGCGGTCGCCAGGCCGAAATCCGCCTCCCGCGTGATGCACTGCAGCAGTTTTCGTTATGTTGACCACCGGCCGGCGTACGCAGAAAGCACATGCCGTCTGATCGTCCGTGTCGTCGAATGGTAGGTATTGGCCCGCCTCGACGTTTGGCTGCACTGCAGCGAGACGGTCGGTATCCGGCGTATGGCGTCGGCGACATCAACGTGCCTAGCGTACCGACGAGATCGGTGCCTCTGCAGACATCTACTGGACACAGGTCAAGGCAGCCCGTGGCCCGTCTCGACGTTTTGCGGCAGCGCGGCATGATGGAAGCTATTGGATCTATCGCGTCAATCGTCGCTGTTGATCGCTCGAAGGGTCGCGATCGGGGGCGTTCCGGACTCTCGCCGAGCACCGCTCAAGCCCGCATGTGGCCCATCGCGCTTTTGAGAACAGAAGCGGTCTCGGACGGTAAGCTGCCGTCAGCGCTGAACACCCTGTCGCGTCATCATTTCGTGATGCACATTACGTTAGCGTGTCCGCCCTGCAATTTTACAACGCACGTGTTGAGCGCACACACAAAGTTGGCTCAAGGTCAAAATCGATCCCCGATGAGTTAGCTACGTCCGCTCAACTTTTTTGCGCCGTCGTTGAGAGGGAGAAGCGTCCGTCGCGCGTGAAGTTTGCGGAAGTGTGTGCGGCACGATGCTTAGCAATTGGGCACTAGTTGCAACGGGCGCCCGGTTAACTTATTGAAATTGCGATGCTTATGCTGACGCCTGCGTCATCATAATCCGTAGGTCCCCGGTTCAAGTCCGGGTCCCGCTACCAATTTACCCCATGACAACGTGTTCTGGTCTTCGGGCGCTTGGCCGCGCCCGCCGGTTTGCCTTGCCGGCCGGCGCTATGGTCGGTCGTTGCCTTGCGGCCTGTCGCCGGATCTGTCGGCGGCCAGTTCCTGGCCGGTCGTGCCGGTCGCCGTGCGCCAGGATCGGAGCAGTGCATCGATGCGGCGCTCGCGGCCCGTATCGACCCGGACGGATGCCGTCATGCCGGCCCGCAGCGGTGGATCGCCGGATGCACGCTTGACGCGAATCCTGACCGGCAATCGCTGGACGACCTTCACCCAGTTGCCGGAGGCGTTCTGCGGCGGCAGGAGGGCGAACTCCGCGCCGGTCGCGGGGCTGATACTCATGATTTCACCAGGCCAGGTACGGCCGGGATAGATGTCGAGCGCGACCGTCACGGCCTGGCCGGTCGCGACGTGGGTCAACTCGGTTTCCTTGAAGTTCGCTTCGAGCCAGGGCTCCTGATCGTCGACGACGGCGAACAGCGCGACGGCAGAGCGGACGTGCTCGCCTGGCTGGACGCGGACGTTGACGGCGGTGCCGGAAATCGGCGCGCGCACGCTCGTGCGCGCGAGGTCGAGGGCGGCCTGATCGCGAGCGGCGATCTTTTCGCGGACTGTCGGGTGGGTGTCGATCGGGGCCTCGGGCGGCTGGCCGAGTTCGGCACTGACACGTTCCAGCTTGCGCTTCATGGTTGTCAGCCGGTCGGTCGCCTGCGCGGTGTCGCGGGCGACTTCCTCGAGCTTGGTAGAAGCGACGACGCCGCGGGCGGCGAGCTGCTGCTGGCGTTCCAGCTGGCGCTGCCAGAATTCCGCACGCGTATCGGCTTCGGCGAGTTCGCTCCGGGTTTCCTCATACGCTGCGACGAGGGTGCGGACCTGCTGGCGGGCGCGATCGACCTCGGCTTCGGCGCGCGCCAGGGCGAGGCGAAACGGTGTCGCATCGATCTCGAGCACGATCGCGCCGGCTTCGACACGTGCATGGTCGCGGACTTTCACCGCCGAGATGCGCCCGGCCACTTCGGCCGAGACCTGCGCGATGTGGGATTTGACGTAGGCATTCTCGGTCGCGACGTACCGCCCACCCGACAGCCAGAGCAGCACGCCCGCCGCCGTGGCAACGAGCGGCACCCCCACCATCAGGGTCCGGCGCAACCAGTTCGGCTTGGCGGCTTCACTCATGTCCCGCGCTCACCGGTTGGGCGCGCGCGCATCGGGCCGCGCGGCGGGTGTGCGGGACTTGCCGCCGGCGAATGCCGGATCGTCGTCAAGAAGATCCACGAGTCGGGATTTTATCGAGACCAGTGCGCGCCCGGTCGCGGCACGTTCGGCGGCCGAGAGATTCCTGAAGGCATCGTCGACCGTCGCTTCGGCGATCGGCCAGATCTGCGCGTGCAGGCGACGCGCTTTGGCGGTCAGGTGCAGGCGGTGCATCCTGCGGTCGGCCTTGTCGGCGCGACGCTCGATCCAGCCTTTCACTTCCATACGGTCGATGAGGCGACCGGCCGTCGCCTTCTCGATTTCGAGGAGATCGGCAATTTCGGACTGATTGAGGCCGGGTCTGCGGAACAGTCGGGCGATGACGATCCATTGCGCACGTGTCAGGCCGAACGGACGGATGCGCCGCTCGAAAACCGTCCGGAGCAGACGACCGACGTCGGCGATGACGTACCCGATGTAATGCTCGTCGTCGGGAAGGGAGGGCATGGGGTGTCCGGAAATGGTAACTGTAGTTACTATTGCCATGGAGACCTTGTGTCTGGCAAGTATTCCGGTGCGAAACGGGTAATACGGTACGGGGCGACGGACATGGCGGGGGCGAGTGCGGTCGAGGCACCGGGGGCGGGCGACCTGACGGTCACGCAGCGTGCCCTGGTGCTGATCGTCGTCACGCTCGCGACCACGATCTACACCGCGACGGTCCTGATCTCCTCGGCGCTGCTGCCGCAACTGCAGGGCGCCCTCAATGCGACGCAGGACGAGGTGTCCTGGGTCATGACATTCAACATCCTGGCGACCGCAGTCGCGACGCCTGCAACCGGCTATCTCGCCGCGCGGTTCGGCCGGCGGACCACGATGCTCTGGGGTGCCGGCCTCTTTGCCGCGTCGACCTTCATGTGCGGGGCGTCGAACTCGCTCGAAGAACTGATCTTCTGGCGGATCGTACAGGGGGCCGCGGGGGCGCCGCTCATCCCGCTCGGTCAGACGATCCTGCTCGACACCTTTCCGGCGCGCCAGCACGGCATGGTCATCGCGGTCTTCGGCATGGCGAACATGATCGGGCCTGCGATCGGGCCGCTCTTCGCCGGCGAGATCGCAGAGGCGTTCGGGTGGCGCTGGGGCTTCTGGATGGTGCTTCCGGTCGCGTTCGTGACCTGCGCGGGGCTTGCCATCATCCTTGAGCGTGACCGCGTCGGGTTGAAGCCACGGCTCGACTGGACCGGCTTCTTGACCTTGTCGATCGCGGTTGCGGCGGCACAGCTCGTCGTCTCGCGCGGGCAGCGTCTCGACTGGTTCGACAGTTCGGAGATCGTCATTGCGACGTTCGTCGCCGTGCTGGCGCTCTATCTTTTCGTCGTGCACAGCCTGACGGCCGAGCGACCCTTCATCCGGCTCGGTCTCCTCAGGGACCGGAACTACGCGCTCGGCCTGATGCTGGTTACGTCGTTCGGGATGCTCAATTTCGCGCCCATCGTCCTGCTGCCGCCGCTCCTGCAGACGCATGCCGGGTTTCCCGACAGCGCCATCGGCGAGATCGTGAGCTGGCGCGGGATCGGCGCTGGTATCGGCTTCTTCGTTGCGATGCTGATGGGCCGGATCGATCCGAGGATCACGCTGACGCTCGGCGGCCTCATGCAGACGGCAGCCGGGCTTTGGCTGATGACGTTCAATCTTACGACGGGGCTCGACGAGATCAATCTCAACAGCGCGCTGCAGGGTATCGCGGTCGGTTTTGCCTGGGTGCCGATGACCGTCATCACGTTCGCGACGCTTCCGTCGGCTGACCGCCCGGAGGCGATGAGCATGTTCCATCTGTTGCGCAATTTCGGCTCGAGCCTTTTCATTTCGGTGGCGGTCGCCGAGGTCGTCCGGGCGTCGGGCGTCAACTATGCGCGGCTTGCGGAATACGTGTCGGTCTACAATCCGTCGTTCGACATGCCGTGGGTCAGCGGCGCGTGGTCGATCGAAAGCGTTACAGGGCTTGCACGCCTGTCGCGGGAGATGACGCGGCAGGCCGCCATGATGGGGTATGGCAATGCCTTCCTGCTCTACACCATCGTGTCTGCAGCGGTTCTGCCGCTCTGTTTCTTCGCCCGCATGCCGCGCACGGCCGGGTCCTCACGCTGAGCGGTGCGATCAGCCGACGCCGTCCGGCAACTGGTCGTAGAGTTCGTCGACTGTGAGCCGTGCCGGTATCAGACCCTGTCGAGCGGTAGCGTCGATGGCGACTTCGAGGCTTCGTCTGATCGATGTGCGCCCAATGGGCGCGAGGTCTCCTGCGCCGGGATTTTCGTAGATGGCGAGGTTGCGGCTCTCGACGAACAGACGATAGAGCCTGCGCACCGTGTCAGGAAACTTCCGGCAGAGGTCCGTCTTCACTGCGACAACGTGGTTCACCTGGATCGCGCCGTTCGTCTGCCGCCATCGTTCCGCTGCTGCATCGGGATCGGCGATGACGGGGCGGATGGCCGGATCACCCGGTAGGGCACCGACGATCGCGGCGTCGGCCGCGCCGCTTTTCAGCAGAGCGATCGGGTCCGTTCCTGGAGGCAGACGCTCTATTCCTGGCGGATCGGACCATCCGGCGACATGCGCATCTTCGAGTGTGCTCCATCTGATCCGGCCGAGATCGACGCCGTGTTCGCGCGCGAGGGTGTCGCGGAGCCACATGGCGGTCGTGACGCTCCAGGAGCGGACGACGACGTGGCGGCCCTCGAGATCCATCGGGGTCAGGGTGCCGCGCGTTTTGTCATGGACGAGAAAGGGGTGCTGGAAGCGCGCCATCACGACGACGGGCAACAGCGTCAATGGCACGCCACGCGACCTTGCCATCAGAAGTGTAACGATCGCGAGTTCGGTCACGTCGAATTCGAGATCGCGCACGGCGCGCTTGAAAGCAGTGTTCGGCACCTTTACGTCGGCGAAATCCAGGGTGAGTTCCGGCGAGGTGATATCCCCGCGCTTGAGGGGCCGTGTCGTTGCGTGATCGCCGAGGAGCGTCGCGAGACTGGTCGCCATCGTCGTGCGTCAGGCTTTCACCGGCGGTGTGCCGTGCGTGTGGAAGGTCTCGATCGTCTTCAGGCCCCAGGCCTGGCCTTTCTTGCGGTCCTCTTCTGTCCAGACGACCGGCTTCCAATCGGGCTGCAGGATCAGTCGCGCACCGGCATTGGCGAGTTCAATGCGGTTTCCGGCCGGCTCCCAGACATAGAGGAAGAACGTGCCCTGGATGGCGTGCTTGTGCGGTCCGGTTTCGATATGCACGCCGTTTTCAAGAAAGATGTCGGCGGCGCGCAGGATGTCCTCGCGCTGATCGGTCGCGTAGGTCACGTGATGAAGGCGGCCATGTCCACGGCCGTGTTCCTCGGTGCAGGCGAGATCGTAGGTCTTGTTGTTGACGGTGAACCAGCAGCCGCCGAGCCGACCGTTGTCCAGTTGAATCATTTCGGTGATGCGCGAGCCGAGACAGGTGACCATGAAGTCGCGGAATTTCGACACGTCTTCCGCGAGAAGGTTCAAATGGTCGATGCGGCGCGGACACGCGCCGCGTCCGTGGTAGCGCTGATGGATGTTCTTCAGCGCCGCCCGCTCTCCCTCCGGTGCAACATACGTCTTCGTGTCCCAATAGAGCTCGAAGACGTGCCCGAAGGGGTCGGCAAACCTGTAGGCGCGGCCGTGACCCATATCGCCTTCGGTCCAGCCGATGCCGTAACCCGCGGCCTCGATCGCTGCGATGCGCCGCTCGAGGGCTGCGGGCGAAGCAACGCGATAACCGATGTGGCCGACGCCCGTCGTATGGTGCCGGGTGAGCTTCATGGAATGGAATTCGTAGTCGTCGAACGCGCGCAGGTAGGCGCTTTTTTCGTCACGGCCGCTCTCGGTCAGACCGAACACACGCGTGAAGAAATCCAGGCTCTCCTCGAACCGGTTCGTTAAAACCTCGACGTGGCCGAGATGGGCGACGTCGTAGCAGGGTTCCGTGGTCATTGCGGCCTCGCAGGGATGGCAAATTGCTCGCGTGTTTATCCGAGAGTTTCGAGTGCTTCTGGAAACAGGCGCATGTAGGCCTCGCCATAGGTCATCGGCTTGCCCGTGTTGCGACCGCCCTGGATACCGCGATTGAGGGCGACGCGGGTGTAATATTCCCAGAGATGCTTCTGTGCGGCGAGAACCTGGAAGGCCCTGTATTTCGTCTCCCAGACCGCGTCGATGTTCAGGATCACCTGAGGCTTGAAGTTGCACTGTTCGGGCTGATGAGGCTCGAAGAGGAAAACAGGAGCGGCCGCGTAGCTCGTGTACTTCTCGGGCTTGTGGCCCATGGCCTGGGCGATGACGCGCGCTTCCTGTGCGAAGTGCGCAGCCGTCGGGTGATCGAAATTGTAGGGGTCTTCGAGTGCGTGGGTGAGAACGAAGGCGGGGTTCAGCTCCCGGAAGATGTCGATCGTCCGGTCGAGCATCTCTTCGTTCGGTTTCAACGGGTAGTCACCGCAATCGAAGAACTCGATTTCGGCGCCGAGGATCGCGGCCGCCCGTTCGGCTTCGTCCCTGCGGCCGGCCTTGACGTCGGCGAGGGTGGCGCCGGCCTTTTTCCAGGCGAACTGGCTTTCGCCGCGCTCACCGTAGGACAGGCAAACGATTTTCATCCGGTAGCCGCGTTTGGCATGGAGGGCGATCGCGCCGCCGGCACGCCAGACGAAGTCGCCGGGGTGGGCTGTGATGACCAGTCCCGTCCGTGTGCCCGACCCCGACATCCCGTATCTCCGTTCTCATGCGGTTCGGATCATGATGGCGGATGGCTGTGCGGGGGGCCAGAACAAAGCAGTCCGGTTGCTATAATGTCGTGCTATAGGGGCTACCCTCGCGGATTGGAATTTGGTGCATGCTTGAGCCGGAAACGAGCAATCTGCGTCATCTGCGCGCCTTCCTCGCGGTGCAGGATCTCGGCAGTTCGCTTGCCGCCTCACGTGCGGTTCACGTTTCACAGCCGGCCGTGACGCAGGCGATCGCAAAGCTCGAGACTACGCTCGGAGTAAGCCTGTTCGTCCGGCACAGCGCTGGCATGGTTGTGACGGAAGCCGGTGCCGTTTTCGGCCGTCGTGTGCGCCGCGCACTCACCCATATCCGCCATGGCACTCTCGCAGTCGTCGCGACCGGGGGGCAGGCGAGGACGGTTGCGCGCGACGGTTTTGACAAGCTGGTGACGGCAGCCCAGCTGCGCGCACTGATCTCGGTCTCCGACAGCGGCAATTTCTCGCTCGCGGCGCGGTCGATCGGCATTTCGCAGCCGTCGCTGCACAGGCTTGCACGCGATCTCGAGCGGCTTTCAGGGGTCGTGATGTACGAGCGGAAAGCGCACGGCATCGCACTCTCGGAGGGGGCGGCGGAGATGGCGCGGCTCGCGCGACTTGCGTTTGGTGAGCTCCGGCAAGCCGGCGAGGAACTCGACCATCTCAAGGGAATACGGCGGTCGCGTATGCACATCGGGGCGTTGCCACTGGTTCGCACCGGCATTCTGCCCCGCGTGATCAACGCTCATTGCCAGGCGTATCCGCAGACGCGCATCAGAGTGGTGGACGGGCCCTACGACGCGCTGCTTCGGGATCTCAGACATGGAACGATCGACATTCTCGTTGGCGCGCTGCGGGAGCCGGCGCCGATCGACGACATCGTGCAGACGGCACTGTTCTCCGACCGGCTGTCGATCGTGGCACGCCGAGGACATCCGCTCGGCCGAAAGCGGCGTATCACCGTCGCAGATCTCGCGGCATATCCCTGGATCGCCCCGTCGCCAGGGGCACCGGCGCGCGCGCAGTTCGACAAGGTGTTTGCGGGCGGGCATGATGCGTTTCGTGACGGTCTCGTGGAGGCGAGTTCACTCGTCGTCGTTCGCGGGCTGCTTCTCGAGAGTGACCGTCTGACGCTGTTGTCGCCGCATCAGGTCGAGCCGGAATTGCGACTCGGCATGCTAGAAATTGTGCCGTTCGAGCTTGGCGACGTGCCGCGTCGCATCGGTATGACCGTGCGGGCGGACTGGCAGCCGACCCCTATGCAGGCAGCTTTCGTCGTTGAGCTGACGGCCGGTTGTGCCGTGGCTGCCGGCGGTGTGGCCGCGCCGGCAGGCAGATAGGCTTCATGCAATTCTCGAGGATCGGCGCCATGGTCGCGTGAGGCTGCCGATCCGGATAGGCGGCGCTTCGGCCGCCTCAATGTCAGTTGGCGCTCGACACTGCGACCAGTTTGAGGGCTTCGGCGGCATTGATGCGACCGGCGCCGAACTCCTCGTCACGCCCGGATGCACCGAGGTCGAACGCACTCCTGGCAAGTATTTCGCGAACTTGGTCGGGGGTTGAATCTGGCTTGCGCTCAAGCAAGAGGGCGACGATGCCTGTGACGTGAGCGGCGGCGAACGATGTTCCGGTGTGCATGTCGTGGGCGCCCGACGTGGATGGGGCGATGACGTCGACGCCGGGGGCTGCGACGGCGACATAGGCGCCGGTGTTTGCTTTTTCATAGAGCCGGTCGTCGGCATCGATGGCGGTTGCGGCAATGACACCGTCGTAGGCTGCGGGGTAGGCAGCCGGTGCGGTCCGGCCATTGTTGCCGGCAGCCGCAACGACGATCACGCCGCGGGCGAGGGTGGTGCTGATGGCGGCGCGAACCAGCGCGTCCTCGGGGCCTGCGAGCGAGAGATTGACCACGCGCGCCTTTTCCGAAACGGTCCAGTCGAGTGCCTTCAGCAGCACGAACGACGTTGTCAGCTGGGGTGCGCCTTGCTTGCGTGGCGCGAAGGCCCGAGCACTCAGCAGGCGTGCAGACGGCGCGATGCCGCGTGTGGTGCCACGTGCGCCGATAATACCGGCGATCGCCGTGCCGTGCCCGTCGGCGGCGCCATCACCGCCGGCTGCGTCGAAGGTCACGATGTCGCTGTCCTTGAGGTCGTCGTGCTTCGTGTCCACGCCACTATCGATGATGCCGACGATCGTGCCGCGACCGGTCGCCATGTTGTGCGCGGTCGACAGGTCGACCTTGGCGAGTGCGTATTGCAGCGACACGGCGGGCGATGAATTCGCCTGTTGCGGTCGATAGAGGTAGTTCGGCTGTGGGCCGATCGCGGCGGGGTCCTGGGCGAGCGCGGCGACGACCGCAGGGACAAGCCGGCTGTCGGGAATGCGGTAGCGGATGACGCGCTGGCCCAACAGGTCGTTGGTCGACCGGTCGAGCAGGGTGAGGTTGAAGCGCTGGGCGATGCCGTCCTCGACGTCGGTCGGGGCCGAGGCCTGAACCGACAGGATCACCTCGTCGGGGACGAACGTGGCGTCGGCGAGGGCTGGTGTGGGCACGAACGGTACCGGCGGCGGACCTGCAGGCCGCGTGAGGCGCGGTGGCGGTGGTGGTGGCGGGGCGAAGCTCGGGGCTTTCGGTGGCCAGTTGTCGACGACCGGAGGTAGGACCGGGACGATGTTGGTCACGAGAGGCGGACGAGGGCCGCGCGGAGGCGTCACGCGATCTGGCCTGTCGGGTGGTACCACGACGACGACGGGGCCGCAGACCGTGCCGCGGTCGGTCTTGATACGCTCCGCCTTCGGCGGGCAGATGCAGCTCCCACTCCGCGATACCCTGCCGCCTTCGCAGACGACGCGTACAGGTGGTCTCGTGTCCTTCGGCGGCTTGATCACAGGTGGAACTACGACCACCACCGGCGGGCGCTTCGGTTTGTCGGGACGCGAATCGTCGCCGCGCGACGGCGGCGGATCGCGATCGGGATTGCGCTTCGGCTTGTCCGGCTTCACCACTTCTCCGACGCGTGGTGGTCTTCGACCCGGCGCGACGTCATCGCCGAGGCGGGGAAGCCGCCGGCCGGCTTTTCTGACGTTATCGGGAATGCCGATCAACCTTCCCGCTCCTGGCCGCGGGGTTGCGATACGTGGAGGAACGTTTCGTGGCGGGGTTATCTGGCGCTGGGAGAACGCACCAATGCCGCCCTGGAAGCGGAACTGGGCCTCGGCAGGTGAACCTGCGAGGAGAACGGCGGTGCCGATCGTGACGGCGAGGGGAAAAGAGATCGCACGCGGACGGGACATGACTCACCTCTGCGATGCCGGAGTTGCGAGGATGACGACATTGCTTTCTGCGCGCAAGGCCGCAAGGCGTGTGTCGCGGTCCGATGCGGAGAGGTTCTTCGCTCCAAGCCGCACACGGAAGATGTTGCCGGGCCGCGGACCATCGGTGATCTGCATATCCAGTTTCTGAAGCGTTGCGGCGATATCTTTCGCCGTTGCGCCATCGGCAAATCGGACGAGGGCGTACGTGCCGTCAGCGATCGCTGACGACCCGCCGGATGCGGTCTGGTACTGGGTCGGCGCGCGGTCGGTCAGCAGGGTCCCGAGCCAGGCCGCCTGCAGCAGGATGACGGCTGCGGCTGCGGCAGTAGCAAAGCGAACGCCCATGGCGGTCGGGGCGGAGAAAAACTCGCGCACCCGCTTCAACAGGCCAGTCGCTGCCGTGCGCGCCGCGGACGGCTCGCCGACCGCCTTTTTGAGTGCGGCCTCGACCGTCAGGGACGGCGGGAGCCGGCGTGCCTCGTTCGACTTCACGATCGCAAGGCGATCGTCTTCGATCATTGCGAGCTGATGGGCGAGAGCGGCGTCGCGCGCGAGCCAGCTTTCGACGCGTTCGCGATCGGTGCGGTCCAGCTTGCCCATGGCGTACCAGGCGAGCATCGCCTCGATTTCTTCGCGTTCGCTGAGTGGTGTTTCGTGGTCGGTCATGGCCAGCCTCGGTCGAGCCCTGCGGCTTTCATCAGTTCGGAGAGGTGTTTGCGTGCGTAAAACATGCGCGTCTTGACGGTCGCTTCGGGGATCGACAGGACGGCTGCCACCTCGGAAATGGATTGTTCATGATAGTAGACGAGGTCCACGATCTCGCGATGCTGTGGGGACAGTTTGTCGATGCAGCGGCGCAACGCCTCCGCCTTGTCGAGTTTCTGCGTCGCGATTTCGGGCGTGTCGCCATCGTCGGCGATCTCTCCGGCCTTGTCTTCGTCCCAGGATTCTTCGCGGCGCTTTCTGAGGGCGCTGACCATCTTGTTGTGGGCAATAGACAGGAGCCAGGTCGAAACCGAGGACCGGCCTTCGTAGGATTTTGCATGGAGCCATACCTCGGTGAAGACATCGTTTGCCAAGTCCTCGGCCAGCGTGTCGTTGCGGACGCGGCGGGCGAGAAAGCGAAAGACGCGCACCTGGTGGTGCGTGATCAAGGTCCGGAGCGCGGCCTGGTCGCCGGCCGCTATCCGGGCCATGAGCAAACGTTCGTCGGCTTCCATGTTCATCACTTGGGACCGGCTCTGCGTGCTCGAAGGGTCTGTCGCTTCGAGACGGCAAAAGGTTCAACGAAATCGTCGGGCGGCAGTCAGACCGGTGAATCCCGGTCTGTCGCGCGAGATTAGACCGATCTCAGGCGCGGCTGCCAGTCTCAGGCAGCGCCCTGGTTAGAATGACGTCACTATTTACTGTCCTTATGGGTCCGCGAGTGCGGCTCATGCAACTCTGCGGCCGGGAGGCCGGACGGTCAGCCGGAGGCGACGCCTGCAGGGGGCGGCAAAAAAATCTTTCGAACCTTTGAACCTAAGTTCGGGCTGCCGCGACAGACGGGTTACGAGGCCCCACCAACCGGCCTCCTCACACTGACCCAAGGAGACCTGTCATGTTCGCCAAGACCTCTCGTTCGATCAAGATCGCCGCCGCCGCTCTCGCCATCGCTGTTTCGGGAGCCGCCATTCCCGGCGCTGTGACGCCTGCCGAAGCGAAAAGGATCGTCATCAAGGTTCACGGCTTCCACGGCCATCATTTCCGCCATCACCGCCACTTCGTGCCGGTCTATCTCGGTGGACGCTATGGCGGCTGCCACTGGATGAAGGTCCGAGCCATCAATCTCGGCAGCAGCTACTGGTGGTCGCGCTACCACGCTTGCCGTGGGTTCTGATCACTCGACCCTGCAAGCTCATCTCCGGCTCGCGCACAGCGGGCCGGTTTTGCTGTAGCTGACAAAAAATGATCCGCCTGATGGGGCGGATCAAGTTTAGCACACGCCGGGTCTTACTTCTTCTGATTGCCGACCGTGTTGGCGCAAGCCGAAAGGAAATCGGACTTCGTTATCATCTGCCTGCCTTTCAGCGACGTTGGAACGACGGATGTCGCGGCAGCGATCTCGGTCGCATTCAAAGAGCCATTGCCGTCGCGGTCGGCGGTCTTGAAGTTGCCTTCGCAGTCGGCAGTGGTTTTCGCGGTGCCAGCTGGTGCTGTGCCCGGGGTGGTTTGCGCAAATGCCGGAGCCGCAAGCAGACCGGCGGTGACGACTGAACTTACAATCAACTTATGCATGGCAGCCTCGTCTGGTTGGCTTGAGTTGGATGCAAGCTCCTCGTGGCGCTCTCGCGTCGTGCGGACCGTGCATCAGGTTCGGTTTAAACGCCCGTGGTTCAGCGAGGTTCCAAAACAGTTGCGCCCGCACGTTGCCGTGCGGGCGCGTCGTTCATGCTCGTTACTATCGTTCAGCCGCGCTTGGCGACGGGGACGTAGTCACGATTGGTGGGGCCGACGTAGAGCTGGCGCGGACGTCCGATCTTCTGCTCAGGATCCTCGATCATTTCGCGCCATTGCGAGATCCAGCCGATGGTGCGGGCCACGGCGAACAGCACGGTGAACATCGAAACGGGGAAGCCGAGTGCCCGCAATACGATGCCCGAGTAGAAATCGACGTTCGGGTACAGCTTTTTCTCGATGAAGAAGTCGTCGTGCAGCGCGATCTGCTCGAGTTCCATGGCCACTTCGAGGATGGGATCGTTGACGCCGAGGACCTTCAGGACCTCCTGGGTCGTCTTCTGCATCACCTTGGCACGCGGATCGTAGTTCTTGTAGACGCGGTGACCGAAGCCCATCAGGCGGACCCCGGAGTTCTTGTCTTTCACCTTCTCGACGTGCGCCTTGATGTTTTTTACGGTCCCGATCTCCTCGAGCATCTTCAATGCTGCTTCGTTGGCACCGCCGTGGGCTGGGCCCCAGAGGCAGGCGATGCCGGCGGCGATGCATGCGAACGGATTGGCACCCGACGAGCCGGCGAGGCGGACTGTCGAGGTCGAGGCGTTCTGTTCGTGATCGGCGTGCAGGATGAAAATGCGATCGAGCGCGCGTGAAAGTACCGGATCGGCCGCATAAGGCTCACAGGGCACCGCGAAGCACATCTGCATGAAGTTCGAGGTGTAATCGAGATCGTTGCGCGGATAAATGAAGGGCTGGCCGATCGAGTACTTGTAGGCCATCGCAGCGAGCGTCGGCATCTTCGCGATCATGCGATGGGCAGCGATGATGCGCTGCTTGGGATCGTTGATGTCGGTGCTGTCGTGATAGAAGGCCGAGAGGGCCCCGACGGAACCGCACATGATCGCCATCGGATGCGCATCACGACGGAAGCCCTGGAAGAAGCGGGTCATCTGCTCGTGCACCATGGTATGGCGCGTGACGATCGAGCGGAACTCCTCGAACTGCTTCGCCGTCGGCAACTCGCCGTGGAGGAGCAGGTAGCAGACCTCGAGATGGCTCGACTGCTCGGCCAATTGTTCTATGGGGTAGCCGCGATAGAGCAGAACGCCCTTGTCGCCGTCGATGTAAGTGATTTTCGACGAGCAGTTGGCGGTCGAGGTGAAACCCGGATCGTACGTGAAGGCGCCGGTGTTGGCGTAGACCTTGCCGATATCGACGACGTCTGGACCGATCGTGCCGGATCGAACCGGCATCGAAACCTTCTTTCCGGCGATGTCGAGCGTTGCGGTTCTGCCGATATCGGTGGCGGCCGCCGGTTTTTCGCTTGCTGTCATTCGGATACGTCCTCGTCTTTCGCCTCTGTGTCGTCCTAAGGCTTCCGCCAGACCGCAGCCGATCCGTCCTCCATCTTCGGAGTTTCGGGTCGCCATCGCGGCCGTCCGGTTGGTCCTGGCGGGCCGTCCGGTCGGGTCTCATGCCATCGCAGGTACCGGTCACGGCAAGTGGCCAACGCCTGCTCTTCGGACAGTCCCGGGCTCCCTTTTATCGGGCGGACATGTCCATTGTTTTCGGCCTAGAGGATTTTTTGCAGTGCGACAAGGTGGCCGTTGGTAAGGGAGGCGTGCGATCCATCCCGGCTCGAGGCCCGGTCCCTTCGGCAAGGGGTCTGTTTACCGTTTCGGTTTCGGCAGTTCGTCGAGGGAGGAGATGTACCATTCCTCGGTCCGTTCCACCGCAGGGTTCTCTCCGTTCGCATAGATCCAGCTGTCGACCGCCCATTTCTGGGGGCTGGCGCGTTCCTTGAGAACCGCGGTCCAGTGGGTCCAGCCGGAGATACCGCGCAGGTAATTCTCTTTGGCGAAGGGAATGTCGACGGTATGGTGCCGGAGCAGGCCGGCATCGGCGAGAACACGAAGATAGGACGTCGTATTGGTGGCTTCGTCGACGCAATCCTGCTGGGTCGGATCACCGGAGGCGGCGAAATCCATACCGGCTCGGTCGGTCGCGGTGCCGATTGCCGTGCCGACGCGGTTCTCGATCCAGCCAACTGCATAGGCGACGCCGCGGCGTTCTTCTTCCGGCGTGTCGGCTTTGGTGCGCCATTTCGCCATGATGGCACTCAATTCGGCGATGTCGGCATCCGTGAAGCGGAAGCGCGTCTTCTGGCGGCAGCCGTAAGCATGGCAGACGTGCACTGTGCGGCCGGAAGGCTCCGGCAGGGAGAACGTCGCGTAGTGCCCTTCGAGGGACCCGAATCCCTCGTGGGTACAAGCGGCGAGTGGCAATGCGATCGCGGAAGCGGCAGCCAACGCCAGAATTCTGAACGGTGCAAAGCTCATGCAGCGAGGGCTACCAGAGCCCGTGATTCGATCCTGTGCCCCCTTTGCCACACCTTGTCCGGTCGGATAGAGCATCACCGGAATTAACAGCGGTCTGGCATAACGGTCCACTTGCTCGTGCGTTCAGAGCCTATGGTCCTTCGATACGGCCGTGGGCGGAAAAGGACAAATTATGGCGACGAAGCCCATTCATGTGGTCGGTGGCGGGCTGGCAGGCTCGGAGGCTGCCTGGCAGATCGCCTCGGCGGGAGTGCCGGTGGTGCTGCACGAGATGCGGCCGGAGCGGATGACGGCCGCGCACAAGACCGAAGGTCTGGCGGAGCTCGTATGCTCGAACTCGTTCCGGTCCGACGATTGGCAGCACAACGCGGTGGGTCTTCTGCACGAGGAAATGCGCCGCGCCGGCTCTCTGATCCTCAGGGAAGGTGATCGGCACAAGCTGCCTGCGGGCGGAGCGCTGGCAGTGGATCGTGACGGGTTTTCGGATGGCGTGACGGCGGCTCTCACGGCGCATCCGAATGTCACCATCGTGCGCGGGGAGATCGCCGGACTGCCGCCATCGGACTGGGACAGCGTAATCGTGGCGACGGGGCCGCTGACGAGCCCGGCGCTGGCGGAGGGCATTCTCGCGTTGACCGGGGAGACGTCGCTCGCCTTCTTCGACGCCATCGCTCCGGTACTGCATTATGACAGCGTCGATCTGTCTATCGCATGGAAGCAGTCGCGCTACGACAAGGCGGGGCCCGGCGGGACGGGTGCCGACTATCTCAACTGTCCCATGACGGAGGCGGAGTACAACGCTTTCGTCGACGCCTTGCTGGCCGGGCAGAAAACAGAATTCCGGGAATGGGAAAAGGATACGCCGTATTTCGACGGCTGCCTTCCTATCGAGGTGATGGCGGAGCGCGGGCGCGAGACGCTCAGGTTCGGGCCCATGAAGCCGGTCGGCCTGATGGATGCCCGGACGGGCAAGCAGCCCTATGCCGTCGTGCAGCTCCGGCAGGACAACGCGCTCGGCACGCTCTGGAACATGGTCGGCTTCCAGACCAAGCTGAAGCACGGGGAGCAGACGCGGATATTCCGGATGATTCCCGGCTTGGCAGAGGCCGAGTTTGCCCGGCTCGGTGGGCTTCATCGCAACACGTATCTGAATTCGCCGAAGCTGCTCGACGGCCAACTCCGGCTCAGGGCCGACCGCCGTCTGAGGTTCGCCGGACAGATCACGGGGTGCGAAGGCTATGTCGAGAGTGCGGCCGTAGGGCTGATCACCGGTCGGTTGGCCGCGGCGGAGAGGCTCGGCCGCCCGATCGACATACCGCCTGGAACGACCGCCTTCGGCGCGCTGGTGCGGCACATCACGGGTGGACACATCGTTACGGACGTGGATGCAGAGGCGACGCGCGGCGCCCGCTCGTTCCAGCCCATGAACATCAATTTCGGGCTGTTTCCCGACGTGCCCGTGCCGACGCACGACGCCGCCGGGAAAAAGATCAAGGGCAAGGACAAGTCCTTCGCCAAAAAGCGCGCGATGGCGGAGCGCGCGCTCACCGATCTCGGGCCCTGGCTCGCCGCAATGCCGACTGCTGCGTGACCGTCACGCCGGTTCGGGCACTGTCGGACCGGTGCGGGCGCGATGCATCACGATCGCCGCGACGAACAGTGCGATCGCGAGCGGCGCCTTATAGGGGATCGAGAGGCCCACGACGCTCGAGGTTATGCCGTCGATGAGACGCGGGAACAGGAGTGTCGTGCCGGCGAGTGCGAACATCAGGGTTTCGATGATGTTGGTGCGCTTGCGGAGCCAGGCCTGAGATGCGATCGCGAGTGCGATGATCCCGAGTGCTGCAAGTGCCACGACGACGGCGACATCCAGCCAGGTCGCGCCCTTGGGCAGCTTGAGCAGCAGCCCCGTGCCCATGGGATCGAGCACGAAGATGAAGGGCACGAGGAAGGCGGGCATCGTGTATTTCCACGATTGCAGCGTCGTCCGGTAGGGACTGCCGCCGGTGATGGCTGCGGCGGCGAACGGCGACAGTGCCGTCGGGGGCGACACCTCGGAAAGCACCGCGTAATAGAAAATGAACATGTGCGCGGCGTAATCCGGCACGCCGAGTTTGGTCAGCGCCGGCGCGGCGATAACGGCGCAGATGATGTAGGATGCCGTCACGGGTACGGCGAGGCCGACGATCCAGACGATCAGGGCTGTGTAAATGGCCGTCAGCAGGAGACTGCCGCCCGCATAGTCGATGGCGATCGACGAGAACTTCAATCCAAGGCCGGTAAGTGTGACGACACCGACGATGATACCGGCGGAGGCACAGGTCGTGGCCGCGTTGAGAACACCCGTTGTCCCTTCGGCCAGCGCCTTTACCAGCCGCGGCGGGAAAAGTGCGGTGTCGCGGCTCAGGAAGCTGGATGCGATGGCGAGCATCGTCGCCCAGAAGACGGAGACGACCGGGGAGAAGCCCCACAGCATGAAGACGATGATCGAGATCAGCGAGCCGAAGTGGAACCAGTACCTCTTGGTGATGTCCCAGACGTCGATCTTCGGCATGAACGAGTCGCCGCCGCCGCCGTACTTGCGGCTGTCGAGTTCGACCATGACGAGGATGCCGAAGTAGTAGAGCACGGTCGGGATCGTCGCCATCAGGATGACGTCGAAGTACGAGATCTTCAGGAATTCCGCGATCAGGAAGGCAGCGGCGCCGAGGACCGGGGGCGAGATGATCGCACCGAGGCCACCTGCGGCGAGGAGGCCGCCTGCGGCGTTCTTTTCGTAGCCTGCCTTTTCGAGCATCGGGGCTGCGACCGCGCCGATCGTGACGGTCGTGGCGACACCGGACCCGGATGGTCCGCCCATCAGGAACGATGACAGGACGACCGTGCGGCCGGCTGCGTTGCGCTTGCCGCCCATGATGCCGAGCGAGAAGTCGATGAAGAACTTCCCGGCGCCGGAATACTGGAGAATGGCGCCGAAAATCGTGAACAGGATGATGAGGCTCGACGAGACATCGACGGCTGTGCCGAAGATGCCTTCGAGGGTCATGTAGAGCTGTCCTACGAGGCGATCGATCGCATAGCCGCGGTGGGTCCAGGGTTGGGGCAGATAGGGGCCGGCGAGAGCATAGGCGAGAAACAAGAGCGCGACGATGGGCATGACCAGTCCGGTCGTCCGGCGCGTTGCTTCGAGCAGCAGGGCAATAAAGACAATGCCGACGATCACGTCGAGTTTGTCCGGCGCGACCGCCCGGTCGCCGAATTCATCGCCCTGCATGATGATGTAGGCGATGATGGCAAGGCTTAACAGTGCCAGAAGCCAGTCCAGGATCGTCACACGATTGCGCCAGCGCATGAGCATCGGGAACATAAGAAACGCCAGCATCAGAACCATGCCGACGTGCAGGGGGCGCAGAAGATAGGTCGGAACGATCGGTGCACGCGTGAACGGCCAGGAGCCGGCGATCGCCGCATACAGGTGGAAAAGTGTCACGCCGACAGCCAGGGCTGTGATGAAGGCCCGAAGGGGGCCCGAGAGCTTGTGCGATGCGCCCTCTTCTTCCTCGATGTACTGCTCGATCCGTTTGCGCTTGTCGTCGTCAAGGCCCTCGGGAATGAGGGAAGGGTCCGGCGCTTGCTCGCGTGCAGAGGTCGTCATTCGTCTCGTCTCCGGGGCGGCGCGGCGGTCGCCATTGTCCGATGTGATGGCCGGCGCTCTCTCGGGGGCGGGAGCGGACACAGTCAATTAATCACGTAATCCACGGGCGGTGGCAGAAATGGTCCGGCGACCGTTTCCGGTCGCCGGCTTGCATTTCATTGCGTCGGTATCAATCGAGCTTGATACCTTTTTCGGTGAAGTACTTGATCGCACCGGGATGGAACGGGGCGCCAGCGTTCTTGGTCTTCTGGTGTTCCATCTTGATGTCTTCCGCCGCCTTGTGCACGGCGACCAGATCGGGCTGCTTCTCCATGAAGAGCTTGGTGATCTGGTAGGCGACGTCATCCTTCATCGAGGCATTGGCCATCAGAATGTTCCAGACGGCGGTGCCCTTGTAGGGTGCGTCCATGCCCTTGTACGCGGTCGTCGGCACCTCGAAGGCGGAATAAATCTCACCGTGAGCTGCGACCATCTTCGGAATCAGATCGGCGTGGTCGATGAGTTTGAGCTTCATGCCCGGAGTGTTGGCGAGATCGGTGATCGCGGCTGTCGGAATGCCGGCGACGAAGAAGTATGCATCGATCTTGCCGTCCTTGATGGCATTCGTGCTCTCGGCGGCGCCGAGCCGTTCACGGGTCATATCCTTGTCCTTGTCGAGACCAGCGGCCTCGATGACGCGGAACGCGTAAACCTCGGTCGCGGAGCCGGGCGATCCGGTCGACACGCGCTTGCCCTTGAGATCGGCGATCGTCTTGATGCCGGAGGCTTCCGTCGTCACGGCTTGCATCACGTTCGGATACATCACCGCGAGCGTCCGGATCGGCAACGGATTCTTGAACTTGCCCTGCCCTTTGATGGCATCGATCGTGGCGTCGACCTGGGCCATGCCCAGTTCGCCCCTGCCTGTGCCGACGATGTTCAGGTTATCGACAGAGCCACCGGTGACTTCGGCCGTAGCCGTCGATCCGGGAATGGCCTTGGTGATCATGTTGGCGAAGCCGCCTGCGAGCGGATAATAGACGCCGCCCGTCCCGCCGGTCGATATGGAGAACTGGTTCTGGGCATTGGCCGCCGTGCCGCCGAGACCAAGGGCCACGGCAGTGGCGAAGCCGAGTGCGAATTTACCGAGTTTCATCGTGCGTTCCGCTCCGTTCGTCGTCGAGGTCGGTGGGTTGCACCGCCTTCAGGTTTGGCACGCCGACACCTGACCATTCCGGCGAAGTCGGTCGTGCGCGACGACGATACCCCATGCTGCCGAGCATGCAAAGTCAAACCGGCCCGCAGGGTGTGCGGGCCGGCTCATGAGGTGACGTCGGGACGCCGTTTTCAGGATCGTGCCGAAAAAACCAGCAGTTATTGCGCTGCGACAACGTTGGACAGGGACATCGGACACTCGGCGAACAGGGCGTTCAGCGCGCTTACGAGGCGGTCCATGTCGGCGTCGGTGTGCATTGGCGTCGGTGTGAAGCGCAGGCGCTCGGTGCCGCGCGGCACGGTCGGGTAGTTGATCGGCTGGACGTAGATGCCGAAGCGGTCGAGCAGCATGTCGGAGACCTGCTTGCAGTGGACGGGGTCACCGATCAGCAGCGGCACGATATGGCTCGGATTGTCGACGACCGGGAAACCCGCATTCAGGAATTTGCGCTTCAACGTGCGCGCGCGTTCCTGATGCTTCTCGCGTTCGACATTCGACGTCTTGAGGTGGCGAATGGAGGCGAGCGCTCCGGCGGCGATCGCGGGGGCGAGCGACGTCGTGAAGATGAAGCCCGGTGCATAGGAGCGGATGGCGTCGCAGAGATTGCGGCTGGCGGCAATGTAACCACCCATCACGCCGAAGCCCTTGGCGAGCGTGCCGTTGATGACGTCGACGCGATGCATCACGCCGTCACGTTCGGCGATGCCTCCGCCGCGCGGGCCGTACATGCCGACCGCATGCACTTCGTCGAGGTACGTCATGGCATTGTACTTCTTGGCGAGATCGCAGATCTTGCCGATCGGCGAGATGGCGCCGTCCATGGAGTATACGCTTTCGAACGCAATGATCTTCGGCCGGTCGAGCGGTACCGTTTTCAGCAGGCGTTCGAGGTCGGCGATGTCGTTATGCTTGAAGATGTGCTTTTCCTTGCCGCCATTGCGGATGCCGGCGATCATGGAAGCGTGGTTCTTCTCGTCAGAGAAGATGACGACGTCAGGCATCAAGGACTGGAGAGTCGCGAGCGTGGTGTCGTTGGCGACGAAGGCGGACGTAAAGACGAGCGCGCTTTCCTTGCCGTGAAGATCGGCGAGTTCGGCTTCGAGTTCGACGTGATAGTGGGTGGTGCCGGAGATGTTGCGCGTCCCGCCCGAGCCTGCACCGACCGCGTCGAGAGCCTCATGCATCGCAGCGAGGACCTTGGGGTTCTGGCCCATGCCGAGATAGTCGTTCGAACACCAGACGGTGATGGGGCGCTGGTCGGCGGCGGACGTGAACTGGTCGGCGTGCGGGAAGCTGCCGCGACGACGGCGGATGTCGGCGAAGACGCGGTAGCGCCCTTCGCTCCGGACCCGGCCAATGGCGTCGGCAAAGACTTTTTCGTAGGTCACCTTCTGCCCCCAGAATTTCGAGAATGTCCGCCTTTTCCAGAGCGGTATTCGCCGCAAACTAGCCGAACTGCGACCGACGGCCAACGTGCCTCATGTCGCAGTCACAAGCCCCGGAGACACCTCCGTGGGAGGGCGCCGTTGGACCGTGCCGGGTATGTAACGGAAGGTTCGTGCGTGCAACCTTGACCGATGTCAATATTCCGGTCGCAGTGCCCGTCGAATTTGCGACGGTCAGTAGAAAATCAGCACGGCAAGGGACGCCGTGGCGGTGAAAAACCACCAGAACCGGCGGCGCTGGAGATCGATCCAGGCGCGAATGTGCAAGGGAATCGCCGACCAGTTGACGCGCAGCAGCCAGGCGAGGATCAGACCTGCGAAGAGACCGCTAAGGGCAAGGCCGGCGCCCGAAGAAAGTCCGGCGACGTCTGACCTGCTCACCGCGAACAGGTTCTGGTCGGTCGCCATGAATCCGGCCAGCACGGCCGCGGAGACCATGACGACGTAGAACAACGATTGGACGGCACGGCGCATTGATCGCGGTCCGGTTGACGCTTCCAGCACGCGGAGAGATTAGTCGTTCGCGCCAAACAACTGGTAAACAGGACCTTTCTACGAGAGCGCGAAATGCCCACAATCCTGGGTGGTGTCAGAGGAGTCCGAGGCTCGCCAACTCCTTGCGCAGGGCGGGCGGCATGTCGGTCAGGCCGCCCGTTTCGCCCTTGCCCAGGTCTGCCGGGGCGTCTGCGGCCTCTAGATACCGCCAGCCCTGGAACGCGCGGCGCGGCACCGGGCGTACCGGGACCAGCTGCCTGTCGAGATAGATGAGGCAGGCGGGGGTGCCGTCTTCCTTCTGGCCGTCGCCGAAGCCGGTAATGCGCTGGCGGACCTGGATGATCCCCTTGATCACCCAGTACAGCGAACCGCCATCGAGCACCTCGCTCTCGCGCTTCGGCTTCATGTACGTGGTATGAAAGATGCGTGGTGTCGCGACTTTGGCCGCTTTTTGTGCCGCGAGGCGACCCTTCTGCCACTGGGCAAGGTCCTCGATGCTGTCGGCGCCGACACAGAGCTTGACGATGTGGAGCGGCATTGACGTGGCTCGCGGCTGGATCTTCACCACCGACACTTAGCCGAGGATCGGCGATGCCCGGAAGGGCACCCGACGCCATGCTGGGGATAAGGCGCGGAAACCGGGGGGCGCGAATGGTAACGGCGAGACGCAGTTTGCGTCTCGCCGTCGATCAGGATCCGGTCAGGCGCCGACGAGTCAGCGCAGGCCGAGAAGTTCGACGTCGAACATCAGGGTGGCATTGGGCGGAATTACGCCACCGGCGCCGCGGGCGCCGTAGCCAAGGGCGGCCGGGATGATGAGGGTGCGCTTGCCGCCGACTTTCATGGTGGCGACACCTTCGTCCCAGCCCTTGATGACCTGGCCGACGCCGATGCGGAACTCGAAGGGCTGGCCGCGATCGACGGAGCTGTCGAATTTCGCGCCTTTGGTGGCGTTGTTATAGAGCCAGCCGGTGTAGTGCATAATGCAGGTCTGGCCGGTCTTCGGCGATGCGCCGGTGCCAACGACGGTGTCGGTGTATTCGAGGCCTGATGCGGTCTTGGTCATTTGCGCTCCGGTAGATTGTGCATGTGCGGGGGCTGTCAGGAGTGCGGCGGCGGCAACCGCCAGGCCGCCCATCACGACATGGCGACGGTCAATATCGGCTCCGGTCATCGGCGCGGGTCCTCCTGTTGATTTCGCTTTGCCGCGGCTTCATGGCACGGCGCTGCGGCGCTGTCACTTGCCCTCGACCGCTATCCGTGATTGTTGCAGCCGTTTTCCGGATTGACGCAGGATCGGATGAAAAGTCGCATTCACTATAGGTCGCTGGGTACCGATGGCGAGGCACGGCTCGGCGAAGTCGTGACACCGCGCGGCGTGATCAGGACTCCTGCGTTCATGCCGGTGGGCACGGCCGCGACGGTCAAGGCGGTCTACGTCGAACAGGTGGCGGACGCGGGTGCGGATATCCTGCTCGGGAATACCTACCACCTGATGCTCCGGCCGGGCGCGGAGCGGATCGCCAAGCTCGGCGGGCTTCACAAATTCATGGGCTGGAACAAGCCGATCCTGACCGACAGCGGCGGCTTCCAGGTGATGAGCCTCAGCCAGATCCGCAAGATGAGCGAGGAGGGAGCAGAATTCCGTTCACATCTCGATGGCACGAAATATCTGCTGACGCCGGAGCGGAGTGTCGAAATCCAGTGCCTGCTCGGTTCCGACATCCAGATGCAACTCGACGAATGCATCGAACTGCCGGCGGACTTCAAATCTACCGAAAGGGCGATGGAGCTGTCGCTGCGCTGGGCCGAGCGGAGTGCACGCGCGTTCGAGCGCTATGGTTCGGATGGACAGGCGTTGTTCGGCATCGTGCAGGGTGGGGCGGAGCCGGTATTGCGCCAGCGAAGCGCGCGGGAACTGGCGGCACTCGATCTGCCCGGCTATTCGGTCGGCGGGCTCGCGGTCGGCGAGGGGCAGGAGACAATGCTGCGCGTGCTCGAGGAAACGCTGCCGCATATGCCGACAGACAAGCCGCGCTATCTCATGGGCGTCGGCACACCCCAGGATCTCATCGAGAGCGTGGCGCGGGGCATCGACATGTTCGACTGCGTAATGCCGACGCGGTCCGGGCGGCATGGGTTGGCGTTCACCTGGAACGGGCGTGTCAACATCAAGAACGCCAAGCACGCAGAAGACCCGCGTCCGCTGGACCCGGAAAGCAGCGCTGCACCCTTCACGAAGTACAGCCGCGCGTACCTCAATCATCTCCTGAAGAGCGGCGAATATCTGGGCGCGATGATCCTGTCGTGGGCGAATACGGTTTTCTATCAGGAACTCATGGCGGAGATGCGCAAGGCAATCGCGGAAAGGCGTTTCGCATCATGGCGCGTCGAGACGCTCGCTCGCCTCGCGGGCAACGGCGATCCCAGGGTTTGAGACGGTCTGCAAGCCGGAGGTTCCATGCGCTTCGCACCGTGAAGACGCTGCGACGCGCACGGGACGACAGGCCTATCTCCAGACGCTTGCATCGACGAGGTGTGCAGGGCGTTTGCCCAAGGAATAGTCGGCCAGAGACTTCAGGGCGGATCGGGCGATGTCCTCGAAACATTCATCGGTCCAGCACAGTGCGTGCGCCGTTATCAGGACGTTGTCCATCTTCAATAGTGGATTGTCGTTAGCGATCGGCTCGATCTCGGTCACGTCAAGGCCGGCGCCGGCGATTCCTTTCGCCTTGAGGTGTGTGATGAGGGCCTGCTCATCCACGATGGGACCACGGCCGACGTTGATGAGGTAGGCGGTCCGCTTCATACGGGCGAGGCGGCTTGCGTTGATCAGGTGCCGTGTCTCGGGCGTGAGCAGGGCGCAGACGACGACGTAGTCGGCCCGCGCCATGACGTCGTCGAGCGGGAGAAGATCGCAGCCGAGGTCTTTCAGTTTGGTCGCGTCGGCGTAGGGGTCGGCAGCGATCATGGCGCCGAAGAACGGTCGGGCGAGGCGCATGATTTCCTGACCGATACTGCCCGCGCCGACGATGCCGAGGGTGCGCTTGGTGAGGCCCTGGCCCATGTAGTCCGTCCGGTCGTTCCAGCGGCCCTGATGGACCAGTCGGTCCTTGTCGACCAGGCGACCCGCGAGCGCGAACAGCAGCGTCAGGGTCGCGACCGCCACCGGGCGCCGGACGGCCAGCGGCGTATTCGTGACGGCGATGCCTTTGGCGGCAAGGGCGGGGACGTCGACGCTGTCATAGCCGACGCCGTTGCGGGCGACGATCTTCAGCCGGCAGTCCGAGCGGGCCACGGCCGAGGCGGGGACACGGGGGAGGTTTACGTGCAGGCCGTCGTAGCGGGCGGCTATGTCCGGCGTCACCTCGGTCAGGTCTTCGGGGACCCATTCCCACGTGATCGACGGGTTGGCCGCGAGTTCCTCGAGGGCTGCCGGGTTGAAGCACGGCGCGCCGGAACTGGTCAGAAGATCGCGTGTCAAGCCGATGTGGAACGGTCGCTGAGATGCCATACGCTGTCCTCCCGAGACGTGCTTTGCGGCAACATGGCCGGTTTCTGGCCTTTTCCTGAGCCTTGTGCCGTGTTTTTACCCTAATCGGCGCGTGCTGTGCCCGGCAGGGACGGATGGACAGCCCGGCTTTTCGGAGGGGGGCAGCGTACACCCGGTCGTGATCCACGCCAGCATGGTCTCGGGCGCGGATGTCATGGTAGGATTTGGCATGACCACGAGCTTTTCTACCAGATCAGGCAGCGGCGCGGCCTCCAGATCCGACGCTGTCGACAAGGGTTTCGAGCGCAAGGTGCGGCGGGCCCGGCGGGCTCTGTTCGTCGAGGCCGTCTGGCCGAAGGTCTGGGCGCTGCTCGGGCTGGCGTTGGCCTTCATCGGCGCGTCCATGCTGGATGTGTGGGGGCGGCTGCCGGAGTTGGCGCACAAGGGTGTGCTCGCGCTGTTCGGGCTCGCTGTCCTGGCGGTGCTCGTTCTTGTTTTGCGCAGCCCCTGGCCGTCGCGGGAGGCGGCGCTGAGGCGAATGGAGCGGCTGGAGGGTGTCCCGCATCGACCGGCGTCGGCGTACGAGGATTCCGTTCCGGAAGAGATGCCGACTGACGATGTCGGCCGTCGCATATGGGAGGCGCACCGGGAGCGCGTCGCCGCGCAGCGCGAACGCCTGAGGCCCGGCGCGGCCATGCCCAAGGCCGAGGCGTTCGATCCGTTCGCGGTGCGTGCACTCGCAACGCTCGGCGTGCTCATACTCACAGTTTACGCGGGCGATGCGGCGAAAGACCGGCTGGCGTCCGCATTCCGCTTCGGGCCGCTGGCGAAAGTTTCCGACGCGCGCCTCGACGCGTGGCTCACGCCGCCGGCCTATACGGGACGGCCGCCGGTCATGCTCGCCGATGGGGCGCGGGGCGAAAAGGGCTGGCGCGCGGCGCAGTCGGATGCAGTCGAGGTCCCGGTCAATAGCCAGCTCGTCGTCCGTGCGAGTGGGGTCGGAGCGGTGCAGCTCGAATTCGTGCCGGACGGCGCCACGACCGGCAGCGGTGGACGTATCGGCGCTGCCGAGCTTCCAGCAGGGGCCGACATCAGTGAAGTGAAGACCGAAATCAAAGGCAATGGAACCGTTCGGGTCTACGCTGGCAATGCAGAAGTGACGCGCTGGGCGCTCAAGATCATCCCGGATCACGCGCCGAAGGTCACATTGACGCGCGATCCCGAGCGTTCCCTGCGTGGTTCCCTGCGCGTTCCCTACAAGGTCGAGGACGACTACGGCGTCGCGTCTCTCGAGGGCAGGATCACGCGACTTCGCGAGGGTCCGGATACGTCGGCGACGGCGTGGGCGCGTGCCGAAGTGGCGAAGAAAGGACCACGGCCGCCGCGCGAGCGGCCACCGGCCCTGTCGATGCGGCTCAACCAGAGCTATCCAAAAGAGGCGACGGGAACTGCGCTCAACGAACTCGCCGACCATCCCTGGGCCGGGCTGCCGGTCGAGCTTACGCTCGAGGCGAAGGACCTCGCCGGGCAGGTCGGGCGTTCCAAGCCCTATCGCATGGTGTTGCCGTCGCGGCAGTTCTCCAAGCCGCTCGCGAAGGCGGTGGTGGAGCAGCGGCGTCTCCTGGTCGACGATCCGAGGTATCTCCCCGAGATTCTCAAGGCGCTCGACGCGCTGACCATCGCGCCCGATGATTTCATTTCAGACAAGGCGGTCTATCTCGGTCTCCGGTCGGTCTACTGGCGGCTTTCCCGTGATGATGGCCGCGCCGCGCGCAACAGCGCGGTGAAGCAGCTTTGGCAGATTGCTCTCCGGATCGAGGACGGGGCACTGTCGGATGCGGAGCGGGCGCTCAAGGCGGCGCAGGAGCGACTTCAGAAGGCTCTCGAAAACGGGGCGACCGACGAAGAGATCAAACAGCTCATGCAGGAATTGCGCGAGGCGATGAACAGGTTCCTGCAGGAACTCGCGCGCAACGCCGAAAACGCTCCGCCGATGGATCCGAACCAGTTCGATCCCTCGCAGATGCTGTCGAGCCGCGATCTCGAACAGATGATGCAGAATCTCGAAAACATGGCGCGATCGGGCAATCGCGATCAAGCGCAGCAGATGCTGTCGGAACTGCGCGACCTCATGGACCGGTTGCAGAATGGCCGCATGGCTCGGCAGCAGGGCCAGGGCCAGCAGAACCAGGCCGGCCAGCAGATGATGAACGAGCTCGGTGAATTGCTCGGCAAGCAGCAGCAGTTGCTGGACGACACCTTCAACGAGCAGCGCCGACAGCAGAATGGCGACGGTCAGGACGGCCAGCAAGGCCAACAGGGACAACAGGGCCAACAGGGTCAGCGTGGCCAGCGCGGCCAGCAGGGGCAGATGGGTCAGGGCCAGCAAGGTCAGGGGCAGGGCCAGCGTCAGGGCCAGCGCGGCCAACGTGGGCAGGGCCAGCAGCAAGGCCAGGGCGGCGGCAATGGCGAGAGCCTCGAACAGAACGATCAGGCCGGAAGCATGCTCGGCCAGCGGCAGCAGGCGTTGCGCGACCGGCTCGACCGGTTGCAGCGCGGCATGGGTGCCATGGGACTTCAGTCGCCTGACGAGTTCGGGGCGGCGAGCGAGGCGATGCGGGATGCGGAGCGCGCCCTCGGAAGCGGCGATCTCGATCGCGCGGCGGAGGCCGAGGCGCGGGCGCTAGATCAGCTGCGGCAGGGCGCACGCGGGCTCGCGCAACAGATGATGCAGCAGATGCAGCGGCAGGCCGGCCAGCAGCCGGGACCGGGTCCAAATGGCCAGCCGCCGACCCTCGATCCTCTTGGGCGCGCGCCGAATTCGTCCGACGGCAATGCCGATCCTGGAAACGGGGTCAAGGTTCCGGACCAGATCGACGTGCAGCGTGCGCGAGAGATCCTCGAGGAGCTACGCCGCCGTCTCGGGGAGGGGGGGCGGCCGCTTCTGGAACTCGAGTATCTCGAGCGGCTGCTGAAGCGGTTCTGATACCTTTGCGACCAAAAAGAAAAGAGCGCCCGGCGGGCGCTCTTTTCGCGTTCGAGACAGGTCCGTCGCCCGCGGTTCAGCGTTTTTTCGCGGCGGATTTCTTTGCGGCCTTCTTCATGGGCTTGCGGGCCGGCTTCTTGGCCGGGCGCTTCGTCTTCTTGGCTGCGGCCTTTTCCTTGCGGACGCCGACGAAGGGTGTGCCGTCTTCCTTCTGGTCCATGAACTTGCCGGTTTTGGTATTGCGTTTGGTCCAGTTGCCGGTCAGCGGGCTCTTGACCTGGCTGCGCTTCTTGACTGCTCCGACGCGGCGGTCGTCGCCGGGTTCCTTGTTCTTCGCCATGATGGCACTCCGTGTGGAATCTGGTTGGGTCGCGACACTATGCGGCAGCCGAGGGGCGCCGGAACACGCGCTTTCATAATGCGAT
>DAOMWV010000012.1:0-29842 GCA_035436725.1 Hyphomicrobiaceae bacterium
GCGCTGGCTGTCGCGAGCTGCGAGGCGGGCCAGGTGCTGGCGCTGCGCGGGGACGACGTCGTCGCGCGGTTCCCCGTGCCGAGTGATCTCGAGTTCGTTGCGATCGACAGCGGCGTCCCGTCGGCGGCGGGCTGCAGGTCACATTCGAGACCGAAGCCGCCTTCGAGGCCGGCCTCGAAGGCCGGCGCCGTGTTTTCCAGCAGACCCTTGCCGTCGTGCAGGCCGCGGTGGGCGATCGACGTGACGAAGGTGGACCGGTCGAGCGTCATGACTTACTTGACCGACGAGAACGCGGTCGGCGCAAGGATCGAACTCTCGACGTTCTTGAGGATCGGTCCGTCCTTCTCGCTGTCGGCGCGCTTGGCGATCCACTCCGGATCGGCCATGAACGCGCCCCACTTCTTCTCGCGTTCGGCAAGGCTTTCCCAGGCGATCAAGTAGGTGAGACGGTGGCTCGACGGTCCGATCACGGTCGTGAAGAAGCCGGCCTGACGGATACCGTGCTTGTCCCAGAGTTTCAGCGTGGCGTCCTCGAAGCGCTTGAGAAGGGCGGGGAGCCTGCCGGGAAGGCAATCGTAGATGCGCAGTTCGTAGATCATCGGGTTTTCCTCGGTGTGTGTTTCGTTTCTTACGGTGCCCGGGTCCTGCTCGTCAGGACCTTGCGAACGGAATCCAGTTGTAAAGATCGAGACCGCCATCGACGGCGATGGTCGTTCCGGTGACGTAGGGCATGTATCTGTTCGACAGGATCGCCTTGGCGGTCGCGGCCATGTCGGCCGGCGTGCCGACGCGGCCCATCGGTATCTTCGAGCGGAACTCATCTGTCACGTTGGCTGCGCCGCCGCCGGGTACGGCGCCCGGTGCGAGCGCATTGACGCGGATGCCGTCGGGCCCGAATGCGCGTGCCATTTCCATCATCACCATGCGCATGCCGCCCTTGCCGGCAGAGTAGTGCGGCAGGTTGCGCGGCGTTTCGGCGTGGAGCGAGGTCAGATAGAGCATCCGGCCAGCCTTGCCGGCGGCGCTCATGCGGAGGCCGAGTTCGCGGCCGAGGAAGAAACCGCTGCGCACGTTCGTTGTCACCATGGCGTCCCAGGTCGCCTCGTCGACGCCGCGTACGCCGTCCTTTTCATGGCGGGGCGGGGAGGCGGAATGCACGAACATGTCGAAGACCTGTGCACCCGTCGCATCGAGCACGCGGCGATGGCCGTCCGGCTTGGACAGATCGACAACGAGTGTCGTGCTTTTGCCGCCAGCGCGAGCGATCAGATCGGCAGTTTCGGCAGTGCGCCTGTCGTCGATGTCGACAAGGGTGACGGCCGCTCCTTCTTCGGCCAGAGCCACCGCGATGGCGCGGCCGATACTGGACGCGGCTCCCGTTACCAGTGCCGCCTCGTTCACAAACAGCTTTCCCGTCATTGGCTCTGTCCCTCGCGGTCATCCCTGCCCGGCATCAGGCGACAGCAAGGCGGGAAGGGGAAGCCCGTTCATCGCTGTGCGGGGTTGCAGTTTCGATAGCCCACCGATTTCGCCGGCACACCGGGCGCCGCCAGTGCGGCGAGCCGGACCTATTTCTTGCGGAACTGGTCGAGGCTCACGACCTTGGCGTCGGTGCCGGCAGGAACGGGTGCGGGTTTGGTGGCTGCGGGAGATTCGGCGCCGGCGGTTTCCGCGACCGGACGTGGGGAAGAGCGCTTCAGCGCCGCCGGCACTTCGGTAGTCGTCGTCTCGTCGTCGGCCGGACGGTCCGATTTGGATTTGCGCGTCGTGCGCTTTTTTGCGGTCGCTGGTGTCGCGGTCGTACCGGCCGCGCGCGGCTGGCGCTGTTCGGTGTCCTCGGGAGGTGCGCGATCGCCTTCCTGTTCGGCAAACTGCAGCCCGTACGGGACGCTCGGATCGAAGAAGACCTTGATCGCGGCGAACGGCACCACGAGCCGCTCTGGAATCGCATCGAACGACAACTTCACCTCGAAGCGGTCGTCGAGCACGGTCAGGTCCCAGAACCGGTGCTGAAGCACGATGGTCATCTCGGATGGATACTTTTCAAGCAACCGCTTCGAGATGTGGACGCCCTCGGCCCGCGTGTCGAAGCCGATGAAAAAGTGATGGTTGCCCGGCAGGCCGGATTTCGCGACGCGCGTGAGTACGGTCTTGACCACGCCGCGAAGGGCGTCGTTCGACAGTGCTTCGTAGTCGAAATGTGAGTTATCGGTCATCACGTCGGCGCGCCAAAAGCTTAGCCCGGTTCGTTCGCATTACACTACATCGGTCGGAGCCAGCAAGACAGGCCCGGCACTGACAGCCTCTTTATCGGCCGATTCGGCCGGTCGTCCGTGATGGGATTTTGAGATCGCGCACAAGTTGTTCGGGGCGCATTGCGCGCTGCAATGGCGCACTGACGGGGACGGCTGCAAGCGGGAGGGAACAATCGTGAAGAGAAAGTGGGAGGCTTCTGTTGCCAGGTGCCTCCCGACCCCGCCTTACGCGGCTAGGCGCAAGGGCTTTGGTTTAGGCATTTGGCACTGCATTACGCAGCGACAGCAGCCTCAGCATAGTTGTCATTGGCAACTATTCTGTGTGACCCGATAACGGCGGTATCATGCCGGGCAAAAGAGCGACCTTTACACCCTCGTCGATCCTATTTCGCCCCCATTCCTGCTTGCGTTCGGTGGCTCCCCAATCGGGAGCCGGCTGCCAGACGCAGAGCAGTGAGTTGGTGGAGGCGCCGGGTACCGCCCCCGGGTCCGATAGGCTTATTACGATGTCCATTTATCACCATAGCCGGATCGCTCCGGCACCCGAGATATAGGCGACCGGCGGGCCAAGTTAAAGCCCTTGCGCGCGGGTTCGTCTGAACGGCCCGTACCTTGCACCTCGGGTCAGGCAAGATCGAACGCAACGTCGTCCGGGCCGTTAATGAAACGGAAACGTTGCGGAATGAGCCGCCGAGCCCACATAATGGTCCAAAGTATCGGAGTAGCCGTGTCCCACTCGTCCCACGCAGACCTCTCCGCGTTCGAGCCCGTAACCCCGTCTCCGGACCTGGGCGTGGGCGCACGTCCCTGGCGGGACGGTGGTGCGGCCACACTCAAGACGCTCGGCATCATCGCGCTTGCGCTGTTGCTGCCGGGGCTCCTGATCTTCCCGATGCGTGGGATCCTGTCGGGGACGCTCGAGGCGCCGAACGCGAGCCCGATCTTCCTTCTGACACTGCTACTGTCGCAGGTCGTCATGGGGGCGGGCGCAATCCTGCTCGCCTGGCGCTCATCGGCGGGGCTCCGGACCCATCTGGCGCTCGGCAAACCGCTGCAGGGCTGGCGCGCCTACGTGATCGCGATCGCGGTCACCTGGGGCACAGTGATGGTGATCAATCTCATCCGCCAGCATGTGTTCGGCCACGACATCTACGCCGACCTCAGGATGATGGCGCAGCTGTTCCAGAATCCGATGTGGCCGCTGTCGGTCGCCGTGCTCGCGCTCGGTGCGCCGATCGCAGAGGAGTTGCTGTTCCGCGGCTATCTGATGGGCGCCTTCCGCTCGACGCAGGCCCAGCTCGCGATCGGTGCGGTGATCTCCACCGCCATCTGGGCGGCGCTTCATTCCTACACCGTCGGCGGCATGATCCTCGTCGCTGTTCTCGGCCTGATGTTCGGGGCCATGCGGATCATGTCGGGCAGCCTGCGCGTGCCGCTTGCAGCCCACATGTTCAACAACGCGGTGGCGTGCATCGTGCTCCAGCTCGGATTCATCCCGCTCGGCTGAGGCCGCGACGGCCGCAGGGGCTGTGGATGACCGGGATGTGACCTGCGGACTGGTGACGTCACTGGTCCGGCCGGCATCGAATCGCGCTATGACGTCGACATGCAACCTTATCTAGACCTCATGCGCCGTGTGCGCGACACCGGCAGCCGGAAGACCGACCGTACGGGTACGGGCACACTCAGCGTGTTCGGCCACCAGATGCGCTTCGATTTGGCCGAAGGGTTTCCCCTCGTCACGACGAAGAAGCTGCACATGAAGTCCATCATCCACGAGCTCCTGTGGTTCCTGAAGGGCGACACCAACGTCGCCTATCTCAAGGCCAACGGGGTCTCCATCTGGGACGAGTGGGCGCGCGCGGACGGTGATCTCGGGCCCGTCTACGGCAAGCAGTGGCGCTCGTGGGCGGCACCTGACGGTCGCACCATCGACCAGATCACAGAGGCGGTGGAGACGATCCGGAAAAACCCCGACAGCCGGCGGATCATCGTGTCGGCGTGGAACCCCGCGGACATTCCGCAGATGGCGCTGGCGCCGTGCCACTGCCTGTTCCAGTTCTATGTCGCGGATGGCCGGCTGTCCTGCCAGCTCTATCAGCGTTCGGCCGACATCTTCCTCGGCGTGCCCTTCAACATCGCGAGCTACGCGCTGCTGACGCACATGATGGCGCACGTCACTGGCCTGAAAGCCGGTGATTTCGTGCACACGTTCGGGGACGCGCACCTCTACACCAATCACCTCGAGCAGACCGATCTGCAGCTGACGCGCACGCCGCGGCCGCTGCCCAGGCTCGAGATCGTTCGGCCGGTGGCGTCGATCTTCGACTTCCGCTTCGAGGATTTCGTGATCCACGGCTACGATCCGCACCCACACATCAAGGCGCCGGTGGCGATCTAGTTCCGCGCAGGGGCCAATGCGCACGCCGACGCGTAACCGGTCGTGTTCCGTGCGGATGGAGTTTTTGTGCCGCGACGCGTATTCTCGCGCCAATTCCATTCATTAGGCCATTGTCGATGCAGCACCCGGTCATTTCCATCATCGTCGCGGTGGCGCGGAACGGGGTCATCGGCCGCGACGGCAAGATGCCGTGGCACAATCCATCCGAGCTCGCCTATTTCAAGGCAACCACGATGGGAAAGCCGATCATCATGGGCCGGAAGACTTACCAATCCATCGGCCGCGCGCTGCCCGGGCGCCGCAACATCGTGGTCACACGGGATCGCGGATTTTCGGCTGCGGGCGTGGAAACGGTTGCTTCTCTCGATGCGGCCATCGCCCGCGCCACGGTGCCACAGCCCGGCGCCGCAGCACCCGACGAAATCATGATCATCGGCGGCGGGCAGATCTATGCCGAGGCGCTGCCGAGGGCAGCCCGTGTCTATCTGACCCGGATCGACGCCTCGCCCGAAGGGGATGCGACTTTCCCGCCCCTCGATCCCGCGCGCTGGCGCGAATCGACGCGTCGAGACCTGCCGCAGGGGCCAAAGGACCAGTTTCCGGCCACGGTGTTCATTTACGATCGCGTCGCTTAGCAGCCCTTCCCGGCCGGAAACGACATTTTTCACCCTTCTTGTCCCTTGGATTTGCGGGCGGGAGGCTTATCTGCAACGAAGATGGCTCGTTTGCCTGCCTCGGGGGGCTGCCCTATAAGCGTGTCACCCGGTAGCTCGGGGATCGCGGCGGCCACGACGCCCGCGGCTAACGCACGAAGGTTGGACGATAGATGCCTTGGAATAACCAGAACGGCGGCGGCAACAACAAGGGGCCGTGGGGTAACAAGGGCGGTGGTGGGCCCTGGGGGCAGGGGCCCTCGGGTGGCGGAGGGGGTGGCGGTAACCAGCCGCCCGACCTCGAAGAGCTTCTGAAGCGGAGCCAGGATCGCCTGCGCAAGGCCATGCCAGGTGGCGGCGGTGGTGGCGGCGGCATTCCCGGCTGGGCCATCATGCTGATCGCCACGCTCGGTATCGCGTTCACGGCATTTTCGGCGTTCACGTTCCGCGTCAATCCGGACGAGGTCGGAATCGTGATGCGGTTCGGACAATACGTGCGGCGCGCCGACCCGGGTCTGCATTTCCGTTGGCCGCCGCCGATCGAGGAGGTGCGCTTCCCGAAGGTCACGCGTCAGAACACCCTGCAAGTCGGCATGCGGTCCGTCGATCGCGGTCGCGGCTTCACGACCGCTCCGGCCGGCAGCGAGACGTCGCACATGCTGACTGGCGACGAGAACATCGTCGACATCAACTTCGTCGTGCGCTGGCAGATCAAGAACGATCGCGTGCAGGATTACCTGTTCAACATCCAGAATCCCGAACTGACGGTCGAGGAAGTTGCCGAAAGCGCGATGCGCGAGATCGTCGGCAAGATGAACATCCAGCCGGTGCTGACGGAATCGCGTCAGAAAATCGAGCAGGACGTCCAGAAACTCATGCAGGACGTGCTCGACAGTTACGGCGCCGGCGTCCGGGTGGTCGAGGTGCAGTTGCAGCGCGTCGACCCGCCGCAGGAAGTCATCGACGCCTTCCGCGATGTCCAGGCGGCGCGCGCCGACAAGGAGCGTCTGCAGAACGAAGCGGCGACCTATGCCAACAAGATCGTGCCCGAGGCACGCGGTGAAGCAGAGCGCATCCTGCAGGCTGCCGAAGGCTACAAGCAGCAGACGATTGCCGACGCGAACGGTCAGGCGTCGCGGTTCCTCAATGTGTACGAGCAGTACAGGAAGGCGCCCGATCTGACGCGTCAGCGCATGTACATCGAGACCATGGAGCGCGTGTTGTCGCAGAGCGATACGATCATTCTCGACCAGAAGGCCGGTGGGCAGGGCGTCGTCCCTTACCTGCCGCTCGATCAGCTCCAGAAGCGCACTGAAGGGAAGTAAGATGAAGGCCTTTTTTGCGACCCTTCTGGTGGCCACGGGTATAGCGGCAGCGCTCGCGTATCTGTCTTTTTTCATCGTCAAGCAGAATGAACAGGCGCTCGTGCTCGAGTTCGGCCGTCCGGTGCGCATTGTCGACAAGCCGGGCCTCAACTGGAAGTATCCGGTGATCCAGACGGCGCAGATCTTCGACAAGCGCATTCTCGATCTCGACACGATCCCCGACGAAATCATCGCTGCGGACCAGAAGCGTCTCAGGGTGGATGCGTTCACGCGCTATCGCATCACCGATCCGCTGAAGTTCTTCCAGGCCGTCGGTACCGAGGATGGAGCGCGCCGCACCCTCGGCCCGATCGTCAATTCCTCGCTGAAGCGCGTGCTGGCGTCGGTCTCGTTCCAGGACATCGTCAAGGACAAGCGCGATGAACTGATGAAGCGGATCGCGCAGCAGGTGAACGACGAGGGCAAGGATCTGGGCGTGGAAGTCGTCGACGTGCGTATCAAGCGCGCCGACCTGCCGCAGCAGAACTCGAAGAGCGTTTTCGACCGGATGCGTACCGAGCGTCAGCGTGAAGCGGCGGAATTCCGTGCGCAGGGTACTGCCGAGGCCAACCGTATCCGCGCGACCGCGGATCGCGAGGCGACCATCATCAAGGCCGAAGCTACCCGGAAGTCGGAAATTCTTCGCGGTGAAGGTGACGGAGAGCGCAACCGGATCTTCAACGAAGCGTATGGTCGCGATCCGGAGTTCGCACGGTTCTATCGCCAGATGCAGGGCTACGAGGCGAGCTTCCGGCCGGGCACGCGCATGCTTCTAAGTCCGGATAGCGAGTTCATGCGATATCTGGGCAATCCGGGTCTTGGCCAAACCAAGAAATGAACGACTTCGTCGTCGCCATCGGTCTTGTCCTGGTGATCGAGGGGCTCCTCTGGGCCGCCTTCCCGGGACTGGCCCGTAGGATGCTCGAAGCATTGGCAGAAACGCCTGAGAACGCCCTTAGGCTGACCGCCCTGGTCGTCGCTGCCATCGGAATTTCCATCGTCGCCTTCATGCGGGCCGCCTGAAATGGCGGCCTCGCTCGTTCACGCTGCGTTGCGTTGCATTTCGCCGCCGCCGACTTACCATGGGCGGTCACGGCTCGTCCGGGATGTGCAGACTGTCGTCCAGCTCCACAATTCGGCCTGCGCCCGCGCCTAAGGTCTGCCACTGTCTTCGCCGTACCGGTCGATCGGAGCCGTGGCGGCCGCTGCCATGCTTGCGAGGTATTCATGCGTGTTCCGCTGTCGTCTGCCCGGGTGTTCGCCCTGTCGGCGTCGTTGCTCGTCGTTCCGATCGCGGGGCCGGCGGGCGCGCAGGTCGCGGGTCGGCCGGGGCCTGATTCGGTTGCGAACGTGGCCGAGAAGCTCATGGACTCCGTCGTCTCCATTTCGACGAGCCAGGCCGTGAAGGGTTCCGAAGGGGTGCCGCTCCCGCGCGTGCCCAAGGGGTCGCCGTTCGAGGAGTTCTTCGACGATTTCTTCAAGAAGAAGGGGTCGAGCCGTGAGCGCAAGCAGACCTCGCTCGGCTCCGGTTTCGTGATCGATGCCAAGGAAGGCCTGATCGTGACGAACAATCACGTCATCGATGGGGCCGACGAGATCACGGCCAATTTTGCCGATGGCTCAAAGCTCAAGGTCGACAAGGTGCTCGGCAAGGATGCGAAAAGTGATCTCGCTCTCCTCAAGGTCACGCCGGGCAAGAAGCCGTTGACCGCAGCGCGCTGGGGTTCGTCGTCGACGCTCAGGATTGGCGACTGGGTCATGGCGATCGGCAATCCGTTCGGGCTCGGCGGCACGCTTACGGTCGGTGTCATCTCTGCCAAACAGCGCGACATCAATGCCGGCCCCTACGACGACTTCCTGCAGACCGATGCGGCCATCAACAAGGGCAATTCAGGCGGTCCGCTGTTCAACATGAACGGTGAAGTGATCGGCGTGAATACGGCGATCATTTCGCCGACGGGCGGGTCCATCGGCATCGGGTTTGCGGTTCCGTCGGACAATGCTGTGTCCATCCTCGAGCAACTGAAGCAATTCGGCGAGGCCCGTCGCGGCTGGCTCGGCGTGAAGATCCGGTCCATCACCGACGACATGCACGAGGCGCTCGGGCTGAAAGAAGGTGTCGGTGCGCTGATCGAGGGTGTCACGGCAGAAGGCCCGGCGGCCAAGGCCGGCATCGTCGACGGCGATGTCGTCTTGAAGTTCGACGGCAAGGATGTGACCAGTGTCCGTGGCTTGCCCCGGATCGTCGCACAGACCCCGGTCGGCAAAGAGGTCGAAGTCGAGGTGTGGCGAAAGAACGCGTCGCGCATCGTGAAGGTGGTTGTCGGTCGTCTGCAGGAAAAGGACGACGCCAACGATCCTGGCAAGCCGCCTGCCTCGAAGTCCGGCGACGCCGAGAAGAAGGCCGCGCCCGCGCCCGTGCCGTCCGTTATTCTCGGGATGAAGTTCGCCCCACTCGATGATGCGCTGCGCCAGAAATACGGGTTCGGAGCCAAGACGAAGGGAGTGGTCGTGACGGAGGTCGATCCGGCGAGCCAGGCCCGGCAGAAGGGCATCAATGTCGGTGACCTCATCGTGGAGGCGCAGAACGAGGCGGTCGCCAGTGCGGCCGACGTGGCGGCGAGTATCGAGCGGGTCCGTTCCTCCGGCCGGCGGGCCATTCTGCTCCGGGTCGAGGACAACAAGGGCGAGTTGCGCTACGTGGCGGTGCCGCTGAATTGACAGGGCCGTTACCGGGTGCGCTTTGCCGCTTGCCCCGATCGCCTGACAAAGCTAGGGAAACCGATACGGCCCGCGCCCGTCGCGGGCCGTAAATGCGTGTGCGCCAGCGGGCGCCGCGCGAAGCGAGTGCCGCAGGAGACGACAGTGTCCAAGTCCGCAAATCACAGCCTGCTCGACACCATCACCGATTTTATGGTGCCCATCCATTCCGACGGCTGGAAGTTCGTCGCGATTGCCGGAGCGATTGCCGCCTTCCTGTGGTTCATGATCCCGTTCTCGATCCTCGCCTATATCGCGCTGGGACTTACGGGCTACGTGGCTTACTTCTTTCGCGACCCGCCGCGGGTAACGCCGTTGCGGGAAGGACTGGTCGTCTCTCCGGCCGATGGCCGTGTCTCCTCGATTGACCGCGTGCGGCCGCCGGCCGAACTGGGTCTCGGGTCCGACGAGCGAACCCGCGTTTCCATCTTCCTCTCGGTCTTCGACGTTCACATCCAGCGCGCGCCGGTCTCGGGGCGGATTTCCAAGTCGATCTATGTGCCGGGTGCCTTCCTGAATGCTGCGCTCGACAAGGCCAGCGAAGAGAACGAGCGCCGGTCGATCGTGATTTCGTCGACGCGCGGCGACGACATCGCCTGCGTGCAGATCGCCGGACTGATCGCGCGCCGCATCGTCACCTTCGCCAAGGAAGGGGACAGCATCGGCGTCGGTGAGCGCTATGGCCTCATCCGCTTTGGCAGCCGTGTCGACGTCTATCTTCCGGCCGGGCACAACCCGCTGGTGCACGTCGGCCAGCGCGCGGTCGGCGGCGAGACGATCATCGCCGACCTCAAGTCAACCGAAGCCGAGCGCCTCGCCCGCCAGAGCTGAGGTCGGCGCGTTCCGGTCCGTCAGAGCTTGTAAACCCAGCCGTGCTTGTCGGGGGCGACGCCGCGCTGGATGTCGACGAGGCGCTGCTTGATCCGTTGCGTGGTCTGGCCGGGCCCGCCTGCGCCGATCCTGAACTCGCCGTTCGGGCCGACGACCCTGCCGATCGGGGTCACGACCGCTGCGGTGCCGCAGGCGAACGATTCCGTCAGCTTGCCGCTTTCGGCATCCTTGCGCCACTGGTCGATGGCGTAGGGTTCTTCGCGAACTGCGAGGCCTTCTTCGCGGGCGAGCGTCAGAAGGCTGTCGCGCGTGATTCCCGGCAGGATGGTACCGCCCAGGGGCGGGGTCTGCAGCGAGCCGTCGGCGAACACGAAGAACACGTTCATGCCGCCGAGTTCCTCGACCCAGCGGTTCTCCTTGGCGTCGAGGAAGACGACCTGGTCGCACTTGTTGGCGCTGGCTTCCTTTTGGGCTGCGAGGCTCGCGGCGTAGTTGCCGCCGCACTTGGCTGCGCCGGTTCCACCAGGGGCTGCGCGCGTGTAGTCTTGGGAAATCCAGATCGAGACGGCGGGCGAGCCGCTCTTGAAGTAGCCGCCGACGGGCGACAGGATCACGAGGTGGAGGTACTCGGAGGAGGGTTTCACGCCGAGGAAGGCTTCGTTCGCGAACATGAACGGGCGGATGTAGAGCGAGCCGCCCTCGACGGTGGGGAACCAGTCGCGATCGACGGCGACGACCTGGCGGATCGACTCGATGAACAATTCCTCCGGCAGTTCCGGCATCGCGAGACGGCGCGCGGACTGCTGATAGCGGCGCGCGTTCGCGTCGGGGCGGAACATGGCGAGGTTGCCGTCGTTGCCCTTGTAAGCCTTGAGACCCTCGAAGATCTCCTGCGCGTAGTGCAAGACAGCTGCGGCCGGATCGAGAGAAAGCGGCTTTCTCGGCGCGACCTCGGCGCTGTGCCAGCCCTTGCCTTCGGTGTAGCGGATAATCGCCATGTGGTCGGTGAAAACGCGACCGAATCCGGGATCAGCCAGCACTTTCGCGCGGTCCGCGACCGGTACGGCATCCGGGTTACGGTTGATCGCAAACGAGAGCTTCTGTGTGTGAGGCCCGGTCATGGCAGATCCTCGGAGGGATTAAGGGTTGATTTCGGCTGCTTGAGGTTATGTTGTTTCATTCGTGGGCGACAACCGCCCCGCACCCGGCGGGACTACCCCGTTAGGTGTGCCAGACTGACGTTTTTTTCGTCAAATGACTTGCGTGAGCTTACAAACGGCGCAACATAAGTCAACATGACTGACATAAATTCAAAGCGCATCAGCTCTTCGCGGGATACAAGGCGTGCAAGCGAACAGCAGCACGCCGAAGGTGGCGTGCCGCCGGGGGGGAACTTCCCTCGCCCCATGGCGGATCGCGATCCGGATCGGCTGCACGTCGAGTTGACCGAACTGCTGTTTTTCGCCTACCGCGACTTCACCGGGGAGCCGGACGCGGTGCTCTCGTCGTATCGGCTCGGGCGGGCGCACCATCGCGTCCTGCATTTCATCAACCGCCATCCCGGTGTGCGGGTGGCCGATCTTCTCGAAATCCTCAAGATCACCAAGCAGTCACTGGCGCGCGTTCTCAAACAGCTGGTCGACGACGGCTGGATCGAGCAGAGGACGGGCGCGGAAGACCGGCGCGAGCGGCATCTGTCTCTGACGCCGCGCGGGATTGATCTTGCGGTGCGGCTCCAGACACTGCAGTCTCGGCGGATCGCAGCGGCCCTGGCCGAGGCCGGAATCATCGACCCGACCGCGATCGAGCGATTTCTTTTCGCCATGATTTCGACCGAGGAGCGACTGAGCGTGCGGACGATGATCGGTCATGGTCCGGCTGACAGCGCGACGAGCCGCGCGCGGGCGGGATCACACAGCGACGAGCAGGTGCCATGACATCAACTCCACTTCGCCGCGTCGAGCCGCTTCCAGACGATGCCCCACATGTGCTCGTCGTCGACGACGACCAGCGGATCCGCGATCTGCTTTCGCGTTACCTGTTCGAACATGGCTTCCGGGTAACGCCAGCGGCGGACGCGGCTGCGGCACGTGCCGCCATGCGCGGTCTCGCCTTCGATCTTGTCATTCTCGACATCATGATGCCCGGTGAAAGCGGACTGTCGCTGGCCAAGGACCTCAAACAGACGCGCAATGTCCCGATCTGCATGCTCACGGCGCGCTCGGAAGCAACCGACCGCATCGAAGGACTGGAAGCAGGGGTCGACGACTACGTCGGCAAGCCGTTCGAGCCGCGCGAGCTGCTGCTGCGGCTGCAGAACATCCTGCGCCGGGCACGAGGCGGCGTGCAGCCGGTGCGCGACGAGATCCGTATGGGGGACTTCACGTTCTCACTCGGACGGGGCGAACTGCGGCGTGGCGACGAGGTCGTCAAATTGACCGAGCGGGAACGCGAACTGATGCGGCAATTCGCCCAGAGACCGGGGGCGCCGATCGCCCGGCACGAGTTGTCGCCCGACGAGTCGACCGGAAGTGAACGCGCTATCGACGTCCAGATCAATCGACTGCGCCGCAAGATCGAGTCCGATCCGTCCAATCCCATGTATCTTCAGACCGTGCGCGGCAAGGGGTATATCCTCTACACCGACTAGCTCCGGAGACACCGGGTGCCGTGAACGATATTCCCCGACAGTTTCCCGATCCGCGGGGCGCGATCGCGAAGGCCCGCGATCGAGCGGTCGGCGTCGGCCGTTCGTTGACAGATCGCCTCGGCGCGCTGGTCAACGATCTCCTGCCGAAGGGTCTTTATGCGCGAGCGCTTCTCATCATCCTCGTGCCGATCGTGCTGCTCGAAAGCGTGCTCGCCTTCGTCTTCCTCGAACGGCACTGGAATCAGGTGACGCGTCATCTGTCCGAGGCCACCGCGCGCGACATCGCTGCCGTGGTCGAACTCTATGAAACCTCCGAGTTCGCTGCCGATCCAGGCCGACTGATCGATCTCGCGCAAGGCAAGCTGGCGCTGACGTCCCTGCAGATCCTGCCGCCGGGTGACTTGCCGTCCAAGGAGCAGCGCCCGTTCTTCGGCCTGCTCGACCGGTCGCTCACGGAAAGCATCAAGCGCCATGTCGGCAAACCGGCGTGGATCGACACCGTCGGGCAGTCCGATCGCGTGGAGATCCGCATCAAGCTCGACACAGCAACGCTGCGGATCGTGGCGCCACGCGGCCAGATCTATGCGTCCAACAGCCATATCTTTCTCGTCTGGATGATCGGTACGTCACTGGTCCTCGTCTCGGCAGCTGTCATATTGCTGCGCAACCAGATCCGCCCGATCCTGCGACTTGCCGAAGCCGCCGACAGTTTCGGCAAGGGGCGCGGGTTTCCGCAGGACTTCCGCCCACGTGGTGCGCGCGAGGTGCGGCAGGCAGCGCAGGCATTCATCGAAATGCGCGATCGCATCACGCAGCACGTCGAACAGCGCACCACCATGCTCGCGGGCGTCAGTCACGATCTCCGCACGGTCCTCACGCGGTTCAAATTGGAACTTGCCCTGCTCGGCGACGGTCCGGAAGTTGAAGCGTTGCGTAACGACGTCAACGAAATGCAGCACATGCTGGAAGATTACCTGGCGTTTGCCCGCGGCGATGGCGGGGAGGTGGCGACCGCGACCAACATCGACGAGCTTCTGAAGGAAGTTTACGACGAGGCCGAGCGCCTCGGGCCGGACGTGACGCTCGAACTCAATCGCCGTCGTCGCGACCTCGTGGTGCCGCTCAAGCGGCAGGCACTGAAGCGGGCGCTGACCAATCTCGCGGTCAATGCGGCGCGTTTCGGGGACCGGATACATCTCAGGACCGCGACAGAACGAGGTTGGCTCACCATCGACGTCGAGGACGACGGGCCCGGAATTCCCGCGGCCGAGCGCGAAAACGTCTTCCGGCCCTTCTATCGCATCGACCACGCCCGCAACCAGGACGGTGGCAACACCGGTCTCGGGCTCGCTATCGCGCGGGACATCGCGCGCAGTCATGGCGGAGACATCGAGCTTGGCGAGAGCCCGCTCGGCGGCCTCAAGGCAACACTTCGTATTCCGGTCTGAGCAGGCCGAAGCGCATCATTTCCAGGAGCCCAAATGTCGAATGCCATTCCGCTGACCGTGCTGACCGGCTTTCTCGGCTCGGGTAAAACGACCCTGCTCAAGAAACTGCTCGATCATCCCGACATGTCGGGCACAGCGGTCATCATCAACGAGTTCGGTGACGTGGGCCTCGACGACAAGCTCGTCGAGAAAGTCGAGGAGGACACGATCCTGCTGCCGTCGGGCTGTGTGTGCTGTACCGTACGCGGTGATCTCACGCGGACGCTGCAGTCGCTGTTCCAGCGGCATCTCGCGGGCGACATCCCCGCATTGAAGCGCGTCGTTCTCGAAACCACCGGTCTCGCCGATCCCACACCGATCGTGCATACCCTGATGACGGACGAGGACACGTACCGGATCTATCAGCTCGATGGCATCGTGACGACAGTCGACGGCCAACTCGGTATCGACCAGATCGAGCACCAGTTCGAGCCGGCCAAGCAGATTGCCATCGCCGACCGCATCGTGGTCACGAAGGCCGATGTCGCCGATGCGGCAGCACTACACCGTCTCGAACACAAGATCCGTGATCTCAACCGCACGGCCGGGATCGTCCGCGTTGTGAAGGGGGACGTCACGCCAGGGCGCCTCATTGGCCTCGGTGCGCACGAGCCGGCCCTGGCGGGCACAGATCCGTCGCGTTGGCTCGCTGCCGACCTGAAGCCGCGTCGCGATACGATCGTGCTTTCGGAAGAAGCGCATGATGAACATACCTGCGGGCCGGAGTGCGGACACGAGCATCATCATCATGCTCACGATCACACCTGCGGCCCCGACTGCGACCACGATCACAGCCATGGCCATCTCCATGGTATCCGGTCGTTCGCCTTGTCGTTCGAGAAGCCGCTCGACGGGAACGTCCTCGGTGTCGCGCTGCAGACGCTGGCGGCCGCCTACGGAGACAAGCTCCTGCGGGTCAAGGGCATCGTAACGATCGAGGGGCAGCCGGTGCCGTTCGTCGTGCACGGGGTGCAGCACATTTTTTATCCACCGGATGCGCTCAAGGACTGGCCGCGTGACGCCGCCGGCGGGCCGGACAAGGTTTCCCGATTTGTGTTCATCGCGCGGGACCTGGACGAGGCCGTCGTCCGGCGGCACCTGAAGCCTTTTCTCGGCGATGCGATGTCGACTGCGGCGTGAATCGTGGCCCTCGCGTCACACCGCCACCGGCCTTGCTCAGGTTAACAGGCGAGCGCCGTTGCGAGCCGGGTTTCGGGCAGGCAGGATAGGCGTAGTCCTGCTCCCGGAGCTTACCATGCGCCTCTCGTCGACACGTCTGATTGCAACGGCCGGCGGCCTTGCGATGGCCGCGGCCCTGACGACAGGCGCCGCACTGGCGCAGACGGGGCCCGGTAACCAGAATCAGGGTCGGGACTGCAAGACGGTGCTGACCTGCAATTTCGCTCGCGGAGCGGAGGTTCGGGGTTGCCTGTCGTCCTATACGTGCCGCACGTGCGCGTTTGTCGATTCCCGCTGCCGGATCGGCAATGCGCCGGGGACGTGCCGCAAGGTGCGCTGCACCTGGGGCGGGTGAATCTGGCCGATGCCGGGGTACGGTGCGCCACGCAAGGGTGACGCACTGGACTCCAGGCTGCTGAACTCAGAACTTCAGCCGGTTCGCGCGGATCACCTGCGGCAGAGCCTTCACCTGTGACAGGACGGTGTCAGAGATCGGTTCGTCGGTGGCAACGAGACAGATGGCGTCTCCGCCCGGCTTGTCGCGACCGAGATTGAGGGTCGCAATATTGACGCCGGCCTCGCCCATGAGTTCGCCGAACTTGCCGATGAAGCCCGGCTTGTCCGCATTTCTGATGAAGAGCATGTTCGGGGTGACTTCGAACTCCATGTTGATGTCCCGCACCTGTACGAAGCGGGGGCGACCGTCGGAGAAGACGGTGCCGGCAACGGACCGGTCGTACTGGTCGGATCTCACGGTCAGGCGGATGTAACTCTCATAGGCGCCGTCCGCGCCGCGGGTCGTCGTTTCGATCCTGACGCCGCGCTCCTCGGCGAGTGACGTTGCCGACACCATGTTGACGCCGTCGCCCATGTGCCACTTGAGAACGTTGGCGACTGCGGCGGCGGTCAACGGTCTGACGTTCAGGTCGGCAACCGCACCCGAATACTCGACCTTGATGCCCTTGATGTTGGTTTCCGTCAGCTGGCCGGCGAACGAGCCGAGTTGTTCGGCGAGCTTCACATAGGGTGTAAGACGCGGTGCCTCCTCCGCCGTGATCGACGGGAAGTTGACGGCGTTGCTGATCGCGCCGCGCAGCAGATAGTCGGACATCTGTTCGGCGACCTGAAGCGCCACATTCTCCTGGGCTTCGCCGGTGGATGCGCCGAGGTGGGGTGTGCAGATCAGGTTCGGTGTGCCGAAGAGCGGGTTTTCCTTGGCCGGTTCGACCTCGAAGACGTCGAGTGCTGCGCCCGCCACCTTGCCGGTTTTCAGGGCTTCGAGCAGGGCTGCTTCGTTGACGAGGCCACCGCGTGCGCAGTTCACGATGCGTACGCCCGTTTTCATTTTCGCGATCGCGGTGGCGTCAATGATGTTGCGAGTCTTGTCGGTGAGTGGCGTGTGCAGCGTGATGAAATCGGCCTTTGCGAAGAGCGTGTCGAGATCGACCTTCTCGACGCCGAGTTCGACGGCTCGCTCCGCCGACAGGAACGGATCGAAGGCGGCTACCTTCATCTTCAGTCCAATGGCGCGGTCCGCGACGATCGCGCCGATATTGCCGCAGCCGATCACGCCGAGCGTCTTGCCAAAGAGTTCGACGCCCATGAATTTCGATTTTTCCCATTTGCCGGCCTGGGTCGATCGGTCGGCTTCCGGGATCTGGCGGGCCAGTGACATCATCATCGCAATGGCGTGTTCGGCAGTCGTGATCGAGTTTCCGAACGGCGTATTCATTACGATGACGCCCTTGGCCGTCGCCGCCTTGATGTCGACGTTGTCGACGCCGATGCCGGCGCGGCCGACCACGCGAAGTTTCCTTGCGTTGCCGAGGAGCTTTTCAGTGACCTTGGTGGCAGAGCGGATGGCGAGGCCATCGAATTCGCCGATCATGCTGGCAAGTTTGTCCTTGTCCTTGCCGAGGGCCGGCTCGAACGTAACGTCGACGCCGCGATCCCTGAAGATCTGCACGGCAGCCTGAGACAATTCATCGGAGATCAGAACGCGGGGTTTGGTCATGGGATGTTTCCTGTGCGTCAGCCTTCTCCCCGTGACCGGAGAGAAGGTGGCTCATGGCCGGAGGATCAACGGCAATCGGGTGGCGTGTTCGCGAAAAGGGGAACTAGCCGAGTTTTGATTTCTCGACCTGGAATGCCCATTCGAGCCACGGCAGCAATGCTGCGATATCCGACTGCTCGATGGTCGAGCCCGTCCAGATACGCAGGCCCGGTGGCGCATCGCGGTAATATGCGATGTCCTTGGCCGCATTCTCCTTGTCGAGCAGCGACGCGACGGCCTTGGCGAACGCCGCCTGTGCTTCCGTCGGGAGCTTCGCGATCGCCGGATCGGAGAACTTCAGGCACACACTCGTGTTCGAGCGTGTTTTCGGATCGACCGCGAGGTTCTCGATCCAGGGTGTCCGGTCGACCCAGTCGTTCAGTGTTTTGGCATTTGCATCGGCGCGTGCCATCAGGCCCTTCGCGCCACCGACCGCTTCGGCCCAGCCGAGCGCGTCGATGTAATCCTCCAAGGCCAGCATCGACGGGGTATTGATGGTCTCGCCGTCGAACACTTCCTTCATGAACTTGCCGCCCTTGGTCAGGCGGAAGATCTTCGGAAGCGGCCATGCCGGTTTGTAGGTTTCGAGACGCTCCACCGCGCGCGGGCTCAGGATCAGCATGCCGTGTGCCGCTTCGCCGCCGAGCACCTTCTGCCAGGAGAATGTGAACACGTCGACCTTCGACCAGTCCACCGCCTGCGCAAAGGCGGCACTGGTCGCATCGGCGAAAACGAGGCCTTTGCGATCGGCCGGGATCCAGTCGTAATCGGGGATCTTCACGCCGGACGTGGTGCCGTTCGCGGTGAACAGCACATCGCGATCGAAGCCGATCTTCGTGAGGTCCGGAAGATGGCCATAGGCGGCCTCGTGCACGCGCACGTCGGGCAATTTCAGCTGCTTCTGGATGTCGGTCACCCAGCCCGCACCGAAGCTTTCCCAAACCATGGCATCGACGCCGCGTGCGCCGAGCATTGTCCACATCGCCATTTCGTAGGCGCCGGTATCGGAGGCCGGCACGATGGCGCAATGGAAACCGGCCGGCAGCCCCAGCAGCGCTTTGGTCTTGTCGATGGCGAGCTTGAGACGCGCCTTGCCTTCCTTCGCGCGGTGCGAGCGGCCGAGGAACGCCTTGTCGAGAGCCTGGAGGGACCAGCCGGGGCGCTTGGCGCAGGGGCCGGACGAGAAATGCGGATTGGCCGGCAATTTCGCCGGTTTTGCAGGCAGGTTCATGAGCTATCCTTCCAGATAGTTGCCTCTCGTTGGGGAGAGGTGGCCCGCCGCAGGTCATATCAGCCATGCCGCCGAAATCAAGACGAGACCGCTGGTTTCGGACATATCGTTCAATGGTATGATTTCTTCGCTCCGACGTACGCCTCGTGACGCGAAGGTGCTGTCGTCACGGAACAGACTTCAGAAGGTTCGGAATGATCGGTCCGCTACTCAAAGACATCCGTATCCTCGAAATCGGGCATTTCATCGCAGGTCCATTCGCGGCCCGGGCGCTTGCCGATCTCGGTGCCGACGTCATCAAGGTCGAACCGCCGGGTACCGGGGATCCCATTCGTGCCTGGGGGAAAATGGTCGACGGCAAATCGCTGTGGTGGAGCATGCACGGCCGCAACAAGCGCTGTGTCACGCTCAATACGCGCCATCCGAAGGCGCTCGAGATGCTGCTCGAACTCGTATCAAAATGCGATTGCGTTATCGAGAACCAGAAGGTCGGACAGCTCGACAAGTGGGGGCTCACGGCCGAGGCGATGAACAAGGTGCGACCGGGGATCACCATCGTGCGCATCACCGGGTTCGGCCAGACCGGCCCAGAGGCGCCGCGCGCGGGGTGGGGCGTGATCGGGGAAGCGAAGGGGGGGCTGCGGCATCTCTGCGCCTATCCGGAAGGCGTGACCGATCTGCCGCCGGTTCGTTGCGGAGTGTCGATCGGTGACAGCATTGCGGGGCTCTACGGCGCGCTCGGTGCGGTTTCGGCGATCCTCGAGCAGAAGACTTCGGGGCGGACGGATCCGCGTGTCATCGACGTTGCGCTCGGCGAGTCCGTATTGTCGTTCATGGAAAGCATCGTGCCGGAATATGGCTACACGGGAGCTGTGCGGGCGCCGGCCGGATCAAGCCTGCCGACTGCTGCGCCGTCGAGCGCCTACAAGACGGCTGATGGTGCGTGGGTTCTGATCGCTGCCAACTCCGAAGCGATCTTCCGCAGTCTCCTCAAAGTCATGAACATGCCGGAGCTCGGGTCGGACCCGCGCTTCGTCGGCAATCCCGAGCGTGTCGCCAATCGTGAGGCGCTCGACCGGCTCATCGCCAACTGGGCGGTGGCGCAGAAGTCCGATGCACTCATCGAGAAGCTCGAGGCGGCAGATATTCCGACGACCAAGATCTACTCGATCGCGGATGTCGCTGCGGACAAGCAGTATCAGGCGCGGGACATGTTGCCGGCAGTCGCCGATCCGCTGTTCTCCAAGCCGATCATGCAGACTGGCGTCGTGCCTGTGGTCGAGGGCCTGGACCGCAACGCGCAAATCCGCTGGGCCGGGCCGGCCGTCGGCCAGCACAACAGCGATGTCTATACCGGCCTGCTCGGCAAGTCGGCGACAGATATCGCCGAGATGAAGAAGGCCGGCCTGATATGAGCAAGGCCGATCGCGTCGAACTCGTCGAGGTCGCGCCGCGCGACGGTTTTCAGGTTGTGAAGGCCCTCATTCCGACGGAGACGAAGCTCGCCGTCGTCGATGCACTCGCCGCGACCGGCATCGGACGGATCGAGATCGGTGCATTCGTGTCGCCCAAAGCCATTCCGCAGATGGCTGATATCGGCGAGGTTCTGGCGCGGGCGCATCTGCCGGATGGAGTGAGGACGCAGGTTCTGGTGCCCAATGCCAAGGGCGCGGAGATGGCTCTGGCACACGGGGTCAAGGAGATCGTATGGGTCGTTTCGGTCTCCGAAAGTCACAACCGATCGAATGTGCGCCGTTCGCACTCCGAGAGCATGCGCGATTTCGCGGCTGCATGGCCGGTGTTCGCGGCGCAGGGGGCGAAGCTGCGGTTCAATCTCGCTACCTGCTTCGACTGTCCCTTCGAAGGGCGGATCGCCGAGGGTGACGTCCGCCGGGCCATCGAAACGGTGCTTGCCACGACGCGCGATGTCGAAATCGGCATCTGCGACACGACGGGGCGGGCTGCAACCGACCACGTCGAACGTCTCTGCCGTGGCGTCGTCGGCGACTACGGCGGCGGTCCAACCACGTTCGCCTTCCATGGTCACGACACTTATGCACTGGGTGTTGCGAACGCATTCGCAGCGTTCAGTGCCGGCATTGCCGTGATCGACGGGGCTGCGGCTGGCCTCGGCGGGTGCCCGTTCGCGCCCGGCGCATCCGGCAACACCGCGACCGAAGACCTGGTTTTCGCCTTCGAGCATCGCGGGGTGGCGACCGGCGTCGATCTCGCGAAGCTGCTGGCGGCCGCCGATCTCGCCTACGACTGTGCGCCGAACGACGCGTCGGGGCGTCTCAGGAGCGTGCCGCGCGAACGTGCGCTTGCAGGGTTCGGTGCCGGGACACGCGGCATTCCGCTTGCACGCTGAGGGCGGCAGGAGGTGTCGTCATCGCGGCGTCGTCTTTTACGGTTCCATCGATCGGTGATCTGGCCATGGCGCCGTTTTGACGGCAAAATGGTACGAAACGGACCGATCACGAGACCATGCCTGCCAACACGTCATTCCTTCAGGATCTGCTCACGACGATCGCCGAGCGCGGTCGGCAACTCATCCCGCAGAGTCTCATCGGCGGGGGGCGGCGTGACGATATCCAGGCCCTGGCCAAGGCGTTGCTGACGTCGCAGGGCGAGGCATCCGGCGTCGCGATCGCGCGCGAGATCCTGACCAAGTATCGCAGCATGAGCGTTGAGGGGCGGCGGGCTTTCGTCCGGTTCGTGGCCGAGACCATGCAGCCTGATCGTGAAAGCGTGCTCAGGGCTGCGACGAGTTTCATCGCCAGTCCGGATGATGCATCTCTGAGTGCGTTGCAGGCGGCCGTCGAAAGTCCGAGGCAGGAGTTTTTCCGCCGTCTCAACCTCGCGCCCGGCGCGACGGGCGAGATCGTTGCGCTGCGTGCCGATCTCCTGAAGCAAGGGCGCGCGGATCCGGCCTTGCGTGGGCTCGATCAGGACCTGCAGCATCTCCTTTATTCCTGGTTCAATCGCGGGTTCCTCGTTCTCCGCCGGATCGACTGGCAGACGCCCGCGGCGGTGCTCGAGAAAATCATCGCCTACGAAGCCGTGCACGAGATCAAGGGGTGGGAAGACCTGCGCCGCCGCCTCGATCCTGCGGATCGACGCCTCTTCGCCTTCTTCCATCCCGCGATGGTGGACGAGCCGCTGATTTTCGTCGAAGTGGCGCTCACCGATGTCGTGCCAGGCTCGATCCAGGCCGTGCTCGGCGAGCACCGCAAGCCTGCGGGGACACGCATGGCGCCAACGGTGGCGGTTTTCTATTCGATTTCGAACTGCCAGGAGGGCCTACGCGGTATCTCCTTCGGCAATTTCCTCATCAAGCAGGTCGTCGAGGAACTGGTGCGGGAGCTGCCAACGCTCAAGACGTTCGTCACGCTGTCTCCGGTGCCCGGTTTCGCGCGCTGGCTCGATCGGGAACTTGCCGCACCGGAGGCGGCCAATGCGCTCATACCTCCGGCGGACCGGTCCGCGCTCGCCGCCTTGCGCCGGTCCAACTGGGCCGATGCGGACGACGAGGGGGACAGCCTGCGCGGGCCGCTGCTCGGCGCGGCTGCAGCGTACTTCCTGCGCGCACGGACGTCGGACGGGCATCCGGTCGACCCTGTCGCCCGCTTTCACCTCGGCAACGGCGCGCGGCTCGACCGGCTCAATTGGCTCGGTGACGTTTCCGAAAAAGGTATGCGCGAGGCGCACGGCCTCATGGTCAACTATCGCTACGAGCTCGACGAGATCGAAGCCAATCACGAGGCTTACGAGAATGCGCGCGAGGTCGCGGCGTCCAAATCAGTGCGATCGCTGCTGCGTGCTCCTGAGAAGCCGCGCTCCGACGTGACGCGACGGCTGCCATCGCCGGGGCGGTGAGTATTTTTGCTGCCTTGGCCCTTGTAGCCGTGGCTGGCATGGGCAATTAATGCCCGAATTCCTGACGGCCGTCTGGCCGAACAGCCGGTGGATACGAATGCGCTACGATCAGAACGACCAGGGCAGCTCCAACGTCGAGGACCGGCGCGGACAGCGCGGCGGTGGCATGCCGGGTGGCATCCAGATCCCCATCGGAGGTGGGGGCATGGGCCTGATGCCGATGCTCATCATCGGCGCACTCATGCTGCTGTTCGGCATAAATCCGCTGGATATTCTCACTGGCGGTCGCGGCGGTGGCGGGCAGGTCGAGATGCCGCAGATGCCGCGCATGGAGCCGCAGTCGCGCCAGGCGGGTGGGCCGAACATTCCCGGCCTTCCCGGCGGCACGCAGCGTAGTCCCGTGCCGGCGGGCAAGGACGACATGGGGCTCTTCGTTTCGCGCGTCCTCAAGGATACCGAGGATGTCTGGGAGCGTGTCTTCCAATCCTTCGGACGCCGCTACGTCAAACCGCAACTCGTGCTGTTCACGGGGGCTACGCGCACGGCTTGTGGCGTCGGCCAGGCGGCGATGGGGCCGTTCTATTGCCCGGCCGACCAGAAGATCTACATCGACCTCGCGTTCTATGACGAACTGAAGCGGCGCTTCAACGCGCCCGGCGATTTCGCCCAAGCCTATGTCATCGCGCACGAAGTCGGCCATCACGTGCAAACATTGCTCGGCATCTCCGATCGCGTCCAGCAGATGAAAGCGCGAGCTGGGCAGCGTCAGTCGAATGCCATCCAGGTGCGGATGGAGCTTCAGGCCGACTGCCTCGCCGGCGTCTGGGCAGCGCTCAATCACCAGATGAAGAACCGTATCGAGCAGGGTGACATCGAGGAGGGGCTCAATGCCGCTGCCCAGATCGGCGACGACATGATGCAGAAGCGGAGCCAGGGTTACGTTGTGCCGGATGCATTCACGCACGGTTCGGCGGAACAGCGCCAACGCTGGTTCAAGAGGGGGCTTTCGACCGGCCAGATCCAGCAATGCGACGCGTTCTCGGTTCAGGATCCCTGAGGGCCGTAAGCGGGACAAGTGACGGTCGCGTAGCAAAACAGCCGGACGCCTGTTGCGGGCCCGGCTGTTTTTTTGCGTCAGATGTGTCTGGCGATTGCCAAAGTCCCTTTAGAGAGGGGCGCCGCCAAAACCCGTGGAGCGGCAGGCGATGCCGCGCGCCTTGAGAGCGGCGCAGGTCTTCTGGGCATCTGCTTCGCTCTGGTAAGGACCAGCGATGACGCGGAAGGACGTACCGTCCACCGATGGCATGATGCGCGGCTCGGTGCCCGCGAGAGCGTCGCCGGCGCGCGACGCAATGCCGCCCCAGCTCTGCCGAGCGGACTCGAGCGATACGGCAGAGGCGACTTCGACACCGACGGGGCCGGCCGACGGTCGTGACTGTAGGCTGCCGGTTTCGATCTGCGCTCCCCCAGACGTCGTCGTACGGAACGGTTTGAAGGCGTCTGAGGCCTTGGCTTCGACCTTCTGCTTCGCAGCTGCTTTGGCCGCCTGCGCGACGTCGGCAGATTTCGTCGCAGCGGCGTCGCTGGGGGGCGCTGCCGCGATGATCCTGGTGGGGGCCCTCGGCTGTGACGATGCGGCCTTGGTCTCTGTGGTTGCGCTTGCTTCCGAGGCAGGTGCAGCCGCAGCGACAGGCGCGGCGGCGGGTGTCGGGTTCACGGGCGTCGTGGTCATCAGAACGCCCGGTACGGTCACGGTCTTCGTGGTCCCGGACGGCTGCGTGGCGACGGCGGGAGCGGGTTCCGCAAGAGCGGCAACCTTCGCTGCACTTCCTGCCAGACCGGTCAGGCGCGTCTCGACCGTCGTCTCAAGAGCGGTCAGGCGGGCCCGATCATCCTGCGTCGACTTCGTCAGATCCGCCACCTGCGCCTTGAGTTCGGCAACATCGCCGCCGATCTGCTCGATCTTCGCGGGGAGATCTGCCCGGGCGCCGTACCCACGCGAGGAGCTATCCCAGGCGGTTACAGCAAGATAACCCGCCGAAATGGCACCGAGGACGGCCCAGGCCGCAACGTACCCTGTCGCCAACGCAGCAGGGGCCCCTGGCGCGCCGATCCGGCCGCTCGTAGCTTCGGCGCCGTCGATCCGAACGCTCTCCGAGCTGGTCTGCGTCGCTGCACCTGGCGCCTGTGTGGTCATAGCGGTAACCTCATTGGACCGGTACGCCAAAACAGGAATCCGGATCGAATCGTTGGATTTACGGTGGCCAACCGGTCGCATGGGGTCAACGCCGGTCCTTTCACCGCATGCGTGTGATTGTGGACAAGACGTGGAGGCCACAACATTTTCGGCAACTCGGTGCGGACACGCCAATGCGCGTTGACCGGGGAAATTGGAAAGTCGTGAGACGCAATTGTATGGTGATACAACGTCGTTCGGCACGCCACTTGCGACACGGGCCGGGAATCGGCGACTCACGAAAGACCGGGCACGTCCCACGTGAGGCGCGTCGCTCGGCTGTACCGTGATCGTACCGGCCCGCCTTTCGCGGTGGCTGGAAAGTACCAATACGGGACACGGCGAGCGCCCATCGGCTTCACGGCCGGGGACGATACCCGTCAGATACCCTCACCAGAAAGCTGGCTCGCAGCATGAACTCGTCAGATCGCCCTGCCCTGCTCACCATCGTGCTTGCCGCGGGCAAAGGCACTCGCATGAAGTCCGCGATGCCGAAGGTGCTGCATCAGGTCGGAGGGCTGTCGCTGTTGGGGCATGTGTTGCAGACGGCCCGGTCGGTTGGCAGTCGCACGACCGCGGCGGTCATTGGGCCGTCGATGCCGGACGTGGCCGCCGAAGCCGTTCGCATGGCTCCGGGCGCGACCATCTTCGTGCAGGAAAGCCAGAAGGGCACGGCGGACGCGGTTCTCGCGGCACGTGCTGCGATCGCGGCACATAGCGGAGACGTGCTGGTCATCTTCGGCGACACGCCACTCATCCGCGCTGAAACAGTGTTGCGGCTCGTCGCGGCCCTCGATCGCGGGGCCGAGGCGGCGGTACTCGGGTTTCACGCCAAGGATCCGGCTGGCTACGGCCGCCTCATCACGGACGGCATGATCAGTGACGGCGTGGCAAACCTGATTGCAATTCGCGAGCACAAGGACGCGACGACGGCGGAACGGAAGATCGATTTCTGCAATTCGGGCGTCATGGCGTTCCGAACCCGCAATCTGCTCGAAATTCTCGATCGGATCGAGGCCAACAATGCCTCGGGCGAGTTCTACCTCACGGATGCGATCGGCATCCTGCGCAAATCAGGAAGCCGTGCGGTCGCGGTGTCGGGGCTCGAAGAGGAGATGCTCGGGGTCAATTCCCGCGTCCATCTCGCTGATGCGGAAGCCGTGTTCCAGACACGGGCCCGGCGGCGGGCGATGGAGGACGGCGCGACACTCGTCGACCCGGCGACGGTCTGGTTTTCGTTCGATACGGTGATTGGCCGTGACGTCGTGGTCGAGCCGAACGTGTTTTTCGGGCCGGGAGTCAGTATTGGCGACGACGTGGTCATTCACGCCAACTGCCACCTTACGGGTGCCGTCGTCGAGGACGGGGCCGAGGTCGGCCCCTATGCGCGCCTGCGGCCGGGCGCCCGCATCGGTACAAACGCGAAAATCGGCAACTTCGTCGAAGTCAAGAACGCGCACTTCGAGCCGGGCGCCAAGGCCAATCATCTGGCCTACATCGGTGATGCGCGCGTCGGCGCGAAGGCCAACATTGGTGCGGGGACGATCTTCTGCAATTACGACGGGTTCCAGAAGCATCGCGCCGACATCGGGGCGGGAGCCTTCATAGGGTCGAATTCGTCGCTGGTAGCGCCGGTCCGGATCGGGGACGGGGCGTTCATCGGTTCCGGCAGCGTCATCACGCGCGACGTTGCTGGCGATAGCCTGGCGCTGGCACGGGCCGTGCAGGAGGAAAGGCCCGGCTGGGCCGCCAAATTCCGGGCGTTGATGGCACGGAAGAAGCAGAAGGACGGCTGAAATCGGTTAACGTCCAGTTTGCCGGACTTAATTTGTACGATGTAAAGCGATGCAACAGGGTTTGTCTTGAGGCTGCGGCACCAACGGGTTAGCAGTCGTCTCGAATAAATAGCCCGTCGCAACGGGCAGAACGATCGACGCCAGAACAGGGGTCACGAGCAATGTGTGGCATAGTCGGAATTCTGGGCTCCAAACCGGTAGCCATCGACCTCGTTGACGCCCTGCGTCGGCTCGAGTACCGCGGCTACGACAGCGCAGGCGTCGCCACCGTGGAGGGGGGGCGGCTCGACCGGCGCCGCGCCGAAGGCAAGCTGCGAAACCTCGAAGCCCGTTTGACGTCGGATCCGCTCGATGGCCACGTCGGTATCGGCCATACGCGCTGGGCGACCCACGGTCGCCCCACCGAGGTCAATGCACATCCACACATGTCGAAGCGCGTTTCGGTCGTGCATAACGGAATCATCGAGAACTATCGTGATCTCAAGGCGGAACTGGCCGCGAAGGGGCACGTGTTCGAAACCGACACGGATACGGAAGCCGTCGTTCACCTCATCACGGATGGACTGAATTCCGGTCTGTCGCCTGTCGAGGCCACGAAGGCCGCGCTCGGGCGACTGCACGGTGCGTTCGCTCTTGCGATCATATTCGCTGGTGAGGACGACCTGATGATCGGCGCCAGACAGGGTTCTCCGCTGGCTATCGGCCATGGCAAGGGCGAAATGTACGTGGGTTCCGATGCCATTGCGCTCGCCCCGTTCACTGACACGATCACATACCTTGACGAGGGTGACTGGTGTGTCCTGACGCGGAAATCGATCACCATCTACGATCGCGAAAACAAAAAGGTCGAGCGTCCGGCAATCAAGTCGGTCGCGAGTTCCCTGCTCGTCGACAAAGGCAACTTCCGCCATTTCATGGCCAAGGAGATTCACGAGCAACCGGAGGTCATCTCACACACCCTCGCCAATTACATCGACATGGCAGAGGCTGAAGTGAAGATGCCGGCGCTCGGTCTCGATCTTTCAAAGATCGATCGTGTGACCATTTCGGCATGCGGTACGGCATACTACGCTGGCGTCGTCGGCAAGTACTGGATCGAAAAACTCGGACGTGTACCGGTCGAGATCGATATCGCGTCGGAGTTTCGTTATCGCGAGGTGCCGCTTGCTTCGGGCGGCCTGTCCGTCTTCGTTTCGCAATCCGGGGAGACGGCCGATACGCTCGAAGCGCTGCGCTACTGCAAACGGAGCGGTCAAAAGATCGCAGCCATCGTAAACGTGCGGACGTCCACGATCGCTCGCGAAGCCGATGCGATACTGCCGACGCTTGCCGGGCCCGAGATCGGCGTCGCCTCGACAAAGGCGTTCACCAGCCAGCTGTCGGTCCTGGCTTGTCTCGCAATTGCCATCGGGCGCGCTCGCGGCACAGTCTCCCGCGCGCAGGAACAGGAATACGTCCAGGCGTTGACGGAATTGCCCCGGCATATCGCTGCTCTCGTACGGGACGAGAGCGGTTACGAAAATCTCGCCCACGAAATCTCGAAGGCGCGTGACGTCCTCTATCTCGGTCGCGGCGTGAACTACCCGATCGCAATGGAGGGTGCGCTGAAGCTCAAGGAAATCTCGTATATCCATGCAGAAGGATATGCAGCAGGCGAGCTGAAGCACGGACCGATCGCGCTCATCGACGAAAATGTTCCCGTCATCGTCGTGGCGCCGGAGGACGAGTTGTTCGACAAGACCGTGTCGAACATGCAGGAAGTGGCGGCTCGAGGCGGTCAGATCGTTCTGATATCCGACTGCGACGCCGATCGCGCCGGTTGCCGACTGCTACATCATATCAAAATGCCCAAGGTACATCCGTTTACCAACCCGCTGCTCTACGCGGTTCCCGTTCAGTTGATGGCCTATCATACGGCGGTCTTCATGGGCACAGACGTCGATCAGCCGCGGAATCTGGCGAAGTCGGTTACGGTGGAGTGACCGGCCGCGTCGGTCAGGCCACGGTGGCGTGTCTCGACTGTTGAAAAGTCGGTTTGTCGCCCCGGTTCCAGGGGTGTCCCGGAATTGCCTCAATCGGTTGCTTTGACATACGTTCGGGCAGGAATCGCGGCTCAATAGTAGAAGCTGCGTCTGTCTCGGGGGCGTGTGACGGTGTGTCCCGACACCGCATGAACTGTCGGATCGATGGGTGAACGCGGAAAATCGGAATTACATGTCGGAATCGGCCGTTCGCGCGCCGATCGGGGCATTGTCGCGTCCAGCGGACCAGGCGTCTTTTCTTGGTCGTCCGCGCGTCGCTGTTTAGCCGTCATACTCGCCGGCTGTCTCCTCCTGCCGAGCGTATCGTCGGATCTGCGGGCACAGCAACCGGCTGCAGGGGGGAAGTCGAAAAAGGCGCCGGTCGACGCCAACGCTGCGAAAGGTGCGACCGACCAGGCGGAAAGACTGCTTCAGGCGGGTAATGCGCCAGCGGCTGTCAATGTTCTGTCGAGCGCGATCTCGGCCGGCAACCTGCCACCCGGGACCATGGCGCGCGCGCTTTATCTCCGCGGTATTGCCAATCGCAGGCTGCAGAAACCCGCACAAGCCATTTCGGATCTGACCAGCGCGCTCTGGATCAAAAATGGCTTGGCTGCCACCGAACGCGAGGATGCGAGTAAGCAGCGAAGCGCCGCTTATGCAGACGCCGGGCTTGCCGAACCTGGTGCACAGAAGGACGTTCCCGCCCGGCCGGCCCCCGCGCCCGTACCGGCCCAGCCGCGCATTGCAGCGTCTGCGACTGTACCGGCCGCACCTCCGCCAGCGGCAGTGGCGCCGACGGCGCAGGGCACAGCGGTTGCGGCTGCAGCCGCACCGTCTCCACCGGCAGCGAAATCCGATTGGACCGGCCGCGGTGGCAAAAAAATCGAACCACCCACGCCGCCTCCCAACGACTCCGCTTTTCCGAATTTCCCGACTTCTTCGGGATCGTCGGCCTCCGGTGGCTCGTCGTCCGGCGGCGGATTCCTGGCGAGCCTGTTCGGTGGCGGCCCCGCCGCCGTTTCCACCGCGGCCCAGCAGCCGGCTCA
>DAOMWV010000013.1:0-29519 GCA_035436725.1 Hyphomicrobiaceae bacterium
GCCGATGGTGCCGTTGCGGAGTGCGTAGACCTTGTTCTGGAGGCCGAAATTCACGAGCGACTGGGTGCCGACGATCGAGCGCGTCCGGCCGGCACAATGGACGATGACGGTGGTGTCGGGATCGATGGCCATGGCGGGCACGCGCAGGGCGAGTTCGGCGCCGGGCACGCTCGTGGAGGTAGGGAGTGTCATGGTCTGGTATTCGTCGAAGCGACGGGCATCGACGAGGAGGATGTTGTCACCCCGGTCGAGCATTGCCTGGACGTCTTCGGCGGGCAGCGACGGTGTGTGCGCCACCGACTCCAGCAGTTCGCCGAACGATTTGGAGGGGACGTTCACGTCGATGAAGAGTTCGCCACCCGCCGCCTGCCATCCGGCGATGCCGCGATCGAAGACGGCAACGTCGGTGTATCCCATGGCGCCGAGCCGGCGGGCGGCGGTTTCGGCCAGCCCCTCGCCGCCGTCGATGGTGACGATCGGTACGTCCCGGCGCGGAAGTTTCGTGTAGGCCACCAGTTCAAGCTGGGACAGCGGGACATTGGCGGCGAACAGTGGATGGCCCTCGGCGTGGGGTGCTTCTTCCCGGACGTCGAGCAGCGCGATTTCCTGGCGCGCCAGCAGCCGGGCACGAACGTCGGCGAAGGTCTTCGTGGAAGCAGGCGTCGATGGCGAGGTCATAACAGGTTCCAGCTGGCGCGCATTCGGGATGGCGTCGGCAGAATGCACCATCGCACCTCGGGCGGGTATGTCTTCGCGGCAAGGCAGACAAGGGCATTCGAGGAGGAAACGTCGCAAGCGCGGCGTTTCGGGCCGCAAGTCATTGAAAGGGAAAGTGCTGTGCCGACGTCCGGCAGTCGGCCCGGGTGGCGTAGGGCGATGCGCGGGTGGCGGCGGTGATCCAGCGGCCCACGGTTTTCGTAGTGTCGGGATGGAGAACATCATGACACGACGCAAATCCATCGCAGTCATCGGAAGCGGTATCAGCGGGCTATCGGCTGCCTGGCTGCTCGCCGAGGCGCACGATGTGACGCTGTTCGAGGCGGATGGCCGTCTCGGTGGGCACAGCAATACGGTCATGGTCGGAGACGTGCCGGTCGATACCGGGTTCATCGTCTTCAATCCGCCGAGCTATACGAACCTGACAGCGTTCTTCGACCATCTCGGCGTTCCGACGAAGCCGGCTCCGATGGGGTTTGCGGTTTCGCTCGATGACGGGCGGAGCGAGTATTCGGGCGCCGGGCTTGGTGCGCTGGTCGGGCATGGGCGCAATCTCGTCGATTTCGGCCATTGGCGCATGATGGCCGATCTCGTGCGTTTCTTCCGGGACGGAGCGCGCTGGGCGAAGACCCTTGTCGAGGACAGTCGCCCGCTCGGCGCGTTCCTCACCGAACACGGCTACTCGCAGGCGTTTCTCGATCGGCACATCCTGCCGATGGCGGCTGCGATCTGGTCGACGCCGGCTTCGACCGTCCTCGATTTTCCCGCTGCGAGCTTTTTCCGTTTCTTTGCCAATCATGGACTGCTCGAGGTCTATGACAGACCGGTCTGGCGGACGGTCGACGGTGGAAGCCAGGTCTATGTTCGTGCGCTCGCGCAGCGGCTCGCGGGCAAGATCCGCGTCGGAGCGCCAGTGCGGTCCGTGCGACGGTCGGCGACGGGAGTGGAAATCAGCGCTGGCACTCGCACCGAGCGGTTCGACGCCTGCGTGATCGGCGCGCACGCCGATGATGCGCTCAGTCTGCTCGCCGATGCCGACGACGTGGAACGGGAAACGCTCGGGGCGTTCAGGTATCAGAGCAATCATGCGGTTCTGCATCGCGACGCATCGCTGATGCCGAGGCGGCGCCGGCTATGGTCGAGCTGGAACTACGCGGCGCGGTCGGGTGACGACGGGTCGCGAGATCTGAGTGTCACCTACTGGATGAGCGAGCTGCAGACCCTGCCGCTCGACGACGTATTCGTCACTCTCAATCCGATGCACGCGCCGGCCGCAGATCGCGTCGTCGCGGAGTTCGACTATGCGCATCCGGTTTTCGACCAGCGTGCCATGGCCATGCAGCGTGAACTGTGGGGGCTCAACGGTCGTCGCCGGACGTGGTTCTGCGGCAGCTATTTCGGGTACGGATTCCACGAGGACGGTCTGCAGGCCGGGCTCGCCGTTGCCGAAGAGCTCGGTGGCGTGCGCCGGCCGTGGCGGGTTGCGAACGAGTCCGGGCGGATCACGCGCACGACGGGTGCGGCGCCAGTGGACATCGGCCGGGAGGCGGCAGAATGACGCCGCTGCGATCCGCACTCTACGTGGGTCATGTGGTGCACAAGCGGCTTCGGCCGGTGGAGCACGCCTTTCGCTATCGGGTGTTCGCGCTCGCTCTCGATATCGACGAGATCGACGAGCTTTCCGCTCGATTTCGCATGTTCGGACGCAACCGGTGGAGACCGGTCGGGTTTTTCGATGCGGACGTCGGTGCGCCCGGGCCGGGAATGGCGGGAGCGAAGATCCGCGATCTTCTAGGCGAGGTCGGGCTCGGCGGGTTCGGAAGTCAGGTTACGCTTCTGACCTACCCTCGGCTCTGGGGCTACGTCTTCAATCCTCTATCGGTCTACTACTGCCGCAACGCCGGCGGTGAGCTCGGTGCGACGGTGTACGAGGTGACGAATACGTTCGGTGAGCGCCGATCGTATGTCGTGCCCACCGATGGCAGGCAGTCGTGTCGGAAGGCGATGTATGTGTCGCCGTTCACCGGCACACCTGCGACCTACAAGTTTTTCGGTCACGCACCGGACGAAACGGTGGCGGTCGGCGTGGCGCTGACCGAGCCGGCAGGTCCGACACTCAAAACGCATTTTGTCGGCGAGCGGCGTCCCATTTTGGATGGTGCGCTGGCGGCGACGATCGCGACACATCCGCTCATGACCATGAAAGTCATGACGGCAATACACGTCGAGGCGGCCCGGCTCTGGTGGAAGGGTGTTCCACTTGTGACGCGCCATGTGAGCCCGCAGTACTCGTTCGTGCGGGTTGGGGAAAATGAGGGAGCGATTGCGAATGTCTGGCGATAGCGTGAATGCAGCTGCTGTTGCGCAGGGCGCGCGCGCCGAGAGCATCGATACCGTGTTGCGCGGCCCGTGGAGCTGGATCGGACGGAAGTCCAGGTCGATCGGGCTGCAGCGACTGGATCTCGTCTTGCCGTCGGGGCGGAGGCTCGAACTCGGAGTTGGCGGCGGTGCGGTGCCGCTGGTGCGTCTCGCGAACTGGTCGGCGGTGGTGGCGCTTTTGCGGCGCGGCTCTATCGGTTTTGCGGAAGCGTACATGGAGGGCAGCATCGAAACCGACGATCTGGCGGGGCTGTTCGAATACTTCTCACGCAACGAGGCGGCACTGCTGCGGCTGCTTCCGACCTTCAATCGCACGACCTACCGCGATCGGGTCTATCATCTGAGGCGACGCAACACGCGTCGCGGAAGCCGGCGCAACATCGCGGCTCACTACGATCTCGGCAACTCGTTCTACAAGCGCTGGCTCGACGAGAGCATGCTCTATTCGAGCGGGATCTACCGTTCGGCAGAGGACACACTCGAAAGCGCGCAGCAGGAGAAGCTCAAGGCGATCTTCGGGGCTCTCGATATCCGGCCGGGTTCCAGCGTCATGGAAATCGGCTGCGGCTGGGGCACGGTCGCCGTTGGCATGGCCAAGGCGGGTGCGCGGGTACGCGCGATAACGATCAGTGCCGAGCAGCAGGACTGGGCGAGAAAATCCGTGGCCGAGCATGGGGTCGAGGATCTCGTCGATGTGGTCTTCGAGGATTATCGCGATACGGCGGGGATGTTCGACAGGATCGTGTCGATCGAGATGATCGAGGCGGTCGGCGAGGAGAACTGGCCGCGCTACTTCGAGACGCTTTATGAGCGGCTCGCGCCCGGCGGCAGCGCGGTCATCCAGGCGATCACGATTGCACCCGATCTTTACGACCGCTACCGTCGCAACCCGGATTTCATCCAGCGCTACGTGTTTCCGGGCGGCATGCTGCCGACCGTCGATCACATGCGGCGGAACGCACACTGGGCCGGCCTGACGTTCGAGACGGTCGAGGAATTCGGGCGCTCGTATGAGCGGACGCTGGCGGACTGGCGTGTCCGCTTCGAGGCGGCATGGCCCGAGATATCGGCGCTCGGGTACGACGAGCGCTTCCGGCGACTGTGGCGGTATTATCTCGTCTACTGCGAGATCGGGTTCCGGCAGGGGTCGGTCAACGTGGGGCTCTATCGCATTTCAAAGCCGGCGGGACAGGGGACGTCGTCGTGACCGCGAACGGGCTCGTCCGGCTCACAGATTTTTTCGAGGGCCGCACGCACGGTGGCGGTATCGTCCAGGATCGCTTTGGGCGGCTCCGCAGCCGTTTCACGTTCGAAATGAACGGACAGTGGCGGAATGGCCGTTTCGTCCTCGAAGAGACGTTCCGTTACGACAGTGGCAGGGACGAATTCAGGACCTGGACCATCGTACCGGATGGGGTCCAGGGCTTTCGCGGGACCTGTCCGGCGTGTGTCGGTGAGGCCATCGGCACTTATCACGAAGACATGGCGAGGAGCCGTTACCGTTTCCGACTTCCGGTCGGCGCCGGTCAAATGGTGTTCGATTTCGACGACCGGCTCTATCCGGTCAGCCGCGACAAGGCGATCAATCGCATACGGTTCTCGAAGTGGGGGATCGCGGTCGGGGACATCTCGATCTTCATCGAGCGTCAGCCGCAACCGGCCGCGCTAGAGCATCCGCTTCGCGAGCCGGAAAAAGAGAGCGTTGGGTAGCGCGCGAAGAACCTTCATCGCCACCAGCATCTGCCAGGGGAAGACGACTTCGTATTTCCGGCGCGCAAGACCGCCGAGAATTATGCGCGAGGCCGTCTCGCTCGAGACGATGAAAGGCATCGGGAACTCGTTGACCGACGTCATCGGTGTTTCGACGAAACCGGGATTGACGAGGCTCACCGTTATGTTCCTGCGTTCGAGCTCCAGTCGCAGGACTTCGGCGAGTGCAATGACTGCAGCCTTGCTCGGTGCGTAGGCGGCTGCTTTCGGTAGTCCGCGATAGCCGGCGACGGACGCAACGAGGGCCAGATGGCCCGCTCCGCGTGCGACCATGTCGGGGATCAGCGCGTCGAGGGCGTTGGTGATGCCGAAGTAGTTGACCTCCATCGACTGGCGGGATTTTTCGCCTTCAAAAGCGCGGGCATCGAAGGGTTGCCAGATGCCGGCGTTGAGGATCGCCAGGTCGATCGGTCCCAATGAGCCGGTGATGGCTCGAACGGTCGCGGCAACGTCATCCGGCTTTGCAACGTCGAGGGGGAACGAGGTGATGTTCGGGTGTTCGGCGGCCAGTGCGGTGAGATCGGCGACCGTGCGGGCGGACGCTGCGACCTTGACGCCGGAACGCGCGAGATCGAGCGCGAGTTGCCTGCCGATGCCGCGGCCCGCTCCGGTTATCCAGACCACTTTCCAGGGCGGGACGGGCGTGGCCATTTACATGCCGGTCCAGAGCTGGGAAATGCGTCCCAGCATGGTTTTGAACTGGGCCGGATGCTCACTGGCGACGATGCAGATGCATTCGCCGTCGGGTGTGACCTTCGGCTGATGCTCGATGTCGCCGTCGACATCCTGTACGTCGCCGGGGCCATATGTGCCGGTGACGTCGCTGAAGGCGCCGGACAGGACCAGCGTCAGCTCGGTGCCGCCGTGACCATGTTCCGGCACAGCCAGGCCGGGCGCGATCTTCAGAAAGCGGAGATCACCGCCGGTCTGGCCGGGCGGCAGGCGGAAATGCGATACGCCGATACCCAAGCGCCGCCATGGAATGTGGCCGGGCGTCAATCCGAAGGCGCGCCAGGCCGCAGCAGGCATGAGCGGCGCGGATGCGTTCTCTTCCGCATGCAGCAGGGCGGAAGCGGTCGGTGACGGTTCGCGCAGGGCCGGTGCGCGTGCGTCACCGTCGGGCAGGAGGGCGCCGCCAATCGCTTCGAGGCGTGCGATGTCGCGCTGGCATGACTTGCACATCATGACATGGGTGGCCACGACGGCGGCGAGTGACGACGGCAGGCTGCCATTGGCGAAGCCGATCAGCGTGACGGAATCGGGGTGGTGCTTGATGGTCTCTGTCATGCGAGGTCTTCCAATTGCTCGCGAAGTTTTTCGTAAGCGAGACGAAGGCGCGATTTTATGGTGCCGACAGGGGCATTGAGCCGGGTTGCGATCTGGCCATGAGACAGGCCCTCGACGAAGGACAGGCGAATGACATCAGCCTGGTCCGGCGGCAGTGTGCCGATGGCCTTCAGAACGCGGGTATGGCGCTCGGTGGCGAGGACATCCGACAGGGCGACGTCCGGTTCGGAGGCTTCGGACTGGGTCGGCAGGGAGGCTGCGACATCCTGCCAGACCTTCTGCCGGCGCAGTTGGTCGATGTGCAGGTTGCGCGCAATGGAATAGATCCAGCCCGCTTCGTCGCCGCGGCCGGCATCGTAGTACTGGGCTTTTTGCCAGACAGCCAAGAACGTCTCCTGGGTCAGTTCGTCGGCCACGGCAGCCGGGGCACCGCGTCTCACCATGAGCGCCCTTATCCTCGGGCCATACTGGCCGTAGAGCTCACGGAAAGCTGCGATGTCCCGTTGACGGGCGATACGGATCAATCGGTCGGCCATTTGTCTCCGAAGTGACCTCGAAACCGGTCCGATCGACGACCTTTCGCCTTTATACGTGGCGGTCGCGGACCTGGATCACCAACGTGGTGATCCGCGCGGTGCGGGAGTTCGTAGAAAGCGCAATTCGAACCAAGAGGCAAGGCAAGCCGCAATGGCCGAGGTCGGCCGACAGGCTTTAAGGAGTAAATTACCTTGAGGGTTCGCAGCGCCATAACCTGGATGATCATCGCCATCGTGGTTGCCGTGGCTTTTCTGGCGCTCGATCTGGTCTGGATCACCCTCGTCGCAGGGCCCGCGTTCATGGCTGCCTTCGGCGACACGATGCTCGAAAGCCCGAGGGCCGGCGCGGCGTTGGCATTCTACGGGCTCTATGTGTTCGGGCTGTGCTTTTTTGCCGTGGCGCCCGCGCTCAGGACAGGGCGCGTGGCAATGGCGGCCGGGTACGGGGCGCTGCTCGGGCTCGTGGCCTACGGGACGTTCGACCTTACCGTTCTGGCGATCCTGAAGCCGGCAACCACTCAACTTGCCGTGATGGACATGGCGTGGGGCTCGTTCGTCTCTGCGGCCTCGGCGAGCGCTGGCGCGTGGGTCGGGACACGACGGCTGGTGGTGTCGTGACGAGTGGTCCTGCGATGCGAAAAACCGGGCTCTGGAGCTGGCTCGGGTTCAATGCGGTCTGGTTCGCGGCCGCTGCCGGTGCGGCGAACGGCCTGAACTGGCCGGCGGTCGTAGCGTGTTTTCTCTATGTCACGGCCCTCGCGCTGGCGCGGGCTTTCGAGCATGCTTCCGTGGCGCTTCTCGCTGGCATCACTCTTGCCGGCGTGGTGGCAGAGACGGTGCTGCTGGCGGTCGGCGTCTTAACCTATTCAGCGCAATGGCCACTGCCGAACATCGCTCCCCTCTGGATGGGCGCGCTCTGGGTCGCGTATGCCTCAGCCGTGGAGACGACTGTGCCCCGGTTGCGCGTTCATCCCGTCTATATCGTGGCGACGGCCCTGCTGGCGCCGCTCGCCTATCTGGCGGGAGGGCGAATGGGCGCACTCGTGGTACATGGTCCGATGATATCGTCGTGGCTCGCCATATCGCTCGTCTGGTTTGTTGCGCTGACGGCAACGGCGATGGCAGAGTTCGCGTCGCAGCGGCGCAGCAGACAGTAGTATGCAAGCAGGGAAGCAAGGACTCCGACATGGACGATGCGCGTGGCAGCAAGGCAAACCGGGGCGAGGTCGGCGGACCCGTGTCGCAGCGCATTCTTGCGCGACTTCGGGCGGCGAATGCGCCCTATAATGCCAACGACAATATCGCCGACTACATCGAGCCCGGCGAGATGGACGAATTGCTCGCGGAAGTGAGCCAGCACGTCGAGGGTATGCTGCGGTCGCTCGTGATCGACGTCGATCGCGATCACAACACCAATGATACGGCGCGGCGGGTCGCCAAGATGTACCTCAACGAGGTGTTTCGCGGCCGCTATCAGCCGGCGCCGGCCGTCACCGAGTTCCCGAACGTCACGAACCTTCAGGAGCTGATGGTGATCGGGCCGCTCGTTGTGCGGAGTGCGTGCAGCCACCATCTCTGTCCGATCATGGGGCAGGTCTGGGTCGGTGTGATGCCGAACAGGCATTCGAACCTTATCGGGTTGTCGAAGTATTCACGCCTTGCCGATTGGGTGATGTCGCGCCCCCAGATCCAGGAGGAGGCGATCAACAATCTCGCCGACCTCCTGATGAAGCGCGTGCGGCCGGATGGCCTCGCAGTGGTGATGCAGGCCGATCATTTCTGCATGCACTGGCGCGGCGTAAAAGACGATCGCTCGAAAATGACGAACTCGGTCATGCGCGGATCGTTCCTGACAAACAGTGGTCTCAGGTCCGAGTTCCTGTCGCTCATCCGTCACGCTCCGTGAGGTCAACATGCTCGTTCGTTGCATCTATGCCAGCCGCGTCGCGTCCAAACTGTCGGCGAGTGAGCTACAGGCGCTCGCGGCGCAGGCCCGGCGCAAGAATCTGGCGGTTGGGATCACAGGCATTCTGTGCTGGACGAACGACGTCTTCGTGCAGGTGCTCGAGGGTGGCAGGGATCCGGTCTGCGATCTCTATACGAAGATCCTCGCCGACAAGCGGCACGATCACGTGAGGCTCATGTCATTCGAGGACATCGAGGCGCGGTCTTTCGGGAACTGGTCGATGGGACACATCGATCTCAAGTCGGTCAATCCCGGGATCATCATGAAATACTCCGAGACGATGAACCTCGATCCGTTCCGGATCACGGGGCGCGCCATGTACGCGATCCTGCAGGATCTGCTGTCCGGCGGTGCGATCGCTATCAGCGAAGGCCGGGATTGATGGACGTTCGCCCGCTGCGTGCCCGAGACGGCGCGTTGGTCACGCGCGCCCGCTGGCGGGTGGTGTTTCCGTCACGTGATCGCGGGCCACCGCCATCGACTTGACGACGGCGAAGCAGGTGAAGCCAACCTCGAGGCCGAGCGACGCGATCGCGCGCTGCGTGACGCGTGCAAGTATCGTTTCAGAACCGGCCCTGAGGCGGACAATGGCCCCCGGTCCGTCGCCGCGCATGATGTCCTCGATCGTCGCGGGAAGGACGTTCTGGGCGGAAAGGCCGACCGGGCGCGTCAGCGAGATCAGGACTTCGTGTGCCAGTATGCGTACCCGAACGTTCGTTCCGAGCGGGGCATCCATGCCGGGAATCCAGAGATCGCCTGCAGGTGACGTCAGCCGGGTGAGACCGTCATCGTCATGCGCAGCGATGCGGGCGGCAATGGACGTGCCGACGTCGCGAATGCCCAGCGTGCGCAGGACGAGCGGGTCGAACATGACGTCCGCCGAGGAGCCGTAGCGCAGGACGTGACCATGGTCGATGACGATCATGCGGTCCGAGAGCAGGCGCGCCTCCTCGAGGTCGTGCGTGACGAGGACGACCGGCATGCGGAGGTGCTCGCGGAGCCGGGCGATTTCGGTATAGAGCGTTTCGCGTGTCGCGCGATCGACGGCGGAGAAGGGTTCGTCGAGAAGGAGCGCATCCGGCTTGCGCGCGAGTGCGCGGGCGATGGCGACGCGCTGCTTCTGGCCGCCGGACAGCTCCGAGGGGCGGCGATGTTCGAGGCTTGCAAGATTGACAAGTGTGAGCAGGCGCCGCGCCTCGGCCAGTCGTTCGGCCCTCGGCAGATGGCCCATGGCGACGGCGACGTTCTGTTCCGCCGACATGTGCGGGAACAAAGCATAGGACTGGAAGACGAAGCCGGCGCGTCGCGCGTGCGGAGGCAGGTCGACGCCTTTGGCCGTATCGTACCACGTCGCGCCGGCGACGCAGACGGAAGCGTGTTCAGGGTGCCAGAGGCCCGCGATCGTGCGCAGGATCGTCGTCTTGCCGGAGCCGGAATGGCCGACGAGGGCCATGAGCTCGCCGGGCTCGACGCGGAACTCGACGTCGAGGGGAATCGGCGCCGTGGCCCTTATAGATACCTCGAGCGCCATCAGTCGAGCCTCCGCCCCATGCGCGCGGACAGCCAGAACGTGGCGGTGATGGTCGCAAGCGAGATTGCCAGCAGCACCGCCGACATGATGGCGGCGCCACGATCGTCGAAGCCCTGGACCTTGTCGTAGATCGAAATTGCGATCGTCTTCGTCTCGGCCGGGATCGAGCCGCCGACCATGAGGACGATGCCAAATTCCCCGAGGGTGTGGGCGAAGGTCAGGACCATGGCGGTCACGAGACCGGGCCAGGCGAGTGGCAGCTCGACTTTCCAGAGGGATTGCAGCGGTGTCAGGCCGCTGCAGGCGGCGGCCTCTCGTACTTCGACAGGAATTGATTCAAAGCCGCGCTGGGTCGGCTGGATCGCGAACGGCAGATTGAAGACGACAGAGGCGAGGACCAGTCCCTCGAAGCTGAAGACAAGAGGCTTGCCGAACGCTGCCTGCCAGGCCTGGCCTAGTGCCGATCCGCCGCCGAAGGCGAGGAGCAGATAGAAGCCGAACACGGTCGGCGGCAGGACGAGCGGAAGCATGACGAGCGCTTCGGCGATGCCTTTGCCGCGAAACGAGCGGAAGGCGAGGAAGCGACCTGCGAAAATGGCGACGGGAAGCAGAATGACCACAGTCCAGGCGGCGAGGCGCAGCGACAACCAGAGTGCGGTCCAATCCATATCGCCGTCACTCGCCGGGCAGCACGAAACCGTAGCGCCGCATGATCTCGCGCACCTTCGGCGTCATCATGTAGCGGTAGAACTCCTCGGCGACTGGGCCGGCATTCTTCAGCAGTGCCATACGTTGCCGCAGTGGTTGGTGCCACTCCTCCGGGATGAGTTCGAAACGGCCGCGGGCTTCGAGTTCGGGTGCCTTGGCCAGCGAATAGGCGATTATTCCGCCTTGCGCATTGCCGGACAAGGCAAACTGCGCGGCCTGGCTAACATTCTCGCCCATGACGAGGTACGGCTGTATGCGGTCCCAGAGACCCTTGTGGCGCAGGGCCTCTTCGGCGCGCATGCCGTACGGGGCGTGTCTGGGGTTGGCGATGGCGAAGCGTGTCATTTTTCCTTCGGCCAGGGCCGTGGCGAGGGAGTCCAGCTTGCCATCCGCCGCCAAAGGGGAACCCGCCGGCACGATCATGGCGATGCGGCCGACGGCGTAGATCTGCCCCTCGTCACGCGTGAAGCCGTCGCGATGGAGGTCGGCGACGAACTTTTCGTCGGCCGCCATGAAGATCTGGAAGGGTGCGCCTTCGCGTATCTGGCGCGCGAAGTTTCCGGTCGAACCCAACGATAGACGCACCGTCTTGCCGGTTTCGGCACGGAAGGCGGTGGTGATTTCCCCGATGGCGAACTGGAGGTCGGATGCGGCGGCGATGACCGGGGCATCGGCACGGGCGATGTTAGGGGCCGAGAGTGCCGCTGCGAACGACAGCGCAACACCCAACAGCACATTCATCAGTAATCCTGCCATCCTGGACCTTCCCGTCGTCGTCAGGCAAATGCCCTACTCAATCCTGCAATGCAGCCTGGCTTGCGGGGCCGGTCGTATGGCCATGTCGATGAGGCCATCCGGATACGACGATCAATTCCGGCGCGCGAACATGACTGCGCCGAGCGCCATGGTGACGGCGGCCTGGGTCGGATCGATGACGGGAACGCCGAGTTCGGCTTCGAGCGGTGCGCGATGACGCGCCATGCCGGCGCATCCCATGACCACGACGTCGGCACCGTCGATGTCGCGAAGCTCGCGGCCGATCTCGATCATGCGGTCGAGGGTGCGTTCGCCGGATGCGGTTTCAGCGACGCTCATGTCGAGCGCGCGTTCGCCGGCGAGCCGGTCGATGAGGCCCATCTGCCTGAGATAGCGGACGTGGCGGCGGATGGAGCGCTGCCGGATCGCGATTACGCCGAACCGTTCGCCCCGTGAGAGCGCGGTGAGGACACCGGACTCGTTGATGCCGAAGACGGGGCGCGTCGTCGCTTCGCGGCAGACGTGCAGGCCGGGATCGGAGTAGCAGGCGATGACGAACGCGTCGGCGTCATCGTTCGTCGCGACCAGCCGGCGCAGGGGAAGCGCTACGGATTCGACGTGCTCCTGCGTCTCGATGCCGATCGGTCCCTCGGACAGGGTCGTGCAGACGATCTCGGGACCGTCGCCGAAGCGTACCGGGGTCAGGGCGTCGTCGAGGCCCTTGGTCACGATCGTATTGGAGTTGGGGTTGACGACGACGATGCGCGGTCGGCGAGGGGCAGTCATACCATGAAACTCCGGGCTTCTCGTTGCAGCGCCTAGCGCCTAACATCACCTGCGGAACCGACGTACGCAAGGTGGTGGCTGGCATGACTTACGACATGGTGATCCGCGGTGGGCGCGTAGCGACCGCGAGCGATGATTTTCCGGCCGATGTGGCTGTCCGTGAGGGGCGTATCGTTGCGATCGGCGAGGGCCTGCCGGCGGGGCGGGTTGAGCTCGACGCATCGGGCAAACTGGTGCTTCCCGGTGGTGTCGACAGTCATTGCCATATCGAGCAGCTTTCCGCTGCGGGCATAATGAACGCGGACACGTTCGAAAGTGCCACCGTTTCGGCCGCTCATGGCGGTACGACCACGGTCATATCGTTCGCCGCGCAGCATGTCGGGATGAATCTCAGGACGGTCGTCGACGACTACATGGCGCTCGCACGCAAGGGCGCCGTCGTCGACTATACATTCCACATGATCCTGGCCGATCCCACGCCGGAAACACTGAAGCATGTGCCGGAACTGGTGGCCGAGGGGCACGGTTCGATCAAGTTGTTCATGACCTACGACCGCCTCAAGGTGGACGACGAGGCGTTGCTCGACGTGTTGCTGGCGGCACGAAAGTCCGGCGCGCTCGTGTGCGTGCACGCGGAGAACCACGGCATGATCGCGTGGATGGGGCGGCGGCTGATCGAGATGGGGCATACGGCACCGAAATTTCATGCGCTGAGCCATCCGCGCGGATCGGAATCCGAGGCGATCAACCGTCTCGTGCTGTGCTCGGAACTGCTCGATCAGCCGGTCATGGTGTTTCATGTCTCGACGGCCGAAGGTGTCGCTGTGATCCGCGCGGCGCGTGACCGGGGCGTGAAGATCTACGGAGAAACCTGCACGCAGTACCTGTTTCTCACTGTCGACGACATGGACAAGCCCGGGAGCGAGGGGGCGAAATGGATGTGTTCGCCGCCGCTCCGGGAGCATGCGGACCAGGATGCGCTCTGGCGCGCGCTCGAACTCGGTGACCTGCAGACGGTCTCGTCGGATCACGCACCGTACGCATACGACGAGACGGGAAAGCTGCGCGCGGGACCGAACCCGACCTTCAAGCAGGTCGCAAACGGGCTGCCGGGGCTCGAACTGCGGCTGCCGATGCTGTTCGACGCGATGGTGTCCAAAGGGCGTCTCGGGCTCAGGAAATTCGTCGAGGTCACGTCGACGGCGCCGGCACGGCTCTACAATCTCGCGCCGCGGAAGGGGGCGATCTCGATCGGTGCGGATGCGGACATCGCGATCTGGGACCCGGGTCGGGAGGTAACCATCAGCGACGCCATGGTGCACGACAAGACCGGGTATACGCCGTTCGCCGGCCGCCGCATTACCGGATGGCCGACCACTGTCGTCAGGCGCGGCGAGGTGATCGTGGACGGCGGGGAGACCAGGGCGCGGCCTGGATCTGGCCGGTTCCTGCCTCGGGGCGGTGGGGTGAGCGCGGCACCGGGCGGGCTCGCCTCGGCTGACCACGATCTCGCACGCCGGCTGGGGGCGCGGATCGTCTGACGCAAGCCGCAGGATCTCTGGTAAGGGAGGGGCGAGTGGGCGGGAAGATGCTCTCCCGTCGGCTGATAGCCGATGGGCAGAAAACTACAAGCCTTTGAAAAGACTGGTGCCGCAAGAGGGAATTGAACCCCCGACCCCATCATTACGAATGACGTGCTCTACCAGCTGAGCTATTGCGGCTTCATCACCTGCGGACGGCCTTGGCTCGGCTCACGGCGACGCGGTGGTCATTAGCCCAGGTCCCGGCGGGTTGCAAGGGCCGCGGCAGCGCCCGGCCCGACGCACACGTACTTCTGCCCAAGCGAGCCCAACCGACGCGGGTGGCGACCCGTGCCGGACCCGGACTTATGGACAGTTGCAACAGGCGGGGTCGGCGAGCTATAAGCGGGCAATTCCAAAAATTCACGAATAGCGGGCTCATGGGGTGGATCGCCGCATGAGACAGAGGAGGACCATTTTATGAGTGATCGCAAGCCGTTGATGCCCAAAGCGACCGCCGTCTGGCTGGTCGAGAACACGTCGTTGTCGTTCGATCAGATCGCCGAGTTCTGCGGTCTGCATCCGCTCGAAGTGAAGGGTATCGCGGACGGGGACGTCGCGCAGGGTATCAAGGGTACGGATCCGATCACCAACGGGCAGCTGACGCGCGAGGAAATCAAGCGCGCGGAGCAGGACCCGAAGCAGAAGCTGCGGCTTGCCGAGCTCAAAGTCACGCTGCCGACGGTCAAGAGCAAGCGGGGACCGCGTTACACGCCGGTCTCGCGCCGTCACGATCGGCCGAACGCCGTACTGTGGCTGCTCAAGAACCACCCGGAGCTGAAGGATGCACAGATCATGCGGCTGGTCGGGACGACCAAGCCGACGATCGCCTCGATCAAGGATCGCTCGCACTGGAATACGGCCAATCTCGTGCCGCAGGACCCGGTGACGCTGGGGCTCTGCTCGCAGACGGATCTCGACGCCGAGGTCGCGAAGTCGGCGAAGCGCGCGGCAGCGCGAGCGGGTGGTGAGGCTGGTGCAGACGCCCAGCCGCAGGGTACGCTCATGCCGGCGCAGATGTCGGTGCCGGGGCTCGGCGATCAGCCTGACATCGAGGTGAGGCCGACTGCGGAGGAGACCGCAGCCGAGGAAGAGGCGCGGATGCTGGCGACGCTCAAGGGTATGGGCGGGGAAAAGACCGAGACGACCGAATAAGCCCATCCGTCCGGCTCGCACTGAGTTACAGCAGCGGCGGCGCAGCTCTCTGCGCCGCCGTGGCGTTTTCGGGGCGAACTCACATAAGGACCTTTCAGTCTGGGGGACTGGGGGTCGGGGCCATGGACACCCGAATGCGCAGGGCGAAACGATTCAGTTCGTCAACCACGTCGTGTCCATCTACGCGGTGGCGAGCGCTGATCTGTTTCGCGTCATCTATTGCGACGGGCATCGGAATTCCTCGGGAGCCATCAGCTATCCGATCCGCGACCTCGGGTGCACCCAGGTGAGGGGCAAGTCGATCTTCGTGATCGAGCACCTGCCCGGGCCAAAGGCCTGTCGGATGCGATCGGAAATGCTCGCGCAGGGGGCGCGACGTTCTTCGGGCCAATAGGTCTCGTGCGGCATACGAAACGAACCGGCACACGGCTGGGGCGCGTGCCCTTTCTCCTCCGGTCGAGCTCCGGCGCGTTCGGGGGTCACATTTTCGACACGACGACGCGAGAGGGGGGCGGTTCTGCCCGCGGATCGATGCGCGACCTCGTCTACGTCTGACGCCGCGGGTGTTCTGTGGTAGAAGTCGAAAGATCAACAAGGACGGATGTAGAGCTTGTTCATGAGCTTTCTTGATCTTCGAGCCGGATGTCTGGTTCTTTCCATTGCCGCGCTGGTGCTGGTGTTTTCCGGAGCGCGCTCAGATGCTCTGGCCAACGAGCAGGCATGGCCGTCGCAAGTCTCTGCAAGTTATGAAATCACGTTCAACGGTCTGAAAGTCGGCGGTTTCGAATTCAAGTCCAGCACGGATGCGGCGGGTTATGCGCTGCAAAGCAACGGCAAGGTCTCGGTGCTGTTCGGGGCGATGAAGTGGTCGAGTGACGCGGAGGCTCGCGGCATCTTCTCAAGGTCGCAACTGCAGCCGCGTGACTTCAGCTTCAACCTGAAAGGGCCCGCCAAGGCCGGCACGACCAAGATCGCTTTTCAGGGCGACACCGTGCAATCGGTCCAGATGGAGCCGCCGCCCAAGGTCAGGGCGGACAGGATCCCGGTGGAGCCGAAGCATCTCAAGGGCGCGCTCGATCCGTTCGCCGCGGTGATGACGATGACGAAGGGTGGCGGGAATCCGTGTTCCAGGACCATTCCAGTCTACGACGGCCAGCGGCGGATCGATCTCAAACTGTCGCCGCAGGGGCAGGTTCCTCTGCCGGGAGCGAAGCCGAGCGACGTGCCGACGACCGGGATCGTCTGCCGGGTGAACTATGCGCTGATCGCGGGGCACCGGCCGGGTGACGAGACGGCCTACATGGCGCGGAACCAGAAAATCGAACTGACCTTTCGCCAGGTGCCGAGCGCCAATATCTTCGTGCCATATCAGGTGCGGGCCTCTACGCTCCTGGGCGATGTGGTCGTCTTCGCAAAGCGGGTCTCGATCTCGAACCCGGGCAAGCAGGAACTGGTGCTGAACCACTGAGCGCAAGCATGGCCCGGGCGCCGGTGCCGCTGTCGTGTCAGACGAGCTTGCCGCGCGCTGCGACGTCGAAGACGCCGACGATGTCGTCGCCGCGCACACCGATCATGCGGTCGACCATGTTTACGACGACGCAGACGTGGTTCGGGATCACACGAACGATCTCGCCCACGTCCGGGCGGCGGTTGGTCGCGGCGAGATCGAGGAAGCCGTGCTCCTCGGCGAAACCCTTGATGCGGGCTTCCGGGTATTCGAGGATGAGACCGAAGCCGTCCATGTTACCACCCGTGTCGGCGGTCAGCGTCTTGGAGCCTGAATCGAGGATGCCGCGCGCTTCTCCCGCGCGCGATACCACGGTCGCATAGACCGACAATGCGCAGTCCTCGAGGGTCGCTGCGCCATAGGCGATCTGCATGCGGTCATTGAAGATGTAGGTGCCGGCGCGATGCTCCGTCGCACCCTTCATCTTGCCGACGTTGGCGAGATTGGGCGTGCCACCGGTAGAGACGATGCGCGGAGACAGTCCGAGTTCCTTGAGGCCAGACGAGACGGTGTCGAAGAATTTCTGCGACTCGGGCCAGGTATCTTCGCGGGGGTAGAAGACGAGGCCGCGAAAATCGAGATGCGGGGAGGCCTTGATGGTGCGGGCGAGTTCGATCGCTTCGGCGGGTGTTTCGACGCCAGCGCGCTTGCGGCCGGTATCGCATTCGATGGCGACGCCGATCCTGGCTTCGGCTTCGGAGCCGGCTTCCGCATAAGCGGCGAGTGTGACGGGATTGTCGGCGCAGACGGTGAGATCGAGCGTGCGGCGGAGGGCTGCGAGGCGGCCGGTGCGGGCGGCACTGATGAGATTGTAGGTGACGAGGATGTCGTCGATGCCGGCTGCGGCCATGACTTCGGCCTCGCCGAGCTTCTGGCAGGTTACGCCGCGGGCGCCGGCGGCGATCTGCGCGCGCGCCAGCTCGGGGTTCTTGTGAGTTTTGATGTGCGGCCGGTTGGCGACGCCATGGGCATCGCAGACCTTCTGGACGCGCGCGATGTTGCGATCGACGACGTCGAGATCGATCACGACGGCGGGCGTGCCGAATTCCCTGGCAATCTTCCGTTTCAGAGTATCGTTCGCCATTCGAGGTCCGTTCGTCGTTGCGTTCCGGGAACCGAAACGCCCTAGTCGGTGATCCGAACAATATTCCTGACGGGCATGTCCCGATTTTGCAAGGGTCCCTGGCGCAGACACCGGGCTCTTCGGAGGCGGGGTGGCGGATCGAAGGTCGCGGAATTGCAATCCTGCCCGTCGCAGCGAAGCTATCGCAGTCGTCCGGCATCTCTAAAACATCTGATGTGACGGGGGACGGTGTCGTACCCCCGCAGGATCGTTCCGGGAGCAGCCAGACCCATGCAGACCTCATGGCGTGAGGGAATATTCGATGCGCTCGTTCAGGCGAACGTGCGGCAGATCTCGTATGTGCCGGATGCCGGGCATACGGATGTCATCCGGCGGGCCCACGCCCACAAGGACATCAAGGCGATACCACTGACCACCGAAGAGGAGGGCATCGCCATGGCGTGTGGCGCCTGGCTCGGTGGCGAGCGTCACGTGGTGTTGATGCAGAGCTCGGGGGCGGGCAACTGCATCAACATGCTGAGCCTGATCGCAAGTTGCCGGGTGCCACTCTTCACGCTCATCACGATGCGTGGCGAATGGGCGGAGTTCAACCCCTGGCAGGTGCCAATGGGACGGGCGACGCAGGCGTCGTTCGAACTTATGGGAGTTTCGGTCCGCCGCATCACAGATGCGGCGCGGGCCGTCGAGGAAGTCCAGGCAGGGCTCGATGATGCGTTCCTCGCCGAACAGCCGGTGGCGATACTGCTGTCGCAGTCGCTGCTCGGTCGCAAAGCCTGGCTGAAGTGAGGGTCGAACATGGCAAAAGCAAAAGCAGCCGGTAAAGACACGAAACTCGACCGCCGTGCGGTCGTGCGGGAACTACTGCGGGATCGTGGCGACGTGGTCGTCGTGTCGGGCCTCGGGTCTGCGACCTACGACGTGTTCGCAGCCGGAGATCACGAGCGGAATTTCTATCTGTGGGGCGCGATGGGCGGGGCGGCGATGATCGGATTCGGCCTGGCTCTGGCACAGCCGAAGATCCCAGTCCTCGTCATCACGGGTGACGGCGAGAAGCTGATGGGGCTCGGATCGCTTGCGACGATCGGGGTTCAGAAGCCGAAGAACCTGACCATCGTCGTGCTCGACAACAGCCACTACGGGGAAACGGGCATGCAGGCGAGCCATACGGGGCTCGGGGTCAACCTGCCCGAAATTGCCCGCAATTCGGGATTCGAGTGGACCGACAGCGTCACGACCATGGCAGGGGTCGAGGCCGTTCGGGCTCGTCTGCACCGAAAGGAGGCGACGGGGTTCGTGTCGGTCGCGATCGCCGCTACGGAGACGCCGCGCGCATTGCCGTCGCGCGACGGGGCCTATATCAAAAACAGGGTCCGCGCCGCCCTCGGCTTCAATCCCATCTGAGACGGTACGTGCGGACCATGCCGTACCGGCGATCAAAAAGGAGTTGTCAGCAATGATCCCGTCACTTTCCCGCCGCGAGGCACTCAAGGGCGCCGCCATGCTCGCGGCAGCATCGACCGTCGGCAGCGCAGGCGCGTTCGCGCAGGCACAGTTCTTCCGCATCGGTACGGGCGGTACCGGTGGCACGTACTATCCGATCGGCGGGTTGATCGCGAACGCCATCACGTCGGACAAGATCAACGCGAGCGCGGTCGCCTCGAACGGCTCGGTGGCGAACGTCAATGCCATCGTCGGCGGCGCAATGGAGTCGGGCTTCGCGCAGGCGGACGTTGCATCGTGGGCCTATACCGGCACCGGCATTTACGAGGGCAAGCCGAAGGTCGCCGAACTGCGTGCGATCGCGAACCTGTATCCCGAAAGCGTGCACGTCGTGGTACGCAAGGGACTCGGGGTCAAATCCATTGCTGATCTCAAAGGCAAGCGCATTTCCATCGACGAGCCAGGCTCGGGCACGCTCGTCAATGCCAAGGCGATCCTGGCGTCGGTCGGCATCACCGAAAGGGACATCAAGCCGGAGTACCTGAAGCAGCAGCAGTCGATCGAAAAGCTGAAGGACGGATCGCTCGATGCCTTCTTCCAGACGACGGGATATCCGCAGGGGGCATTGACCGAGCTGGCTTCAACGAACGGCATGGAACTCCTGCCACTCGACGGCGAGATCGCCGCAAAGCTGATGGCGCAGTTCAAGTTCTTTGCTGCGGATGCAATCCCTGACGGCGTCTACAAGGACGTCAAGGGGGTCAAGACGCTCGCGGTCGGTGCTCAGTGGGTCACGTCCGAGAAGATCAGCGCCGATCTCGTCTACGAGGTCACCAAGGGTCTCTGGAGCGACAAGACACGTGCGGCGCTCGACGCAGGCCACGCCAAGGGCAAGGCGATCCAGAAGGCGACGGCGCTCTCCGGTGTCGGCATTCCGCTGCATCCGGGTGCCGAGAAGTTCTACAAGGAAGCCGGGCTGATCAAGTAATTCGCCGGGGCACGTTAGTGCCGGTGTAATCGGGGGCCACCGCGGTACGGTGGCCCCTGTCGTTTGCGGTGCCTCCAAGTTGCGGCACCGATACGTATCTGTTTATCTCGTTCGACGAGACGACCGAGGGGGCGACGTGACCGGGAAGACAATGGCCGAGCTGCAGAAGCTCGAGGAAGAGCTCGATCCGGAGATGCAGTTCCGGTCGCTGCTGCCGACGGCGGCGTGGCTGGTGGCGGCGCTGCTGCTGGCGCTTTCGGTGTTTCACTACTACACGGCAGGTTTCGGTCTGTTGCCGGAGACGACGCATCGCGGGCTGCATCTCGCGTTCGTGCTCGGACTGATCTTTCTCGTCTTTGGGCTGAAGAAGACCGCCAAGGCGGAGCCGCAGTCGGCGTCGGTCCTGCGGCCGCTGGGCATACCGCTCTACGACTGGGTTCTGGCGATTGCGGCGGCGATTTCGTCCCTCTATGTGCCATGGATTTTCCACGACCTGCAGTTCCGCGTCGGTAATCCGTCAACCGTCGACTGGATGATGGGGACGATCCTCATTCTCGTGATGCTGGAAGCGACGCGGCGTGCGGTCGGTCCGGCGCTGCCGATCATCGCCATCGTGCTGATGGCATATGCGATGTGGGGGCGCTCTCTCCCGGGCATCCTCCAGCATCCCGGCAACTCGTGGAAGAGCGTCGTCAATCATCTCTATCTGACAAGCCAGGGCATCTATGGCGTCGCGCTCGGGGTGGTGGCGACGTACGTCTTCCATTACGTGCTGTTCGGCGTGCTCGCGACACGCATCGGGCTCGGGCGCATGTTCATCGACCTCGCGGTCGCGCTTGCGGGACGGTTTTCGGGCGGGCCGGCGAAGGTGTCTATTTTCGCGTCCGGTCTCTTCGGGATGATCTCGGGCTCGTCGATCGCCAACACGGTGACAGTGGGATCGATGACGATCCCGATGATGATCCGCATCGGGTATCCACGCCATTTCGCGGCGGCGGTCGAATCGACAGCGGCGACAGGCGGGCAGATCACGCCACCGATCATGGGGGCGGCGGCGTTCCTGATGGTCGAGTATCTCAATCTCGGCTACCAGACGATCATTCTCGCGGCCGTGGTGCCGGCGTTCATGCACTTCTTCGGCGTGTTCTGCCAGGTGCACTTCGAGGCCAAGAAGCTCGGTATGCGTGGGGTCGATCGGTCGGAGCTGCCGAAGGCGTCCGAGGTCATCAAACGCGACTGGCCGACGGCCATTCCGCTGATCGCGCTGCTGGTCGTGCTGTTTTCCGATTTCACGCCGTATCTCGCAGCATTCTGGGGGATCACCGGGTGTCTTCTCGTCGGGCTGACGAAGCGCAATCCGATCGTGGCGGTGACTTTTCTCGCGGCGATCATTGGTCTCATCGCGATCGAGCAGCTGACGACGTGGTTCGGTCTCGCGCTCGTATTCGTGCCCGGCGTGATCGCGTCGGTGTGGTGGACGGTGAGCGATGCGGGTGGACGGGCGCGGCTCATCGACCTCGTGGATGCGTTCGTGATGGGGGCGAAGTACGCGATCGGGGTCGGTGCGGCGGCGGCGACGGTCGGTGTCATCGTGGGTGTCGTCACGCTCACGGGCGTCGGGTTCAAGCTCTCGGACGTGATCACGACCTCGTCTGCATCGCTGGCCGCGTCGATCGGTACCTTCATGCCGGACTGGGCGTTCAGCCAGGTCGGGATGACGCTGTTCTTCACGCTGTGCCTAACGGCAATCGTATGCATCCTGCTCGGATGTGGCGTACCGACGACGCCGACGTACATCATCATGGTGACGATCGCGCAGCCGGCGCTCGGCAAGCTCGGGATCGAGCCGATCGTGTCGCACTTTTTCGTATTCTATTACGGGGTGCTGGCGGACGTGACGCCGCCGGTGGCGCTGGCGGCGTACGCGGGGGCAAGTATGGCAGGAGCCGATCCTTTCAAGACGGGCAACACTGCTTTCCGACTGGCAATGGCAAAAGTGCTGGTGCCATTCGTCTTCGTCTATTCGCCGGCGATGCTGCTCGTGACGAAGAACTTCACGTGGCTCGCGTTCTTCGAAACGACCATCGGCTGCATGGTCGGCATCGTGATGCTGGCGGCCGCGCTTACCGGTTTCGCCATCGGACTTCTGGCGAAATGGGAGCGCTGGGTGCTTGGGATCGCGTCGATCCTGGTCATCGCACCGAGCCGTACGGCGACGCTGGCGGGGCTCGTCCTCGCGCTGCCAATCGTGCTCAGACAATTCGCGGTCTGGCGCGCTAACCGGCAGGCCACCGCGGCCTGATGGAAACGCGGCCTTGACAAGGCCTGCGAGCGGCTCTTGTCTTGAGTGCGGACAGGCCGATCGACGGCCTGTAAACCGGACATCTACCGAGCCTGCCTCCGGCGCCCAAGCCGTAGGCGCAGGCCACGGCGGTCCTCGTCAGCATCGGGGTTGATGTATGGTGCGGGATCACATCCGGGTTCGGATCAATGGTGTGGCGCGGGACGTGCGCGCGGAGCCGACGACGACGCTCCTCGAATGGCTGAGGCGCGAGCGCAGGCTGACAGGCAGCAAGGAAGGCTGTGCGGAAGGCGACTGTGGCGCGTGCACGGTCGTCGTCGCGAAGATGCGGCGCGGCGAGGTGCGGTTTCGCGCGGTCAATGCGTGCATCCTCACCATGCCGATGCTCGACGGCGCATCGGTAACGACCGTCGAGGGTCTCGATGCGATCGAAGGCGGCGCGCTCAATGTGGTGCAGTCCGAAATGGTGCGGCGGCATGGCTCGCAGTGCGGGTTCTGTACGCCGGGTTTCGTGATGTCGATGTTCGCGGACCGGATCGATCGCGTGCCGCTGGCGGTGGACGACGTGCTGGCGGGGAATCTTTGCCGGTGCACGGGATACGGGCCGATCGTCGCGGCCATGGATGCGTCGCGCGAAGTGCCGCTGTCGGAGGCCGAAGTGCAATGGCGCGAGCGGGAGACCGCGGCGGTTCGGGCGCTCGGCGGTACGGATGACGTGCGGCTCGAGGGAGAGCGTTCTGTCGGGCTCGTGGCCGGATCGCTCGCCTCGGCGCTTTCGTTTCTGGGAGATGGGGCGACAACGGTCGTCGGCGGGGCGACCGACGTCGGGTTATGGATCACGAAGCAGCACCGAGTGCTGCCGAGAATGCTTTTTGTCGATCGCGTGCCGGAGTTGCATGGGATCGAGGATGGTGGCGACGTGCTTCGTATCGGCGGGGCGGTGACGTACACGGAGGCCGCAGACGCGCTCAAGGCGATGGTTCCGGCATTCGGCGATCTGCTGGTGCGGATCGGCGGGGTGCAGGTGCGCAACTCCGGTACGATCGGCGGGAACATCGCCAACGGATCGCCAATCGGTGACATGCCGCCGTGCCTGATCGCGCTCGGTGCGCGCGTCGTGCTCGCGTCAGTGGCGGGTGAGAGAACGCTACCGCTCGACGAGTTCTTCATAAATTATGGGAAGCAGGCGCGGCGGGCGGACGAACTGCTGGTGCGTGTCGACGTGCCGAAGCCGAAGCCGGGATCGCTCACGCGATTCTACAAGGTGTCGAAGCGGCGAGACAGCGATATCACGGCTGTGCTCGGGGCGTTTTACCTCACGTTCGAGGAGGGGCGCGTTGCGGAGGCGCGGATCGCCTTCGGTGGCATGGCGGGGACGCCAGCGCGGGCGCTGCGCACGGAGGCCGCACTTGCGGGGCGGCGGTTCGGTCGCGATCAGGCGGTGGCCGCTGGGGCGGAACTCGATGCGGATTTCCAGCCGATTTCGGATCACCGGGCTTCGGCGGCGTACCGGCGGACGGTGGCGCGCAATCTTCTGCTGCGGCTCGCGGCCGAGCGTGACGGGCGCAGCGCGACGCAAGTCGTGTCGATGGGTGAACTTGCGGAGTGAGACCGATGCAGGACACGTTGCACACGCCCGCAGATGCCGTCGTCGGAGCAGAGGTTCGTCACGACAGTGCGGAAAAGCACGTGACGGGGCAGGCCGTCTACGTCGATGATATCGTCGCGCCCGAAGGAACAGCGGAAATCTATCTCGCGCAGAGTACGCGGGCGCATGCGCGAATCGTCACTCTCGATGTCGAAGCGGTGCGGGCGCAGCCGGGCGTGCTGGCGGTGCTGACGGCTGCGGAAATTCCCGGGCACAACGATCTTGCACCGACACCGTCGCACGACGATCCGATGTTCGCGGATGGGCTCGTCCAGTACGTCGGGCAGGCGCTGTTCGCCGTGGTAGCGGTCGATCGGGGGGCGGCGCGGCGCGCGGCGACGCATGCGGTTGTCGAGTACGAGGATCTGCAGGCGGTGGTGACGATCGACGAGGCGATGGCCGCGCAGAGCTATCTCGAGCCGCCGCACACGATGGGGCGTGGCGACGTCGAGCGTGCGCTCGGGTCAGCGCCGCATGTGCTGGAAGGCGCGGTCGACGTCGGCGGACAGGAACACTTCTACCTCGAAGGACAAGCGGCACTCGCAGTACCCGGCGAGGACGACGACGTCACAGTCTACAGTTCGTCGCAGCATCCGAGCGAGATCCAGCACAAGGTGGCCGAGGTTCTCGGTATACCGTCACATGCAGTGACGGTCGAAGTGCGGCGCATGGGCGGCGGGTTCGGCGGCAAGGAGAGCCAGGGCAACCTGCCCGCAGCGGCAGCGGCGCTCGCAGCGGTGAAGCTCCGGCGGGCGGTGAAGTGCGTCTACGACCGCGACGACGACATGATGCTGACGGGCAAGCGACACGACATCCGTATCCGCTATCGGGTCGGCTTCGATGACGACGGGCGGCTCGTCGGCCTCGACGTGGAGCACGCGCTCAGGTGCGGGATAAGTTTCGACCTGTCACAGCCGGTCGCCGACCGCGCCATGCTGCATGCCGACAACTGCTATCATCTGCCGGCAGTGAGGATCACGTCTTACCGGCTCAAGACGCATACACAGTCGAACACGGCATTTCGCGGGTTCGGCGGGCCGCAGGGCATGATCGGCATGGAAGTGATCATGGACCGGATCGCGCGCAAGCTGCGGCTCGATCCGGTCGAGGTCCGGCGCCGGAATTTCTATCCGCACAAGAGCGCGCCGCGCGGGGAGCGGTCGGTCACGCCGTATCACATGGTCGTCGAGGACTGCGTGATCCAGGATATCGTCGAAGATCTCGTGCGGCAGTCGGACTACGGCCGGCGGCGTGAGGAGATCGCGCGCTGGAACATGCGGCACGACATCGTCAAACGCGGTATCGCGCTGACGCCCGTCAAGTTCGGAATTTCCTTCACGAAGACGTTCCTCAACCAGGCGGGCGCGCTGGTGCACGTCTACACGGACGGGTCGATCCATCTCAATCATGGCGGCACCGAGATGGGGCAGGGGCTCTTCATCAAGGTGGCGCAGGTGGTCGCGGACGTGTTCGGCGTCGAGCGGCCGCGCGTGAAGATCACGGCGACGACGACGGGTAAGGTGCCGAACACGTCGGCAACGGCAGCGTCGTCTGGGTCCGATCTCAACGGTATGGCGGCGATGCGGGCGGCCGAGACGATCAAGGCGCGGCTGGTCGAGCATGTCGCGGGGCGTGAAAAAGTGGCACCGGGCTCGATCCGGTTTCATGGCGGACGGGTCGAAGCGGGTGGGCGGTCGTTCCCGTTCGAGGACGTGGTGCGGGACGCCTACATGGCGCGCGTGTCGCTGTCGTCGACAGGATTTTATGCGACGCCGAAAGTGAACTGGGACCGGGTGGCTGGTCGCGGTCGGCCGTTCTTTTATTTCGCGTATGGCGCGGCGGTGTCGGAAGTGGCCGTCGATACACTGACAGGCGAGTACCGCATCCTCAGGGCAGACATCGTGCACGACGTGGGCCGGTCGCTCAATCCAGCGATCGATCGCGGGCAGATCGAAGGCGGGTTCGTACAGGGCGCGGGCTGGCTGACGACGGAGGAACTGGTCTGGGACAAGAAGGGGCGGCTCATGACGCATGCGCCTTCGACCTACAAGATTCCCGCGTGTGGTGATCGGCCGGCGGTCATGAACGTGACGCTGTTCGAGCGGGGCGAGAACGCGGAAGAGACGGTCTATCGTTCCAAGGCCGTGGGGGAGCCGCCGCTCATGCTCGGGATCTCCGTGTTCAACGCGCTGGCGGATGCGGTGGCGAGCGTCGGCGGGCACAGGGTCGAGCCGATGCTCGACGCACCTGCGACACCAGAACGGGTACTTGCGGCGATCGAACGGGTCATGCGCGGAGGCGGCGGATGAGCGACCGGATCGATTTCGGTTGGTTCAAGGATTTTCCGGGCCGGGTGGTACGGGTGACGGTGCTCGACGTCGACGGGTCAGCGCCGCGCGAGGCGGGCGCGACGCTCATCGTGTCGGAGATCGAGATGCGCGGCACGATCGGCGGCGGACGTCTCGAGTTCGAAGCCATCAACGAGGCACGGCGCATGCTCGCCGAGGATAGTGAGCAGCGCTGGCTCAGGCGTATGCTGCAGTATCCGCTCGGGCCGGCGCTCGAACAATGCTGCGGCGGAATGGTGACGCTTTTCTACGAGCGTTTCGGCGACGACGACATGGCGGAGATTGCTGCGCGCGTTCTGGAGGCGGCAGTGTTCGACGGACGGCGGCGCTATCGCGGTGTGCTGGTGCGCTCGACGAAATCGGGTATTGCGCCGGTGATCGTGCACGGCCGGAGGTCCAGCGTCGATCTTCCGGCGCACGTGCTGGCTCAGGCGCGGAACATGGAGCGTGGGACGGCACGACGCGATTTCAGTGCGATCGTCGCGGCTGACCGGGAGATGTTCGCGGCCGAGCCGATCGAGACTGCCAGGCCGGTGGTCTGCGTCTACGGAGCGGGACACGTGGGCCGCGCGGTGGTCGATGCGCTCGCGCTCACGGATTTCGACATCAGATGGTACGACGTCGACGAAGCCCGGTTTCCGGCGCCGGGCAAGCGGGGCATCAGAAGAGTCGCCTCGGACGATCTCGCTGCGGCTGCCGAAGCGACGCCACCGCGCGCGTATCACCTCATCATGACGTTTTCGCACGCGCTCGATGAAGCGCTCGCGCAGGTTCTCATCGCACGGACGGATACAGCCTACGTGGGGCTCATCGGGTCCGAGACGAAGGCGGCGCGGTTCCGGCAGCGGTTCCAGCGCGCGGGGCTCGGTGCAGAGGAGATCGGTCGGCTCGTCTGCCCCATCGGTATCGCCGGGCTCGAAGGGAAGGCGCCACACGTCATCGCGGCGTCGGTCGTGGCGGACCTGCTGATGCGGCGGCAGGCGCAGGTGGCGGTGCGGCCGGCCGGACGTCAGAAGCGATCGCGGCCGGGAACGTAGGGCATCATGCGGCCTTCGATCCGCATCGCGGTTTCGTAGTCGGAGCGCAGGTCGGTGAGGCGACCGACGACATCGTCGAGCATCCAGGCGCAGGAATTGCCGTCGCCGGCGTAGAGCAACGCGAGGGCACGGCGCGCATCGACGACGAGGCGGTGGAGATCGTCTCCGGATATGGCGACGGATGGATGCGGCTCGCCGGATATCTCGACGACAGTCGTCGCAGTGTTCGGTGGCAGGACGCGGGCAGTGCGGGCGGACGCCATGATCAGACCTCGCGGGCGAGCAAGCGGCGGACAAATGCGGGCACGATTTCGGTCGCAGGGCCGTGGTGGGCTTCGGCGAACAGGGATCGGCCCTCGCTCGGTTCGAGATTGAGTTCGACCGTGTGCGCGCCAATGCTGCGCGCCTCGCGCACGAAGCCGGCGGCGGGATAGACGTTGCCGGACGTGCCGATGGAGACGAAGAGATCGGCTTCGGAAAGAGCGGCAGATATGTCGTCCATGGCGTAAGGGATTTCGCCGAACCAGACGATGTCCGGGCGCATTTGGCCTGTCGCGCCGCATTTCGGGCAGGCGGTCGCGGTGGTCATGTCGGTCGTCCAGTGACGGCGGTCGTCGCAGGACGTGCACCAGGATTTCAGAAGTTCGCCGTGCATGTGGACGACGGACTTGGAGCCGGCTGCTTCGTGGAGGGGGTCGACGTTCTGGGTAACGAGTGTGAGACGGGACGTCCGGCCGAAACGGCGGGGAAGTTCGGCTTCGAGTTCGGCGAGCGCGAGATGCGCCGCATTGGGTTTCACGCCGAGCGCGTCGCGGCGGCGCAAATTATAGAACTCATGCACCTTCGCAGGATTGCGAGCATAGCCCTCGGGCGTTGCGACTTCGCGATAGTCGTACTTCGCCCACACGCCGCCCTTGTCGCGGAACGTCGCAAGGCCACTTTCGGCAGAGATGCCGGCGCCGGTGAGAATGACGATGTTCGTGAACGTACGGCCGGTCATGCGTGCCTCACAGGAAATCGTGTGAGGCTACAGTGTAGGCCGACAGGTGATCCGTCACCAGATCCGTGCGGCAACCGTCGGTTCGTAAAGGTCAGCCGCGGTAGTGGGCGAACTGGCCCTTGGCGTGGAAGCGCTCGAGGTATTCAGGAACGATGGCGGCGGCGGTGTGCGGGTTGTCGACGCCGAAAGCCGACAGCGTGCGGCCTTCTTTGATCGCGGCATCGCTCACGACGTTGTCGACGGAGAGCATGCGGACCTGATCGACAGTCAAGGGACGCCAGGCGTTCGGCAACGGTACGGTCGCGAACGCGACCAGTTTGGCGAGCCAGAACGGCATCGGGAAATAGGGCCGCGAGCGGCCGGCCCAGCGTTGGGCGCGGTTGATGATGCCGCGGAAGGTCATGATCTCGGGGCCGCCAATCTCGTAAATGGTGCCGGGCGTGCCCTTGCCTGCGGCGGCAGCGGCGATGGCAGCGGCGAGATCGCCGACGTAGACGGGCTGGAACTTGGTGTTGCCGCCGACGAGCGGCATCACGGGCGCGATGCGGGCCATGGCGGCGAAGCGGTTGAAGAGCTGGTCCTCGGGGCCGAAGACCAGCGATGGCCGGAGGATGATCGCATCGGGGAATTCGGCGAGGACAGCGGCCTCCCCTTCGGCCTTGGTGCGGCCGTAAGCGCCGGGAGAAGTCCGGTCGGCGCCGATGGCCGAGATGTGGATCAGGCGGGAGACGCCTGCGGCTTTGGCGGCCTTCGCGACAGCGCGGGCACCGTCGATATGGAGCTTTTCGAACGTCTGCGCGCCGGATTTGTGGAGGATCGCGACGAGGTTGACGACGGTGTCCGCACCGTCGGCAGCGGCTCCGAGGCTTTCGGGGTAGCGCAGGTTCGCCTGGACGGGATGGATCTGGCCTACGGCGCCCATGGGCTGGAGGTGGCCCGCAAGATCGGGCCGGCGGACGGCCGCGCGGACGCGCCAGCCGCCTCGGGCGAGGGC
>DAOMWV010000014.1:0-27965 GCA_035436725.1 Hyphomicrobiaceae bacterium
CGCGGCAACGTCTTCGGCGTCTCGATCAACCCGACGATGGGCATAATGATCAGGAAGAATGCGAAGTAGTAGAGCGTGAAGAACTGCGCCCACCGTACGTACGCACCTTCGGCCGGCTTGCCGCCGAGATAGCCGAGCGCAATCACCGAGAAGAAGAAGAACCACAGGAACCACTTGAAGATCGGCCTGTACTTCGCGCTCTTGATGCGGCTCGTGTCGAGCCACGGAATGACCACGAGGATCAGGATCGACGCGAACATCGCGATCACACCACCGAGCTTCGACGGAATGGCGCGCAGGATCGCGTAGAACGGCAGGAAGTACCATTCCGGAACGATGTGCGGCGGCGTCGAGAGCGGGTTGGCCTCGATGTAGTTATCGGCATGGCCGAGATAGTCCGGCGCGAAGAACACGAACCATGCGAAGAGCATGATGAACACGAACATCGCGAACAGGTCCTTCATGACGGCGTAAGGCGCCATCGGAACGCTGTCGGACTTGGACTTGATCTCGACGCCGGTCGGATTGTTCTGGCCGACGTGATGCAGCGCCCAGATATGCAGCGCCACGACGCCGACGAGTACGAACGGCAGCAGGTAGTGCAGCGAGAAGAACCGGTTGAGCGTCACACCCGAAACCGCGAACCCGCCCCACAGCCACGTCACGATCGCGTCACCGACGATCGGAATCGCCGAGAACAGGTTCGTGATGACGGTCACACCCCAGAAGCTCATCTGCCCCCACGGAAGCGTGTAGCCCATGAAGCCGGTCGCCATCATCAGGAGGAAGATGACGACACCGAGGATCCAGAGGATTTCACGCGGCGCCTTGTACGAACCGTAATAGAGCCCGCGCGCGATATGAAGATAGACCGCCAGGAAGAACATCGACGCGCCCACCGCATGGATGCTGCGGATGAGCCAGCCGTAGTTCACGTCGCGGCGGATCGCCTCGACCGAATTGAAGGCCATGACGTCGCTCGGCACGTAATGCATCGCGAGTGTGATGCCCGAGATGATCTGCACCACGAGCATGAACGTCAGAATGCCGCCGAACGTCCACATGTAGTTGAGGTTACGCGGCGTCGGAAAGTCGACGAACTGGCCGTGCATCATGCGGACGACGGGCAGGCGGTCGTCGAGCCACTTCTCGGCTCGGCCCTTGGGAACGTAGGTCGATTCGTGATTGCTCATCGGTGCGTCCCTTAGCCGATCTTGATCTTGGTGTCGGATACGAATTCGTACGGCGGGATCTCGAGGTTACGCGGCGCCGGACCTTTGCGGATGCGCCCGCTCGTGTCGTAGTGCGAACCATGGCACGGGCAGAACCAGCCGCCGTAGTCCCCCTTGGCGTCCGCCAGCGACTGCCCTTTCGGAATGCACCCGAGATGCGTGCAGATGCCGATCATCACCAGCCAGTTTTCCTTGCCCTTCTTGGTCCGCTCCGTATCGGCGGCCTGGATGCGGTCCGGCAGCTCCGCCACCGGCGTCGCGAGCGCCTTCTGGATCTCGTCCTTGGTACGATTGCGGATGAAGACCGGTTTGCCGCGCCACATGATCGTGATCGCCTGGCCTTCCTTGACCGGGCCGAGCTCGACTTCGGTGGAGGCGAGCGCCTGCGTCGACGCGTCCGGGTTCATCTGCTGGATGAACGGCCACAACGACAGTGCCGCCCCGACGCCGGCCCAGCCGAGAGCGGCTGTCGTGATGAAGTCACGGCGCGTGTGGCCGTCGTGATCGTCACCATGGTGTCCACCATGCGACGCGACCTTAGTTTCAGACGCCAATTCGGCCTCCATTGTCTCGCCGGCCACATGCCGGCACTTCACCGGGTTTCGCCCGGCACAAAACAAAACGAGCCCGCCTGCCCGGGCCGCGCCCCCGCCGATCGTCGTGGGGAAACCTACCGAAGCCAAGCCTGCCGACTGGCGGGTCGCGCCAGATACGCCGGAGCCCGGCTCGCCTGCCATCCCCAAGCCGGCCAGCCGAATAACGCGCCCTTTTCGCATCCTTTATGAATCGACACAAGGCTGCCATAGTTCGATCCACCGCACGACCTTGGGGGCAATTTGGCGCACGTGTCCGACCCGCGGGAACGACCGCATGACTGACCTCAGACTGGCGCTCTACCAGCCGGATATCGCCCAGAATACCGGGACGATGCTGCGGATGGCAGCGTGCTTCGGTGTCGCAGTCGACGTTATCGGGCCCACCGGCTTCGACATGACCGACCGCGCCCTGAGACGCGCCGGCCTCGACTACCTCGACCACGTCGACCTCACCCGCCATGTCGACTGGCAGTCGTTCCGCACCGCACGACAGTCCGCCCCGCGCCGGCTGGTCCTCGCGACCACGCACGCACCCCGGAGCTATCTCGATTTCCGTTTCAACATCAATGATGTAATCGTCATGGGACGCGAAAGCGCCGGTGTTCCCGACAGCGTCCGCGACGCCTGCGACGCCTCCATCTCGATTCCGGTGAGGAATGGGCTCCGATCCCTCAACGTCGCGGTCGCGGCCGGCATAGTCGTCGCAGAAGCCCTGCGCCAGACCGCGCATTCCCCATAGACCTGGACGCTCAGGACTCTATTGCGCCGCGTCCGCCGCGAGGAACCCGCCCGACTGCCGGTCCCACAGATCGGCATAGAGCCCCCCGCGCGCCAGCAACTCCCGATGCGCACCGGTCTCCACGATTTTCCCGCGGTCCATGATCACCAGCCGGTCCATTGCCGCGATCGTCGACAGCCTGTGCGCTATGGCGATCACTGTCTTGCCCTCCATCAGGTTCGCAAGCTGTTCCTGGATTGCCGCCTCGACCTCCGAATCGAGCGCGCTCGTCGCCTCGTCCAGCACCAGGATCGGCGCGTTCTTGAGCAGCACCCTCGCGAGCGCGATACGCTGTCGCTGCCCACCGGAGAGTTTCACGCCGCGCTCTCCGACGTGCGCCTCGTAGCCGCGCCGACCGCGCCCATCCTCGAGACCCGGAATAAATTCATGCGCCTGCGCTTTCTGTGCGGCCGCCGCCAGCTCGGCCTCTGTCGCATCCGGCCGCCCATAAAGGATATTGTCGCGCACTGACCGATGCATGAGCGACGTGTCCTGCGTGACCATCCCGATCGCGCCCCTGAGGCTGTCCTGCTGGACGCCCCGGATGTCCTGCCCGTCGATCAGGATGCGCCCGCCCTCGAGATCGTGAAACCGGAGCAGCAGGTTGACGAGCGTCGACTTGCCCGCCCCCGAGCGCCCGACGAGACCGACCTTCTCGCCCGGCGCGATCGTGAGCGTCAGGTCGTTGATGACACGGCCGGGGTCGGCGCCAGGCAGCCCGCGCTGGCGACCGTAGTCGAACCGGATCTTCTCGAACCGGATTTCACCCGCCGTGACGACCAGCGGCTTCGCCTTGGCGTCGTCGACGACGAGATGCGGTTTGCTGATCGTTTCCATGCCCTCCTGCACGGTGCCGATGTTGTCGAAGATCCCGGCGACGACCCAGAAGATCCAGCCCGACATGGCAACGAGCCGCAGGATGAGGCCGGTCACGACCGCGATGGCCCCGAGCGATACGTGACCCTGCCCCCACAGCCAGATGGCGAGACCGGTCGTGACCACCATCAACGCGCCGTTCAGGACGTAGATGACGGTTTCCATCGTGGTGAGATTGCGCATCGACGCGTTCCACCGCGTCATCTGCTCGGTCAGGGCCTCCCGCGCATACGCATCCTCGCGGTCGGTGTGCGCGAACAGCTTGACCGTCATGATGTTGGTATAGCTGTCCGTGATCCGCCCCATCAGCATCGAGCGGGCTTCCGCCACCTCCGCCGACAGTTTCTGGATTCTTGGCACGAAGTGCCGGAGGGCCAACCCGTACGCGATCATCCACACGATGAGCGGCACGGCCAGCCATACATCTGCCTGCCAGAACAGCACGAGAGCACCGAGAAAGTGCACCGCCGCATACCACAGCGCGTCAATCGCCTGCACGGCGCTTTCCCTGAGTGCCTGCGCGTTTTGCATGATCTTGTTGGAGACGCGCCCGGCGAAATCGTTCTGGAAGAAGCCGAGGCTCTGGCGCAGCACGTAGCGGTGCGTCTCCCAACGTATCGACGTTGTCAGTGGCACCGAAATCATCTGGTTCTTGATGAGATCGTGCAGCATCGAGATGGCCGGGCGCAGGACGAGAGCGACGAACGCCATGAAGACGAGCGTCCACGCATGTTCCGACAGGAACGACTGCGGCGACGCCGACGCCTTCATCAGGTCGACGATCGAACCGACGAACGCCAGCAGCATCACTTCGATCACCGAGCCCACGAGGCCAACGGCGAGAAAGGCGACGAACGCCGGCCAGACCGGCCCTACGAAGTGCCAATAATAGGCGGCGAGCGTGGTCGGCGGCTGTCCCGGCTGCCGATCGCGAAATACCGGCAGCCGCGTTTCGAACCATGCGTACAGTTTATCGAGCATGCCCGTCCCGTACCGGAGTTTGATCGCGTCGCCAAGTGTGGAGGCCACCCGCTGTCGGCAACCCGGGGTTCATTTCAGCGGATGCTAGTCACGAAAAGCTGTGCGATAGCTACGCCAGCAAACTTGTGACGGAATTTCATATGGACGACCATAAGTCAGCCGCCCGCGCCTGGTTCGAAACGCTCCGCGACGACATTTGTTCACGTCTCGAAGCGCTCGAAACCGAACTGCCTGCCGCCGCCCCCTACGCCGACCGCCCCGCCGGCCGCTTCACGCGCAAGCCCTGGAGCAGGAAAGATCATACCGGCGCGGACGGTGGCGGCGGTATCATGTCGATGATGACCGGCCGCGTCTTCGAGAAAGTCGGCGTCCACACCTCGACCGTGCACGGCGAATTCGCACCCGAGTTCAGAAAGCAGATCCCAGGCGCCGACGAGGACCCGCGCTTCTGGGCGTCCGGCATTTCGCTCATCGCCCACACCCTGAACCCGCACGTTCCGACCGTCCACATGAACACCCGCATGGTCGTGACGACGAAATGGTGGTTCGGTGGCGGCGCCGACCTGACACCGATGCTTGATGCCCGCCGCACGCAGGACGACCCCGACACCCGCGCCTTCCATGCTGCATTCGAAGCACCCTGCCGCGCGCATGCGATCGCCGACTACGAACGCTACAAGAAGTGGTGCGACGAGTACTTCTATCTTCCCCATCGCAAGGAAATGCGCGGCATCGGCGGCATCTTCTACGACTATCTGACGCCGGTCGAAAAGGACGGCGGCTGGGATGCGGCGCTCGCCTTCACGAAAGATGTCGGCCGTGCCTTCGCCGACATCTATCCGAAGATCGTGCGCGCCAACTGGAAACACGCCGTCACCGACGCCGATCGAGAAGCGCAACTGATCCGTCGCGGCCGCTACGTCGAATTCAACCTGCTTTACGACCGTGGCACCACGTTCGGCCTCAAGACCGGCGGCAACACCGAAAGCATCCTCTCCTCGATGCCCCCGATCGTGAAATGGCCGGCGTGACGGCTGTCATCCCGGACGCGATGCAGCACGGTTCAGTGGTGGATCGCTGATCCGGGACCTCGAAGTAGAGGTATGTCGCCCCGTGTCTGCAGCGAACGATACGGACGCTGCGCACCGCAGGGCAAGACACTGCCCTCAAACCCTGATCACGACCTTCCCCGTACTCGCGCGCCTGTCCAGCACGCGGATCGCTTCAGCCGTCTCGGCGAGCGAAAACACCTGATGAACGTGCGGCTTGAGCTTGCCTTCTGCCACCCAGCGCGCGAGCTCCATCATGTTACCCCTGTGCTGCGACGGATCGCGCGAGACGTGCGCGCCCCAGAACACACCGACGAGCGAACAACTCTTGAGCAGCAGCAGATTGAGCGGAATGCGCGGAATTTCGCCGCCTGCGAACCCGATGACGAGATAGCGTCCACCCCAGTTCATCGCGCGGATCGCCGGTTCGGCATATTTATCCCCGACGCAGTCGTAGATGACGTCCACACCTTTCCCGTCCGTCGCCGCACGCAACTTTTCCTTGAGGTCGCCCTCCGAATAATTCACGAGCACGTCCGCCCCGCGTGACTTGCAGACGGCCAATTTGTCGTCCGACGACGCACACGCAATGACCTTCGCCCCCATGGTTTTCGCGAGTTCCACCGCAGCGAGCCCAGCCCCACCCGACGCACCGAGCACCGCGCACGTCTCCCCCGCCTTCAGTTGCGCGCGATCCTTGAGGCCATGCAGGCCTGTACCGTAGGTGACTGTCATCCCGCAGGCGATTTCGTCCGAGACACCATCGGGGATCGGAATGAGATTGACTGCCGGAGCGGCAAGTTTCTCCCGTGCCGCCCCGCCCGCGCCATATCCGAACACCCGGTCGCCCGGCTTGACGATCGTCACACCCGGCCCGACGCTTTCGACCACGCCGGCGAACTCCCCCGCAGGCGAGAACGGCAATGGCGGCTTGAACTGGTACTTTCCCCGCGTCTGCAAGGTATCGAAGAAATTGAGCGCCGCCGCCTTGACGCGGACGACCGCCTCTCCGTCCTTGGCGACGGGTTCGGCGATGTCTTCGATCACGATCGCATCGGGCCCATCGAGCGACTTGCACAAGGCGGCTTTCATGTGAGACGTCTCCCTCGGAATTTCCCGTGAAGTTACCCGACCGCTGCTCCCTTGCAAGCCCGCAGCTCCCAAACAACCGTGATCGACATGTCCGAACCGTCAGCCCTGCCCGAAACCCGCGGCTATTTCGCCATCGGCGCCGAACGCATGTCGAAGGCGCTGAACCTCGGCAATCTCATGCGCTCCGCGCATGGCTTCGGCGCATCGTTCACGTTCACGGTTGGCGCTACCTACCACGCCCTCGAAGCGCGTGCAGATACGTCGAAGGGCCAATGGCACCTTCCGCACTACAACTGGCCGACGCTTGCCGAGATGCAACTTCCCCAGGGCTGTGTCCTCGTCGGCATCGAACTGACCGACGACGCCATCGATCTGCCGACCTTCAAGCACCCTCTGCGCGCGGCCTACGTCCTCGGCCCCGAACGCGGCTCGCTCTCCCCGGAGCTACTCGCCCGCTGCAAATTCGTCGTGAAAATCCCGACGCGCTTCTGCGTCAACGTCGCCATGGCCGGGGCCATCGTCATGTACGATCGCGTCAAGGCGATGGGCAACTGGCCGGACCGGCCGATGATCCCCGGCGGCCCTGTGCCCGAGAAAAAGCCGCACGTGCGCGGTGGCCCGATCAGCCGCAAGCCGGTGCGCGATACGACGCCCGGCACGACCTAGACGAGCCCGGCGCCGCCTCAGAGCGCGACGACGTAGCCGTCCCGTCGTGGATCGCATCCCGCCGTCATCAGCCCCGTCGCCGGATCGCGCGCAACCGCGTGCATACCGCCGACGCGCATCGTCCACGCATCTCCTGCGACGACATCGTGTCCCCGTGCCCGCAGCGCCTCGATCACCTGAGGGCCGAGCCTTGACTCCGGCTCGATCTGACGCCCGTCCCACAACCTCACGCGCGGCGCCTCGATCGCATCCTGCAGCGGCTGGCCGAAATCGACATGCTGCACCATCGCCTGCACCTGCGTCTGCAGGATGCCGTAACTGCCGGGCGTGCCAAGCGCGAGCACACCGACACCGTCCCGCGTCGAGATCGTCGGCGCCATGCACATCGGCAGCGCGTCCCCCGGTTTCGTGCGATTCGGAGACGACGGCTGCACGTCGGCCCAGTAGAGGAAATTGTTGAGCGTTACGCCCGTACCCGGAACAATCACACCCGACCCGTACGGCGAACCCAGCGAATTCGTGAGACAGACGAGATTGCCCTCGCTATCCCCGACCGACATCGACGTCGTGTGCTGATCACCGCCCGCCTCGCCCGTCCATTGTTCCGTCGGCCCGTCGATCACCTTGCCGTCGGCGACGCGCAGCCGATGCCGCGCGATGTTCGCCTCCCCCAGCAGCTCCGCGAGCTTTTCGGATTTCGGATTGTTGAACCGTATCCGGTCGCCCGCCGCGAGCCGGATGGCGCGCAGCACCGTATCGACATGCTCGATCCCGTTCCGCTCCAGTTTCCCGACCTCGAACCCGTCGAGTATGCGCAGCGCCTCCAGCATCTGGAAGCCCTCGCAGGGCGGCGGCGGTATGTGCACGGTGAGCGCGCGATAGCGTGCCTGCGACGGCTCCCGCCAGCATGCACCGATATTTGTCCAGAACGCTTCGAGATCGGCCATCCCGATCGATCCGCCGGTCTCCGCGAGGTGCGCGACCATGCGCTTGCCGAAGTCCCCGCCGTAGAACTCCGCCGCACCAGTCTTCGCGATCGCCTCGTAGGTCTTCGAAAGTTCCGGCTGATGCAGCACCCAGCCGAGCTTCAACCGCCCCGAGCCGTCCGTGTAGTTTTTCGCCCACGGCCCGTAGAGGCGCGGAAACTTCGAGATCTCACCGCGCGTCTCGTTCGTCTCGACGACGTTGAATTCGGTGACACCATAGCCGTCGCGCGCGATCCGGATCGCGGCTTCGAGACAGTCACCGAACGGCAACTTGCCATAGGCTCGATTGAGTTCGGCCCAGCCCGCGAGATTGCCTGGCGTGCCGACCGTGTGCGCTCCGCGCGTCATCTCTTCGCGCTTTGAGAACTTCTGATAAGGAAACTGTGACTGGATCGGCGGCACGAAATCGAGCGACCGCACGCGCTTCTCGGCCGCGACCCAGCAGGTCGCAAGACCCATGCCCGCGAAGCTCGACATGAAGGGCTCGACGACATTCAGCGTCGAGGCGACTGCGACCACGGCGTCGAACGCATTGCCGCCGCGAGCGAGAACCTGCGCACCCGCAGACGCGGCCAGCGGATGCGCCGCCGCAACGATCCCGTGTTTGGAATAAAGCGTCGGCCGCCGCCCCGTCATCATGCTCGCCCCCAGGATTTCGCCGCACGCACTCTGCAATGCCGGGACACAGTCTGACCGCTGACAGGCCAGAAGGAACGCCCGCAACCGCATGGCGGCCAAGCGATTGAATGTCACTTCATGGGCGGGAAGCGATCAAACGTCGGCAACGTGTGCGCCGTCTCCATCCATTTCAGACGCTCGGCCACCTGGACGTGAGCGCGCGGCGCCATCGCGTCAGCGTCGTCGTAGGTGCAGATCTGCACGTCGATGATCCCGGGCAGGACATGATCGTTCGTATAGAATAGCCCGGTTCCACAGTCCGGACAGAAATGCCGACGCCCGTGCTCCGAGGAGCGATAGACCTTCACCGCTCCTTTGGTGATGGAAACCGCGTTCGCCGGATACATCGTCCAGCCGACCATCGGCGCACCCGCATGCCTGCGGCAGTCCGAACAGTGACAGAGCGCTTGCGTCAGCGGCACCCCTGTCACTTCATATCTGACAGCTCCACAATGACAGCCGCCGTTCGTCGCCATGCTGGAACCTCCGGTCGGAATGGAAACCGTCACGCCGCCATATGGCACTTCTTGTATTTTTTGCCCGAGCCGCACGGGCAGGGATCGTTGCGCCCGATCTTCGGCGCCTCGCGCCGGAACGTCTCGACCGGCGCGAAGTGATGGTGATGATGATGGTCGTGATCGTGGTTGCAGTGCGGGCCGTGCACATGGCCGTGCCCGTGGTGGTGCCCGTGATCATGATCGTGGTCATGATTGCAGTCGGGACCGTGCACATGGCCGTGATCGTGCGCCGGCTTGGTCGTATCGGACATGAGAGCCACCTTGAAACCTGGAGTTTCGCCCTGCTTACCACGGCCCGGCCTGCCGGGAAAACGCCCGTCGTGGAGAGGGATGGGAAACCCTGCTATTCCGACGGTCTCAGGGTTGCAGCGGCGCCCGGACTGGCGTAACCCCGCCTCGAAGAGAGAGGGTCCCCATGAGCCAGAGCCAAGCCGCCTCCCCTGTCCAGGACGCCCACGCCGACAACATCCTCATCATCGACTTCGGCAGCCAGGTCACGCAGTTGATCGCCCGCCGCGTCCGTGAGACCGGCGTCTATTGCGAGATCCACCCCTTCCAGTCGGCCGAAGCCGCATTCACGAAACTGAAGCCGAAAGCCGTGATCTTTTCCGGCGGGCCCGCCTCGGTCCTCGATGCCGGGAGCCCCCGCGCTCCGGCATCGGTCTTTGCCGCGAAGGTTCCGATCCTCGCCATATGTTACGGCCAGCAGACAATGTGCACCCAACTCGGCGGTCGTGTCGAAGGTGGCCACGCCCGCGAGTTCGGCCGCGCCGACGTCGAGATCCGGAAGGCGAGCCCGCTCTTCGAAGGCTTCTGGCAGGTCGGCAACAGATATCCCGTCTGGATGAGCCACGGCGACCGCGTGACACAGCTTCCGGAGGGATTCGAGGTTATCGGCACGTCGGAGAACGCGCCCTTCGCAATCGCCGTCGACGAGAGCCGCCGCTACTACACCACCATGTTCCACCCCGAAGTGGTCCACACGCCCGACGGCGCGAAACTGATCGCGAACTTCGTCCACAAGATCGCCGGGCTGAAATCCGACTGGACCATGTCGGCCTATCGCAAGGAAATGATCGCGAAGATCCGCGCCCAGGTCGGCGACAAGGGCCGCGTAATTTGTGGTCTTTCCGGCGGCGTGGACAGCTCGGTGGCTGCCGTCCTGATTCACGAGGCCATCGGCGACCGCCTGACATGCATATACGTCGATCACGGCCTGATGCGTTTGAATGAGAGCGAGGAAGTGGTCTCGATGTTTCGCGGCCAGTACAACATCCCGCTCGTGCACGTCGACGCCTCGAAAAAGTTCTTGGGCGAACTCTCGGGCGTCTCCGACCCCGAGACCAAACGCAAGACCATCGGCCGCCTCTTCATCGAGGTGTTCGAGGCGGAGGCAAAGAAAGTCGGCGGCGCGGAATTCCTCGCACAGGGTACCCTATACCCCGACGTCATCGAAAGCGTCTCCTTTTCCGGCGGCCCCTCCGTGACGATCAAGTCGCATCATAACGTCGGCGGCCTGCCCGAGCGCATGAACATGAAACTGGTCGAGCCGCTGCGCGAGCTCTTCAAGGACGAGGTGCGCGCGCTTGGCCGCGAACTCGGCCTCCCCGACAAGTTCATCGGCCGGCACCCTTTCCCCGGTCCGGGCCTCGCCATCCGCATCCCCGGCGAGATCACGACCGAAAAACTCGACATCCTTCGCAAGGCCGACGCCATCTACCTGGAAGAGATCAGAAAGGCTGGCCTCTACGACACCATCTGGCAGGCCTTCGCGGTGTTGCTACCGGTCCGCACCGTCGGCGTCATGGGCGACGGCCGCACCTATGACCATGTCTGCGCACTTCGCGCCGTCACTTCGACCGACGGCATGACGGCGGACTATTTCCCCTTCCCCCACGAGTTCCTCGGTCGCGCTGCCACGCGCATCATCAACGAGGTGAAGGGCATAAACCGCGTCGTCTACGACATCACGTCGAAGCCTCCCGGCACCATCGAGTGGGAGTGAGGAGCGCGAGCCCGAAAACGTCGGGCTCACGTTTCCTCCACCTGGCCCCAAGCGCCGCAGGCCTCGGCACCGGCAATCGCCGCGATTAAGATCGCACCGTGACCAGCGCGCCGCTCCGCCCCGTATCAGCATCCGCCGGCACGGCCAGATTGTGCGCCTCGAGCCGCCCGACGAGGTCGCGCCGGTCGAATGGCTTCAGCAGGAAGTCGTTGCATCCCGACGCCATCATCCGTGCGATCGCGACGACATCGGCGTTCGTGGTGCAATAGATGATGCGTGGAAAGCTGCCGTGCCGCCGGGCGCGCAAGGCAAGGACGAATTCATGCGCCGACAGCCCCGGCATCTGCCAGTCGAGCAGCACGAGATCGGGCATCGCATGATCGCAGAGTTCGAGCGCCGCATCGGCACTATCCGCCTCGCGAACTTCGAACCCGAGTGACGTCAGCATGTGCCGCAGGACACGACGGATGAGTTCGATATCGTCGACGATAAGACATGTTGGCATGCGGGCCTCGCCAGCTCGATGGGACAAGCATTTCCGAACGCCGACGATCCCGCGATCCGGCGTTCCAAGGCACACGGCGCAACGGTGGCAGAAGAACGTTACCGAAGTATTGAGGGTGCACCAAAACGAAACGGCGCACGCGGCGCCGTTTCGGACAACATGGTCTTGAGGGCAGGGTCCGTGATCACTTGTAGGGGCGCGCCGACAGGATGATATCGTTGCCGTCCTTTGCGATCTGCAGCGCCATGGCCGAGTTGAGAGCAAGGCGGGCCGTGTAATAGGCCTGGATCGTCATGGAATCGAGCGGCGGCGGATTGCCGGTGATGAAATCAGTGAGGTACTGCGGCGGCCGCGCACCGGTGCCTTTGCAACGCACAGTGAAGACCGGCGCCTCGAGCGATTCTGAAATGCTCGCCTCGATCTCCCCGCCGCGCGGCAACGCGGTCATTGCCGCCGCCACAAGATTGAGCAGGAGCTTCACCTTGTCCTTGGCCATGAAACCCGCCGGCCCCTTCCAGGCGAGCTTGTGCTTGGCCTGACCGACGAAGCCTTTGGAGACCTGCGCCGCCATGTTCAGATCGATCATCGCGCCCGCCGACCCTGCCGCACCGAACGCCAGCCGCGCGAACTGCAGTCGCGCCGAAGCCTGCATCGTGACGTTCCGGATCATTTCGAGCGCGTAGCGCTGCGCGTCCGCATTATCGTCTTCGTTGAGGATGTCGAGGCCGTTGTTGATGGCGCCGACCGGGTTGATGACGTCGTGACAGATCTTCGACGAGATCAATGCCGCCAACTCGAGATCCGAAGGCTGAACGCGTTGATTCATGGCGGGCCCTTGTGAGCATGGGGTTGTTGACGACGGCCGGCGATGACGAGGCTTGTCTGTCAATTTGAAATTCCCCAGCGGCGGCTCACATGGGCATTGGAAACCATCTCGCTGCAGTACTTATCGAGTAACTGCTTCGTGCTCGATCTGCCAAGGGTGCAAATCGCTGCCGATGGTCCCGAATGCGTCATGCGCGCAGTTTGCCGGGAGCTATTGTTTTTTGACCACATCCGGTTAACAGCTGGTGACTAAACCGGAAGCGCATGCATGATTTCTTTACGCCCCCGGGAAGGGTCGAATTATGTCCGCCGTGCCTATCGCCAGACTTGCCGATGCATTGCTGCCCGACGTGATCGAGGCCGGCCGCATCCAGATGTCGGTGTTCCGGACCGGCGCGACGGTCGTCACCAAGTCCGACGACACGCCCGTTACCGAAGCCGATCAGCGCTCCGAAGCGCGTCTGATCGCCGGCCTCAAGAGGGTCGCGCCTGACATCCCCGTAGTCGCCGAGGAGAGCTCCGCCGCCGGTAGGACACCCGTGATCGATACCGAGTTCTTTCTCGTGGACCCACTCGACGGCACGCGCGAATTCATCGCTGGCCGGCCCGACTTCACGATCAACATCGCGCTGATCCGCTCCGGCCGGCCGGTCTTCGGTCTCATCTACGCGCCCGCCCGCGAAGAGTTGTATTTCACGCGCGAACCCGGCGAGGCGCTCGGCGCCACGATGTCACTCGGCAATCACGCCCCTACGGTTTCCGATCTCGAAACCCGGCGTCTTCGGGCGCGACGCCCGCCGGCCGACGGCCTCGTCGTCGCCACCTCCCAGTCGCACATGAACGCGGCCACCGAGCGGTTCCTCGAGCCCTATTCGACGTCCTCGCGCATCCGCATGGGCTCGTCCCTCAAATTCTGCCTGATCGCCAGGGGCGACGCCGACATCTATCCGCGCATCGGCCGGACCAGCGAATGGGACACCGCTGCCGGCCAGGCGATCCTCGAAGCGGCCGGAGGCTCCGTCACCCGCCTCGATGGCACGCCGCTGACCTACGGCCACGCAGATCGGCGCTTTCTCAATCCCGACTATGTGGCACGCGGCCTGCCTGATGCCTGACGCGGTGATTGCCCCTCAAAGACCGTGATTTCGCACCCGAACCGCTACAATTGAACTGCCGTTAGCCACACTTTGGTAACACTTTTGGGCCTTTCATGGTTGCCGAGACCTTAACTGGCCTCGGCCACCGGTACGTCCCGTCTATCGGGCCCCGGCCGCCGGTGCCAACGTCGATGGACACACCATGTTCCATACATCACAGGCTTCCAGGCTTCGTCATCTTGCGCGCGCCCTAGCAGTAGGCGCGGCCGCACTCGCAGCCACCTCACCTGCCATCGCTCAATACGTCGACGACGCGCCGCGGCCTTACCAGGCACCGGAACGCAAGGCGAAGGCCCCGCGCAACGACGCCTACTCGGGTCCGTCCAACACACCTGGCCTCGGCACCATCGGCGGCACGTCACAACCCACCGACCGGTATTCATCGAGCGGCTATAACGCGCCACCGCAGAGCTATGCCGCCGCGCCACAGGCTACAGGCCGCGAGACGTATTCGCCGAACACCTACACCCCGACATATGGCGCTCCGGCCCGTCCCTACGGCGCAGACAGCCCGCCGCCGTCCGCAGTCGGCGGACCGCCGCCGCAATACGGTCAGGATCAGCCCATCCGCGGCGCCAACGACGCCTATCGCCCGTCACCGGCAAGCGGTTATGGCGGCAGCTACGGCAACGCGCCCTACGCCAGCCCGCCACCGCCCTACCGCGAAGGTCAGGCCTATTCTTCGAACGACGCGTATCGTCCCGGCCCAGGGGCATCGGAGCGTTATGATGGGCCCGGCCGCCCGTATGGTGCCGCCCCCGGAGACTACGATCGCGGCGATCGCGGTTACGACGCCGAAGGACGCTACAATAACCCGCCTCCGGACTGGCGCGATGGCGAACGCCGTGCGCCTTACGCCGAACGCCGGGACGGCACCTTCACGTCTGACGAAATCGTATCGACCGGCCACAGGTTCTTCGGCTCCGTGAGCCAGGGCCTCGCCAACGTGGTCGAACATGCCTTCAGGCGACAGGGCCGTCCGAACGGTTACATCCTCGGCGAGGAAGCTGGCGGCGCGTTCGTCGCTGGCCTGCGCTACGGCGAGGGCTATCTCTACACCCGCGACGCCGGCACGCATAAGGTCTACTGGCAGGGCCCCTCGATCGGGTGGGACGCTGGCGCGGCCGGCTCGAAGGTGATGGTCCTCGTCTACAATCTCCGTGACCCCGCGGAGATCTACCAGCGCTTTGGCGGCGTCGACGGCTCGGCTTACGTCTTCGGCGGCATCGGTCTCACGTTCCAGAAACGCGACGACATAGTCCTCGCTCCGATACGGTCCGGCGTGGGCCTGCGTCTCGGTGCCAACGTCGGCTATCTCAAGTATACCCGGAAAGCGACCTGGAACCCGTTCTGATGATGGCCGGGCCCCTGGCCCGGCACATCGCATCACCGCTCGCGTGCGTCTCCTTCTGGCTAACGGATGGGGGATGTCGGACGGAGATCGCTTGACGAGCCATGCCAGAGTAAGCCACCCCTTTCCCTGCGACGCTTCGGAGACACAGGATCGTCCCGGCAGGACGTGAACCAGCAGAGGACATCGGCCGACAACGTGCTCTCACTCCAGTCCATCATGCTGATTGCATTGGGCTTTCTCACGGCCGCTCTGATTGCACTGATGATCGCGCCGGCATTCTGGTCGCGCGCCGTGCGCCTGACGACGAAGCGAATCACCGACACCCTGCCGATCACCGAAGCCGAAATCCGTGCCGACAAGGACCGGATGCGCGCCGAATACGCCATGACGGTGCACCGGCTCGAAACGCGCATCGAGCAGGCCGAACTCAACCGCGCCCGCCATCTCGTCGACCTCAACCGCCGCGACGCCGCCATTGCCGAGCTCGAAAACACACTGACGACCGTGCGCAGCGAACTCGAAGAGAACACCAACGCGCGCCGGGTCCTGGAACACACCATGTCTGATCGCCTGCCGAAGCTCGACCAGCGGCTCGCTGAAGCCCGCCGCCTGCTCGAAGAACGTGACGCCGAACTCGCACGTGTCGCCACCATGACCGAGGCACAGGTCACTGCACTCGCCGAGGCGACCGCCATCAATGCCCAGCAGGCCTCCGAGATCGAGCGTCTGACCACGTCGCTGTCGGTCGTCGGTGCCCGCACCCGTAACAGCCTGCAGGATCAGAGCACCGACGCCGAGATCGCGCTGCGCTCCGAGATCGACGCCCTTCGTGCAAGAACCCGCGAGCAGGCCGCCCTGATCGCCCGGCTTGAAACCCGCGTTGGTGAAACCCGGTCTGGGACCAGTGCATCCGCGGTGCCTCCAGCGACGCCCGCTGCAGCCAAGCCCGCAATGGCGCTCGTACCGACCGTATCCGAACAGGACGAGGAGCGCCGCAGGATCGAACAGGACGCCAAGAAACTGCGGACCGACCTTGCCGAAAAGTCTGCTGAACTCGCCAAGGCGCTCGCCGAACTCGACACGCTTCGCAAAACCGCCTCGAACGGCACAAAGGACTCCGCTCTCTCCCTGAAAGCGCACATCGCTGGCCTCGAAGCCGAACGCAGCGAGCATCTCGAGCAGATCACACGCCTCAAAGCGGAAGTGAGCGTTCTCGCCGAACAGGTCGCGCGTCAGAGTGCCGAATTCGCCGAGCATCTCCGCCGTACCGGCGCCGGCACCAGACCTGCCGCCCCTGGATCGGACGAACCGCGCCGCGAGCCGCGCCTCTCTCTCGCCGAGCGGGTCGCCCAGAGCCGTGCCGCCCCTACCGCTCCCGCCACTGCGGGCGAAACATCAGAAGCAGCCGACGACAAGAACGCATCCGAACCTGTATCGCCCGCAGACATACCGGCCGAGGCGCGGCCTCGCGAGCGAGGCCGGCTGATCGATCGAATTTCCTCGCTCAACAAGGCCTGACGCGGGTCGCCATTCATCGTCTGTGATGAAGCAGCAACACGAAGCCGGGAAATTGCCCGGCCCCCCCATGTTCCCGGGCGCCGCGACAGGTCGCGCGGTACCCTCTCGCTTGCGCGGCTGCTGTTTTGCCGACACGATCGCGCGTTAGTTTGTCTCGGTGGAAACTGGGAGCGTCCGTGCGCCGAGTGCTGCGGTACGCCGCGTGAGGGGGAACGCCGGCCGTGGTGGTAAAGTCCGAAGATGCCGTTCGTCAGCTGAGGGACGGCAAGTTGCCTGAAATGGTCAGGTGGTACGACCCGCGCCTGCTCGCCCGCATCGGCGTCCGTACCATGGTGTCGAGCGTGTTCGGCCAGTACGCCGATCAGCGTCTGATCCAGGCAGCGACCGATCAGGCCAGCGACGAGGCGATCGTCTCCCGCTACGACTACCGCGACCCCACCGTCGAAGATCCGCTGCGCCGCGTCGAACTCGACGATCACGGCGCCTTCCATATCGACTATCTCGCCGATACCGGTGATGGCTTCGAAGGCACGTACGCGATGGCATATCTGCTCGCCATCGACCAGCTGAAAGTCCCAGGCATTGAAAAGCCGCTCGCCGCTGCCGACACCCTGATCATGGGCGGCGACCAGTGCTACCCGCAGGCGACGCGCGAGGAATACAAGTCCCGCCTGGTCACGCCGTTCAACTGGGCACTCGATGTCGAAAAACCGAACCGAAAGGTTTTCGCCATTCCCGGCAATCACGACTGGTACGACGGGCTCGCCGCCTTCGACAGCCTGTTCTGCTCGTCCCGCGACCGGCTGAGCGAGCATAACCCGACCCGCATCGGCGGCTGGCAATGCCAGCAGCATCGCAGCTACTGGGCCATGCGCCTGCCCTACAACTGGTGGATCTGGGGCACGGACATCCAGTTCTCGAAATACCTCGATGCGCCGCAGATCAATTACTTCGAACTGATCGCCCGTCAGATGAACCCGGGCGACAACCTGATCATCTGTATCGCCGAGCCGTCCTGGCTCATCGCCGACCTCCAGGGCGAGGACGAGGACGAGAATTTCTTCAAGATCACCACCATTGCCCGCAATCGCGGCGCCCGGATCTGCGCCGTGATCGCCGGCGACTGGCACCATTACAACCGTTACTACGCGAACGCACTCGACGTACACTTCATCACCGCCGGCGGTGGCGGCTCGTTCCTCCATCCGACACACGTCCTTCGCGACAACATCTCCGTCCGCTGGCCACAGCGCCCCTACGACGTGTCGGAAACGGCTGAAAGCGCACCCGGGCCCATCGACGAAGAAGGCTGGGAGCATCGCAAGATCGACATCTCGTTGCGCAAACCGGGCGCCGCTCCCGCGACCTCTACCGATGCCATAACCAAGGAGGTCAAAACAGCAGTCGAAGACATCGTGAAGCCCATCGAGGATACCCTCAAGGGCAAGACGGCGGTCAAGCGGACGCGCATTCTCCGAAGCGAAGCGCCGACGTGTTATCCGAGCCGGAACCGGAGCCGCCTGCTCAGCCTCAAGAACCTCGCCTTCCCCTTCTACAACATCCCGTTTGCGATCGGCATCGGGCTCATCTACTGGCTGCTCACCTGGCAGTTCTACGCTGTCGCCGAACAGCACGACATCTCCGCCGGCAAGATCGACGCAGTCGGCGTTCATACCGGCTATTTCGAAACGCTCGGCTATTTCCCGCTGTATCTGATCCAGGCCTGTCTCGTTTCGATCCCGCTGTCGGCCATGCTGCTGGCCCTGCTCGTCACACTCGTCTGGTACGTCGCAGCTCCCGAGAGACCGCGCTGGAAGCGGCTCCTGGCCAAGATCGGCCTCGGCGTCGGCCATTTCACCGCGCACCTCTTCGCCATGTTCGCCCTCGGTCTTCTCGCCGTGATGGTGAACAATTACATCGCGCCCCGCGCCGAAACCTACGTCGACAGCCTCTGGCGCTCGTCGAACAAGGAAAGCGGCATCCTCGCCCGTGCCATCAGGGAAGCGCTCGAGCCACTGTCGTCAAATCGCGCCGAGCAGCGCGAAATGTTCGGCGACGACAAGAAATCCGGAACGCTGCGCCGCACCGCGCCACCCGCCGCCGCCATGCCGGCCGACGGCCAGCAGGACGCCGGTGACGTCCTGTCGAAGGGCGTTCGCCAGATCGTCGGGTTCGTTCTCTATCCCTTCGAGATCATTATCGCCGGCGGTCTCGTGGGCGGCTTCATATGGGGCCTTTACTGGGCCATGTCGTCGTTCCTGTTCCGCATCCACGGCGAGGACGCCTTCGCCGCCCTGCGGATCGGCAACTACCGGAACTTCCTCCGCCTCAGGTTCGATCGCGACAAGCTGACCATCTATCCGATCGGCGTCGACAAGGTCCCGGAAAGAAGTTTCTGGCGCCCGCGCGATCCGAAAAACGGCATCGCGCACAACCCTATGCTCGAAGCCAGCGAACACATCGACGTGCGCCTGATCGAAAAGCCGATCGTGATCTACGCCCGGCCGGAGTAACCCGGCACGTCGTCGCGGGCCGAACCACGGCACGAGCGTCCACAAACAGCCGCTGCTCTCGCAGGGCGCCCTGGACGCTCACGTCCGCACGAAATTCACAGTCCTGTAGCGGCTGCGGAACTCCGCGACCTCCTTCGCGACGTCGTGAACGTCGACATTGCCGACGAGCACGCGCGCGATGAAGTCCGCCACGGCAGGCATGTCGTCCGCCGTCAGTCCCCACCTGACGAGTTCGTTGACACCGAGCCGCAGCCCGTTCGTGTCGCCCTCCACCGGCGCGATTGGCAAGCCGATGCCGCACGCGAGAATGTTCGCTTCACGCAGCCGCTTTGATGCCGCCTGTCCGCCGCCCCAGCGCGCCGCCTCGATGGCCATCTGATGGGAAGCAGTCCCGCCACGTCCCGCCGCATGTACCGGCAGGCCCCGCTCGGCGAGCGCCAAGGCCAGAGACCTGGCCGCCGCGAGCATGGCCCGACCATAGTCGGCGCCATGGTCCCGCCAGTCGAGCAATGTGATGGCGAGCGCCGCGCTCTTCGCCACGTCGAAGTTCGCTGTGAGACCAGGATAGGCGATCGCATCGACGCGCTTGGCGAGTTCCGCGTCGTTCGTGAGCAGAAGCCCGGCCGGCGGACCGGCAAGACTTTTATAGGTGCTCATCGTCATCATGTCGGCGCCCTCGGCGAGCGGCTGCTGCCATGCCTTCCCCGCGATCATGCCGGACATGTGCGCCGCGTCGTACAGGAGCTTCGCCCCCACGCCGCTCGCGATCTTCTTAAGGTCTGCGACCGGGTGCGGAAAGAGATTGAGACTGCCGCCGATCGTCATCAGCTTCGGCTTGTGCTCGCGTGCGAGCCGCGCCACACCCTCGAGATCCACCGTGAAATTCTTCGCGTCCACCGGCATCGGGACGCTCTTGAGACCGTAAAGCCCCGCAGCCCCCGCCGCATGATGCGTGACATGTCCGCCGATCTCCGCTGGCGGCACGAGGATCGTGTCACCCGGCTCAGTCGTCGCCATGAACGCATAGAGATTGGCGAGCGCCCCCGACCCGATCCGGATCTCGGCAAAGTCGGCGTTGAAGACTTCCGCCGCCAGTTCCGCGCAGATGATCTCGATCTTCTCGACCCCTTCGAGTCCCATCTCGTATTTGTCGCCCGGATACCCCAGCGACGGCCGCGCCCCGAGCTTCGCCGAAAGCAGGCGCTCCGCTTTCGGATTGAGCGCATTCGTCGCCGGATTGAGATTGAGGCAGTCGCGCTCGTGAATGTCGGCGTTCTGCTGCACCGCCGCGTCGAGCAACGCCTCGACCGACGCACCATCCGCGTCCGCAACGCGCCCGGCCATCGCCTGAATGTAGTCTTCCGAGTGGGCTGGAACCCATGCTCGCCGCTTCAACCGGCTCGCCGTCATGTGTCGTCTCCCGAATTTCCCACTTCAGCCAGCGCAACCGATGCCGCACCGATCACGCTGCAGCAGGTAGCCGCAGAATGGCGAGCGCCAGCGCCTGCGCGCGCGGCACGAGGCTGTCGAGTTCGAGAACCTCTTCGACCGTGTGCGCGTTCGCCCCTACCGGCCCGGTCGAGCAGAGGGTCGGACACCCGACCGCTGCAGTGAACCCGCTGTCGGCGCAACCGCCAGAAAACTCGCCGACGATGGAGAGCCCAGCATCCGCGGCGGCGTCACGGTAGCCTGCAAACAATGTCTCCGCCTCCGCCGACGCGACCAGCGGCAGGAACTCGCCGCGTATGGTGAGTTTCGCCGTCGCCCCCGGCACGGTCGAGTGCGCAACGATGCGCTCGATTGCCGCCAGTGTCGTCGCCCGATCCGCTGGATGCACGTAACGCATGTCGATCTCGCCAACGGCACTCGGCGCCGTCGTGTTGACTGACTGACCGCCTCGAACGAGGCCGACGTTGAGTGTAACCCCCTTCTTCAGATCCGTAAGCGCATGGATGGCGACGATCTTGTGCGCGAGTTCACCGATGGCGCTGATCCCCTTTTCGAAAGCGCCACCCGAGTGCGCGGCTTTACCCTCGACCTCGAGCACCATGAAGACGCCGCCCTTGCGACCGGTGACGACCGCACCGCTCGGCCGTCCCGGCTCGGAGTTGAAAACGCAGCGTGCCCCCCGCGCCACCCGCTCGATGACAGGTCGCGACGACGGCGAGGCGATCTCCTCATCGGACGTGATGAGCCCCCGGAGCGGTGCCGGATTGCCACCGAGCGCCTTGAACGCGGCCAGGACGAAAGCATTCATGACGACGCCGGCCTTCATGTCGGCGACGCCGGGCCCATAGGCCTTCCCGTCCTTGATCGTGAACGGCCGCTTCGCTACTTCGCCTTTCGGAAACACGGTGTCGCGGTGCCCCATCAGGACGACCGGCTTCTCGTTCGTTGGTGCATCGTCGACGATGACGTGAATGGCGTCACCGAATGTTGCATGCGGTTCGCGTTCGGTCCGGATGCCGTGCACGGCGAAGAACTTCTCGAAATGCGCGCCCACCGCATCGACGCCGGCTTTGTCGTAACTGCCACTGTCGATGTTCACGGCACCGCGCAGAAGCTCGATCATCTCGTCGCCACGCCCTGCGAGCCAATCCATTACGCGCTTTTCGTGCTCGTTCATGTATCTCTCCTGCCTCTTCTTTCGCCGCCGCGTGCGCCCTGCCGCACTCCATCGACGAAGCCGCCCGCATCAGGAGCTTCCCCCCTCCTCGTCATTGAGGTGACAGGCAGACAGCCGCCCGGGGGCGATTTCCCTGAGCCTCGGAACCTCGACGCTACAGCGCCGGAAGGCGTACGGACAGCGCGGATGGAAATGACAGCCCTGCGGCGGCGACAACGGCGAGGGGATTTCACCTTGGATCGGATGAAACGTCCGCTTCTCCGTCGACAGACGCGGCACCTCCGCCAACAGCGCCTTTGCGTACGGATGATTGGGCCCCGCGAACAGCGCCTCCGTCGCCGCACTTTCGACCACGCGCCCGAGGTACATGATCACGACACGATCCGAAATGTGTTCGACTACCCCGAGATCGTGCGAGATGAAAAGATAGGTGAGGCCGAACTCGGACTTCAGATCCATGAACAGGTTGATGACCTGCGCCTGGATGGACACGTCGAGGGCGGCGATGGCCTCGTCGCAGACGAGAAACTCCGGCTTGACCGCGAGCGCGCGCGCGATGTTGATGCGGCTCCGCTGCCCGCCAGAGAACTGGTGCGGATAGCGTCGCGCCGCATCCGGGCTGAGGCCCACGCGCCGCAGCATGTCGCCAACGTACCGCCCCACCTCCGCTTTCGTCACGAGCCCGTGGACGACCGGCGCCTCCCCGATGATCTCCTCGACCCGCATGCGGGGATTGAGCGCCGCCGACGGGTCCTGGAAGATCATCTGCACAGCGAGCCGCTGCAGGCGCACCGCGTCGCCCTCGACCTTCGCCCGGTCGACGCCGTTGATGAAAACCGTACCCTCGCTCGGCTCCATCAGCCCGGCAACCATGCGACCAAGCGTCGATTTCCCGCAGCCGCTCTCCCCCACGAGCCCCACGACTTCCCCGCGCCGGATGTCGAGATCGACGCGATCGACCGCGTGCACGGTCTCCTCGCGCAGATCCGCACCGAGCCGTGCCGCGATCTTGCCGGCGAGATCGAGCTTGCGAACGAACCGCTTGGAAACACCGCGCACGGAAAGGATCGGAGTGTCGCTCATCGCGTACCCCCGCCGAGCGGCGCAACACAACGCACCATGCGCCGGCCGTCCTCGTGCACCGGAGGTTCGGACGCGCAGGCTGCCGCCGCATATGCGCACCGATTACGGAACGCACAGCCCTTTGGCAGGTTCATGAGAGACGGCGTCATGCCCGGAATCTGCCTCAGCGGTTCGCCACGCTTGTTGTTCGACGGCACAGAGCCGATGAGACCCGCGGTGTACGGGTGTTGCGGCGTACCGATCACGTCCGCCGACGGTCCGCTTTCGACGATCCGCCCGGCGTACATGACTGCGATCCTGTCAGCCAGCGCGGAGATGACGGCCAGGTCGTGCGTGATCCAGATAAGGCCCGCCCCGGTCCGCCGCACGAGTTGCTGCGCCTCGTGCAGGATCTGCGCCTGGATCGTCACGTCGAGCGCCGTCGTCGGCTCGTCGGCGATGATGAGATCCGGGTCGTTGAGAAACGCCGTTGCGATGGCGACGCGCTGCCGCATGCCACCCGACAATTCGTGCGGATAGGCCTTGAGCCGCTGCTCCGGGCTCGCGATACCGGTCATGGCGAGGGCATCGCGGGCACGCGCCAGCGCCGTCGCCTTGTCGACAGCGGCATGCGCCCGGACCGCTTCCATCATCTGCGTGTCGATCCTGAGGACCGGATTGAGCGTCATCATCGGGTCCTGGAAGATCATGGCGATGCGGTTGCCACGGATCGACCGCAGTTCCTCGTCCGGCGCCCCGACGAGCTCCCGTCCCTTGAACCGTACCGACCCATCGACGATACGCCCCGGCGGGTCGACGAGCCCGAGGATGGAAAACCCCGTGATCGACTTCCCCGACCCGCTTTCGCCGACGAGCCCGAGCACCTCGCCCTTCGCCACCCGGAGATCCACCCCGTCGACCGCCTTGACGACGCCCTGCCGCGTAAAGAAGTGCGTTCTGAGACCCTTCACGTCGAGGATCGGCTCCGGCGTCGTCATCGCTTGAGCCTCGGATTGAGAACGTCGCGCAGCCGGTCGCCGACCAGATTGATCACGACGATCGTGACGAGCAGCACGATCCCCGGGAAGAAGCTGATCCAGTACTTGCCCGACAGCATGTACTCGAAACCGTTGGAAATCAGCAGCCCCAGGGACGGCTCCGTCTGCGGCAGACCGACCCCGAGAAACGACAGCGTCGCCTCGAGCGAGATAGCATGCGCGGTCTGCACCGTGCCGACCACGATCAGCGGTGGCAGGCAGTTCGGCAGAATGTGCTTGAGTACGATCCGGCTATGCGACAGTCCGAGCCCGCGCGCCGCCTCGACATAATCCTTGCGCTGTTCGACCAGCGCCGTCCCTCGCACGGTCCGCGCATAATAGGCCCATTGCACGGTCACGAGCGCGATGATGATCTTGTCGACACCCTTGCCGAGTACCGCGATCAGCATGAGCGCGAGCAGGATCGCCGGAAATGAGAGCTGCAGGTCGACGAGCCGCATGATCGCCGCCTCGGTACGGCCGCCAGCATAGGATGCGAGAAGCCCCACCGCGGCCCCGAGCGCCATCGCGATGAACCCGCTCATCACACCCACGGCGAGCGAAATCCTCAATCCGTAGAGCATCGCCGAGAGGAGATCGCGCCCGGCGCCGTCGGTTCCGAGCCAGTGTGTATATTTCCCGTTGGAACTCTTGGTCCCCGGCGGCAGCCGGCTGTCGAGCACGTCGACCTGCGCCAGGTCGTACGGGTTCTGCGGCACGATGTAGGGTGCGACGAGAGCAAGAACGATGAGCACGGCGACCAGAAGAAGTGCCGCGACGGCAAGCGGGCTCTCGCGGTACTCGGACCAGAACCGCGCAAGCGGCGTCTCCTCGCGCGGCGGCACGTCGGCCTTGTCCTCGGCAGGGGCCGGCCCCTCTGTCACCAGCCGGCTCATGCCGCACGATCCGACAGCCGTACGCGCGGATCGAGCACCGAATAGAGGAGATCCACGACGAGATTGATGAACACGAACAGCAGCACGATCATGATGAGATAGGCAACCACGATCGGCCGGTCGAGCGACTGGATCGCATTGATGAGCAGCTTGCCCATGCCGGGCCAGGCGAAGATCGTCTCTGTCACGACAGAGAAAGCGACGAGGTTGCCGAACTCGAGGCCGAGGACGGTAACGACCGGGATGAGGATGTTCTTCAGGAGATGCACTCCGACGATCCGTCGCGGCGCAAGCCCCTTTGCCCGCGCGAACTTGATGTAGTCCTGGTGCACCGCCTCCATGGTTCCCGCGCGCGTCAGCCGGATGACGAGCGAGACCTTGAGCAGCGCCAGATTGATCGCGGGCAGCATCAGGTGCCTGAGTCCCTCCAGCGTGAACGCTGAGGATGTGATGCCGAAATAGGTGGCCGTCGGTCCCCGGCCGGTCGACGGCAGCCAGCCGAGCATGACCGCGAACACCATGATCAGCATCAGCCCGACCCAGAACGTCGGCAGCGAGAACCCGACGATCGAGCCAGCCATGATCGTCTTCGAGATCGGGCTTTGCGGCTTTAGCCCCGCATAAAGTCCGAGCGGAATACCGATGATGATCGCCATGACGACGGCGGCGATCGCGAGTTCGAGCGTCGCCGGCATGCGTTGCAGGATGACCTTGAGCGCGCTTTCCCCGAACGTGAAGCTCTTGCCGAAATCGCCGGCGAGCGCACCGCGCACGAAATGGAAGTATTGTTCGTGGATCGGTCGGTCGAGACCCAGCGCCCGGATCGTCGCCTCGATGTCGGCCTGATCCGCCTGCGGGTTGACCAGCAGCCAGACCGGATCGCCGACGATATGAACGCCGAAAAAGACGATGACCGACATCGCCACGACGACGAACGCACTCTGCATCAGCCGTCTGAGCAACGTGACGAGCATGCCTTTTCCATAGCCGAAGGTCTGAGAGCCAGCGTTGTTGCGCTGGCTCGATACTTTACCGCGTCACATCGGACCCGATCGTGTATTCGTCTGCACGGCCCGGATACTTGAGGCCCTTCTTCAGCGCCCAGGTGCTCAGCGGATATTGTACCGGAATGATCGCAACGTCGTTGATCGCCGTCTCGGAAGCCTTGGCGAGGATTTCGCCGCGCTTGGCGTCGTCGTTCGTCTTGAGCGCTTCCTCGACCAGCTTGTCCAGATCGGGGTTGGAGTAGCGTCCGCGGTTCGCGGTTCCGCTGCCTTTTTCCTTGTCGAAAGTGCCGACCAGCGGCTTGAGCGAGCCCGAGGTCTCCCCGGTATCCGCACTCCAGCCGACAAGGATGAACGAGAACTCCGGCTCACCCTTGTTGCCAGTGGATGCGCGAGAGAAAAACACGGCCGGCGGCAGCGTCTCGACCGTCGTCTCGACGCCGATGCGCGTGAACATCTGCGCGACGGCCTCGATGATCTTGACGTCGTTCGTGTACCGCCCGTTCGGGCCGTGCATCGTCATCTTGAAGCCGTTCGGGTACCCCGCGGCCTCGAGCAGCTTCTTCGCGCCCTCCGGATCGTAGGCCACCGGCTTCAGCTGCTTGGACGTCCCGAAAAACTGCTCGGACAGGAACTGGCTTGCCGGTATGGCTGCGCCTTCCATGACCCGGCTGACGATCGCTTCCCGGTTGATCGCCTTCGAAAGCGCCTGCCGCACCCGGAGATCCTTCAGGGGGTTCTTGATTTCTGCCCCGTCCTTACCCTTGATGAAGGGCGTCACGTCACGCGCCTGATCGAGGTGGAAGTAGATCACGCGCCGCGAAACGGTTTGGACGATCGTGAGCTTGTCGTCCTTCTTGAGGCGCTCGATGTCGGTCGTCGGCACGTCTTCGATCATGTCGACGTCGCCTGAAAGAAGCGCCGCCACCCGCGCCGGTGCCGCCTTGATTGGCCGGAACGTGATCTTCTCCCATTGTGGCTTGCCGCCCCAGTAGGCGTCGTTGCGAACCACTTCGACGCGATCGTCCGGAACATAGGAGGCAAACTTGTAGGGCCCCGTTCCGACAGCCGCCTTGCCCGAGTTGTAGTCCTCCGTCTTCGCACCGTTGCCGACCGCTTTCGAGACGATCAGCACGTTGCTGAGAGCATTCGGCATCAGCGGGAAAGGCGCTGCCGTCGAGATGTGGACGGTGAGATCGTCGACTTTCTTGATGGTCTTGCCCTTGATCGCGGAGGCGAACGAAGATGGACTGTTCGGCACGTTCGGCGCGCGCTCGAAGGTGAACACCACGTCGTCGGCGGTGAAGGCCGAACCGTTGTGCCATTTCACGTCGGGCCTGAGCTTGAACTCCCAGGTCGTATCGTCGATCGTCTTCCAGCTCGTCGCCAGACCTGGCTTCAACTTGCCATCTGCGGCCGTCTCGACGAGACGCTCGAATATGTGCGAAAGCATCGAGTTGTTGGGCGTGAGATTGTGAAAATGAGGGTCCATCGCAGACGGCTGCGCCATGACCCCGATTTTAAGCTCTTGCGCCGTCAGCGGCGCCACCGCTCCGCTCATTCCGATTGCCGCGGCAACCGCGAACGCCTTCACCCAACCCATTGACACCTCCGCTCTCCCTGACCGTGTGCGTTCAGGAGGCGACTTCGCCCCTCGTGCGCATTTACGGTCACGCTAGCACGAAGGTCGTCGTCGCTGGAAGCGCACCCGTCACATGGGGCGGCGCGGACCGGTGTCGATATGAAAGAGCCCCCCGCCATAGTGCTTGAGGCCACCGACACTGCCGTTGCTCGAGAGGAACGCGTAAACCGCTCCGCTGCCGGCACCCCGGACCCGGAAATCGACGGCTTGTCCGGAAAGGTGATAGCTGCGCCGGGCCCCCCCGGCTGCACGATTGCTGGACCGCGACCGGCAGGTCGAAGTGACCGTGACCGCACCGAATGTCGAGACCAGCGACGACAGCACGCCACGCAACTGGCCCGGAACGCACCCGGCGGTTGCCTGCCACGT
>DAOMWV010000015.1:0-27912 GCA_035436725.1 Hyphomicrobiaceae bacterium
CATCGTCTGCAATTGCTGGTCCGGGCACGAAAACGTCTTGTTTCCGTCCGGGAACGTCGTCTTGTCGCCCCGCTCGGCGAGTTCGGTCCGGATCTGCCGGAGCTGCGGATCGCCACGGAATGCGTTGAAGTTCGTCACCGTCGAGTCGAGTTTGCGGCTCAGTCCCTTCATGAATTCGTTGCGCGTACCGCTCCTGTCGACGATCGACGCGTCACCCTTCGTGACGAGCAACAGGTCCGCCTCGATCGCCGCAATGTCCGACTTGACCTGGCCGACCCGACCCTTGACGAAATCGGTCGCGAACGCGAAGCGGCCGGCATCGTCGTCGCGCAGTTTGCGACGCGGACCGTCTCCCGGCCGCGAACCCGGGCAGGAAGTGCCTTGCGCCCGCTCGATTTCCGCCTTCTGCTGGCTGAGCACCTGCAGCTGGCCGAGTGTGCCCTGCAGCGAATCGAGACGCGCCGCCGCCGCCTGCAGTGGCGCCTGCACCTGCGCCACGGCCGTTTCCGCCCCGCGCGTACCCTCTGTCCGGCTCTCCAGCACCTTCCAGTAAAAGCCGAACCCGAAGCCGACTGAAATCAGCGTCAGGAAGACATAACCCATCGCATAGAGCGATTTCGTGAAGAACCCGATTGGCTTGAACATCTGGTCGAGCAGCCAGACGATCATCGTCATCAGCATGGCGACCGAGAAACCGATGATGATCTTGTGGACGAGCGGCAGGTCGCCCATGTTCGCTTCGATCAGCTCGAGCATGCCGACATACGTGGCGACCCACGACAGCACCGCGAGCCCTATGACCAGCGCAATCTTCTTGGGATCGCGAGGCTCCTTGTGGGATACCCCGTCGTCCCACGCCGTCAGACCGAAATCACCTCGCCCCGGTCCCGTGGGGCCACCCCCACCGTTTCCGTTCGCGTACTGCTGGCGATCTGACATGATCGAGAACCGTTGTTGCGCGCACGCCCCGCAACATCCGCAGGTCCGAGCGCAAGGAGCCACCCCGTCACCGGTCGTCCCCCACATGGACCACCTGCGACGCCAGCGTTCTCGCTAGCCGTCCTGTTTGGCGCCTCTAGGTTCTAACTATGGCGGCGCTGCCCCAATCTTCAAAAAAACCGATCGGCACTCTTTCCGCTTTTCACGTGCCGTTCACTTCCCATTCCCGGTGACCGGTCCAGGATTACGGTGACGGGCTGGCACGACGCTCGTTCTGCCCGAAATCGTCACCGCCTGCATTTCTCAGAGAAACTTCTTCATCCCGACGTGCGACCCGGAGAAGCCGAGCCGTTCGTAGAACCGCCGCGCCTCGATTCGCCGTGCGTCCGTCGTGAGCTGGACGAGCACCGCCCCGCGCGCCCGCGCACGCCGGCACGCCTCCTCCATCATTTTCGATCCGAGGCCCCGCCCCCTGAGATCCGACGCGATCCGCACACTTTCGACCTGCGCCCTGAGCCCGCCCGAATAGCTGAGCCCGCGCAGGTACGAGAGTTGCATCACCCCGACGATACGGCCTCCCGCCTCCGCCACGACGTAGCCGTCGTTCGGATTGGCCTCGAGTTCCCGAAACGCCGCGAGATACTTCTCCCGGTTCGTCTCGAATGCCGGATTGCGCGCCTGCCCGAACTGGTCGTCCCCGAGCAGTGCGATGATCGCCGGCAGGTCCGCCTCGATCGCATCCCGGAACGCGAGGTTGTCACTGGCCGTCATCTCGGTCATCCCGCTTGCGGCGCTGCGCCTTCGATTGCGCCTCGGCTTCGGAGCCTTTTTCCGAATAGCTTGCTTCGTCGTCGCGCTCGCCCACCATGACCGGCGGTACGATCGTGACCCGACCACCCTTGATGTCGACGTCCGGGACGAAGGCATCCCGGAACGGTACCATCACGTCGTCACCGCCATGGACCAGCGTGACGACGAGGATGTCCCCGGCCCCGTAGTTCTCGACCGCCCGTACCGTGCCGATTGTCGCGCCGTCCTGGCTAACGGCGGTGAGACCGATCAGATCTTCGAGATAGTACGCACCATCCTCCGGCTCCGGCAGCCGCGCCCGGTCGACGAAGAGATCGAGACCTCTTAGGCTCTCCGCCGTTGTGCGGTCGCCGACACCGGCGATCCGCGCGATGATGCCTTTGTTGGTCGGCCGCACCTGCGAAATTGTGACGGACCGCCCGTCGCTCGCCGTCAGTGCCCCGTAGGCCATCAGCCCTTCCGGTGTCTCGGTGTGTGCACGGATCGTGACTTCACCCTTGATCCCGTGCGCCCCGGTGATCTGCCCGAGCAGGATCCGTCGGCCGCCTTCGGTCACGGGAGCGGCCGCACATAGGTCATCGCCACATCGACCGGTTTGTCGGCGATCACGATTGAGAACCTCGACGTCGGCGTTGCGACCGGCGCCTCGCCCGCGACATGCAGTCTCGCACCCGTTTCCGGAATCTGCAGCCCGGTTACCAGCAGAACGTTGGGAACGAAATGCGCGGTCATGTCGAATTCCACTAGATCGCGGTCGGCATTGTAGCGATACGTCCCCTCGTATTCGCTTCCCTGAAAACTCAATCCTCCGATTCGGCCCTCTCGCAGCACGAAGACACTCGCCGTCTCATAGGCCGCGCCGCCGAAAACGACGCTGTACAAGCCTTCCTTCACCATGCTTCGACCCCCTGAGACGACAAACCGGACGCCCCCGTAAACGTGAGCGTCCGGCATCCTGCCGTCAATAGAGTTTAGGTTCTGACAAAAGTTTGCCGGAACCGGAATGACGCGTCGATCAGGACGCCGCAGCGTCCTTCGCCTCGGCGGCCTTCTTCGCAGCCTCGGCGGCAGCAGCAGCGCGCTCCTGTGCCTTCTTCTTCGGCTTCGCCTTGTCGGGATTGTTCGAAGCCGTGCGCTTTGCGAGGCCGGCCGCATCGAGGAGACGCATCACGCGGTCGGTCGGCTGCGCACCGACGCCGAGCCAGTGCTTGATCCGATCGACATTGAGCTTTGTGCGCTCCGCGTTGTCCTTCGCCAGCATCGGGTTGTGTGTGCCGACCTGCTCGATATAGCGGCCGTCACGCGGGCTCGCGCTGTTGGCGATGACGACGTAGTAGTAGGGACGCTTCTTTGTGCCGCCGCGCGACAGACGCATTTTCACGCTCATTGACTTGCTCTCCTGCTTCTCTGTTTCAATTGGAATGCGATGATTGCTCGGGCGACGGGTGCCGCCAGATTTCCGGTTGGCGCCAGGCGCCAATGCCGAATGCGATTGAAGCGGTTCCGTCGAAACGGGCGCCGACGCGCTCCGCAACGAGTTTCGACGCTGCATTGTCGGAATGTATGTAGCTGACCACCGTCCGCCATCCGAGTGTCTCGTAAGCGTAACGGCGGCACCGCAGCGCCGCCTCCTGCGCGTAGCCCTTGCCGCCAAATCCGTCGTAAAGTGTGTAGAGCACCTCGGCTTCGGGAAAGCCGTGCGGATGCCAAAGCCCTGCGTAGCCCGCACACGACCCGCTGTCGATTTCCTCGATTGCCCAGGGGCCGAAGCCTCGGATCGACCAGTGCCCGATGAAGAGCGCAATCCTGCGCCAGCTGTCGTCTTCGTTGATCGGCCCACCGATGAAGCGCGACCTGTCGCTCGCCATGAAACCGGCGAGCGCGGGTAGATCGTCCTCGCGCCATGGTCTGAACCGCAGCCGATCCGATGTTATGGTCGGTATGCCGTTCACCGCTTCTTGCCTCCGAACGGCCCCTTCGGCATGCCGGGAAGACCGGGCAGGCGCCCACCGCCCAGTCCTGGCAGCCCCCCTCCGAGCCCCGGCAGCATCGGCTTCGAGCTACCGCCCTTGCCCGCGTCCGGCAGCGCCTTGAGCGCGTCCTGCATGTCCTTCGGCAGTTGCGCGATGGCACTGGGATCGAGCCCCTGCAATTCCTTCTGCATCGCGGCCACTTCGTCTGCACTTGGCCCAGCACCCATCGCCGCCGGTCCGCCGAAGCCCATCGCGCCCGCCATGCGCGCCATCATGCCCGGGTTCTTCTTCATCATTTTCATCATGTCGGCCATGTCGCGGTGCTGCTTCAGGAGCCGGTTCACATCCTCGGGCTTGGTGCCGGAGCCCGCCGCGATGCGACGCTTGCGCTTGCCGTCGAGAAGCTTCGGGTTGCGCCGCTCCTTCGGCGTCATCGACGAAATGATGGCGCGCTGGCGCTTGATCATCTTCTCGTCGATCCCGCCCGCCGCATCGATCTGCTTCTTCATCTTGCCGATGCCCGGCAGCATGCCCATCAGTGAGCCCATGCCACCGAGCTTCTCGACTTGCTTGAGCTGTTCGCTCATGTCGTCGAGATCGAAGATGCCCTTCTGCATCCGCTCGGCAATGGCGCGGGCCTTGTCCTGGTCGATCGTCTGCGCCGCCTTCTCGACGAGCCCGACGATGTCGCCCATGCCGAGAATGCGTCCGGCGATGCGCTTCGGATCGAAATCTTCGAGTGCGTCCCACTTTTCGCCGACGCCGATGAGCTTGATCGGCTTGCCGGTCACCGCCCGCATCGACAGCGCCGCACCGCCGCGACCGTCGCCGTCCACGCGCGTCAGCACGATGCCGGTAACGCCGACGCGTCCCTCGAACGCCTTCGCGGTGTTGACGGCATCCTGACCGGTCAGTGCGTCCGCGACGAGCAGCGTTTCGTGCGGCGACGTCAGCGCCTTCACTTCCGCGACTTCCGCCATCAGTTCGTCGTCGACCGTGGTCCGGCCTGCGGTATCGAGCATCACGACGTCGAACCCGCCGAGCCGCGCTGCCTCGAGCGCCCGCTTGGCGATCTGCACCGGCGTCTGCCCGGCGACGATCGGCAGCACGTCGACCTCGATCTGCGAGCCGAGCACGCGAAGCTGCTCCATAGCCGCCGGCCGCCGCGTATCGAGCGACGCCATGAGAACTTTCTTTTTCTCGCGCGTCTTGAGCCGGTTCGCGATCTTCGCTGTCGTCGTCGTCTTGCCCGAGCCCTGCAGGCCGACCATCAGGATTGGTACCGGGGGCTGTGCTGCCAGATCGATCGGCTTGGCGTCTGAGCCGAGCGTGGCGACCAGTTCGTCATGGACGATCTTGACCACCATCTGCCCGGGCGTGACCGACTTGATGACGTCCTGTCCGACCGCCTTGTTCCGGACCCGGTCCGTGAACGACCGCACCACATCGAGCGCGACGTCGGCCTCGATCAGCGCCCGCCGCACCTCGCGCATCGCTTCGCCGACGTCCGCCTCTGTGAGCGCGCCGCGTCGCGTGAGCTTGTCGAGTACCCCCGACAGGCGATCTGAGAGTGACTGGAACATGGCGTCGAGCCCGTGTCGCAGTGGCCGGGGTTGGTCCGAATTTTCCTCCCGGCCATTGCGGAGAATAATCCGGTCTTCAGCTAAAAAGCTGAAAACAAAGCAGAAAACCACCCGAGAACGCGCCGCGTTGTCGGATGTTGACCTCCCTGCCTCCCGGTTTTCACCATGTGCAGGGCGGCGGCTCTCGTCAAAAGCCGTCTGATTTCAGCGCACAATCGCGGAAGCGGCCGAAAAAGTCAAATCGCGCCGCGACGTACTTTGGAATGCAGCAAGGGCCGGCGCTGTCGCCGGCCCTCCTCGGGTCGCTCGATACGGGGTCGGCGACAGCTGCTACTCGCCGGCCGCCAGCGCCAGAACGTCGGCCAGGGCCTCGGCACTTTCGGCGTCGAGAGATGCGAAGCGGCTGAGTTGTTCGTCGAACATGGGTACGCGGTCGGACCGTTGCTGCGGCAGAGGCTTGATTTCCCCGGTCGGGGTTTCGATCCGCACGTCCTGCACGATCTCGCGGCCGTCCGACAGGATCGCTCGGACCCTGAGATCGAGCACCTCGGCATCCGCCGCGCGCCGCCCCTGAAGCATGTCGAGCGAGGGTCGCTCGAGCCAGCCTGGTACGGCGCGTCCGTCGGTCCGCGTGATCGCGTAGTCGACCACATGCACCGATTTCCCGCCTCCGACCTGTTCCATGACGAGCGTGAGAACGCCGTCGTTCACGGTCGACTCGATGCGGATACCGATACCTCCCGCATTGTCCGTCGAACCGCTGGTCTCCCCGAACCTGATCGAGAAGCTGGAGAGGTTCGCGATCCGGAACGCGTCGCCATGTTCGAGACGCGTCCGCTCCAGGACCTCGCGTTCCCACAGCTTGTTGATCCGCTCGGACTCGGCAAGGATCGCGCCTTCGACAGAGATCGACTCGTGCACTGCTGCGGGAACGTCGACCGGTGCGTCAGGCGTCGCCACCGCTGTGAGAGGCGCCGGCACCACGAACACCGGGATCGTCGCGGTCGCCGTGGCGTCTCCTCGCGTCGGTATTCTCGTCGTTACCGCGGATGCGCGCAGCCTCCTGTCACGCTTCTGGAACCGGGTCATACAGGTGCTGATCCGCGAAAGCGGCTTCTGAGAGCAGCGCCTCTTCGAAAAACGCAATGCCCCCGGTACCAGCAGGTATTTGGCGCCCGCTGCCTTTTGGCGGATAGTTGCCGGACGCTTGCAAAGGGACCGGACTAGATGAAACAAGTACGCCTCGGTTGTGGTGCTGGCTTCGCCGGCGACCGCATCGACCCAGCCGTCGATCTTGCGACGCGCGGTCGGCTCGATTACCTCGTGTTCGAGTGCCTTGCGGAGCGCACGATCGCCTTGGCGCAGGTCGAACGGCTCGCCGATCCCGCCCGGGGTTACGATCCGCTCCTGGAGGACCGCTTCAATGCCGTCCTCGGGCCCGCACATGCAGTGGGAACACGGATCATTACCAACATGGGAGCTGCAAATCCGCGCGCCGCAGCTCGAAGAGTGGCCGGAATCGCGGCTGAACTCGCCCTGACCGGAGTGCGCGTCGCCTGCGTCACGGGTGACGACGTCACGACGTTGATCCGCGACCGAACCCTGCCGTTTGTCGATCGCGACGGAACGACTGCCGATATCGCCGGGCGGATCGTCTCTGCAAACGCATATCTTGGTGCAAACCCCATCGTCGACGCACTTGCGCAGGATGCGACGGTCGTCATTACCGGTCGTGTCGGTGATCCAGCTCTCTTCCTTGCGCCTCTCGTGCACGAGTTCGCCTGGAATCCGGACGATTGGCGCCATCTCGGACGCGGAGTGCTCGTCGGGCATCTGATGGAATGCGCTGGCCAGGTGACAGGCGGCTACTTTGCCGATCCCGGCTTCAAGGACGTTGACGGACTTGACGAACTCGGCTTCCCGTTGTGCATCGTCGATGCGGACGGCAGCTTCGAGATCACCAAGCTCGAAGGCACCGGCGGGCTCGTGTCCCTTGCGACCTGCAAGGAGCAGCTGCTGTACGAAGTGCACGATCCCGGCCACTATATCCAGCCGGATGTCGTCGCGGATTTCTCTTCGGTTACATTGAACGAGATCGGAGAGAACAGGGTGCGCATCTCCGGCGGCGGTGGCATGCGTAAAACCGGAAAGCTGAAGGTTTCGGTCGGATATCGCGACGGCTTCATCGGCGAGGGGCAGATAAGCTACGCCGGAACCGGCGCACTCGCCCGCGCCTCCCTTGCCCGCGACATCGTACTGAGACGCCTGAAAAGGACGGGCGCGGTGTTCGACGACCTTCGTGCCGATCTGCTCGGCGTCGATGCCCTGCATGGGTCCGCAGCTCGGCCCGGAAATGCCGAACCCTACGAAGTCCGGTTGCGTATCGCCGGCCGTTCGCCATCGCGCGAAGCCGCCAGAATGATCGGTCTCGAAGTCGAGGCCCTTTATACGAATGGCCCAGCAGGCGGCGGCGGCGTCTTCAAGACATCGAAGGAGAACATTTCGATTGCATCGGTCCTGATTGACGAAGACCTTGTCACGCCCGAAGTCGAAATCCTGGCGGAGCCCGCACGATGAAACTCCGTGAACTCGCTCACGCCCGCGCCGGCGACAAGGGCAACACGTCGACGATTTCCGTCATCGCCCGCGATCCACGTGATTACCAGACCCTGTGCCGCGTCGTCACGGTCGACCGCGTCGTAGCACACTTCGGCAGCGTCGTGACCGGCTCGGTCACGCGTTACGAACTGCCCGGTCTGGCCGCGTTGAACTTCGTGCTCGAGGGGGCTTTGGGCGGCGGCGTCACACGCTCCGTCGCACTCGATGCGCACGGCAAATCGCTGAGCAGCCTCATGCTTGAACTCGACATCGATGAGTCGCATGGTTTGCCGCAGCGGACCTGATAGAACCGCACGCGGTCACATCCGCGAGCGGAGCAAAATCATGAGTAAATCCCCCACATCGACCTGCATACACGAGGTCGGGCTGGCGTTCGAGGACGACAAGCTCATCCGCTTCCACCATTGCGATCCGGCCGGCATCATCTTCTATCCGCAGTATTTCGTTCTTTTCAACGAGCTGGTCGAGGACTGGTTCACCAAAGGTCTCGAGGTGAGCTTCGTCGAGCAGATCACCAAGGATCGGGTCAGCATCCCGATGGGTCGCGTCGAGTGCGACTTCATTGCACCGAGCAAGATCGGTGACATCCTTCGCTTTTGCCTGCGCGTGGCGCGTATCGGAAAGAGTTCGATAAAACTGGCGATCGAAGTTCGACACCACGAGGAAATCCGGGTCCGGGCCAACCTCACGGTGGTTCTCGCATCTCTGGAAACCCTGCGATCCGTCGCCATTTCAGACGATCTACGCGCCCGTATGAGCCGATACCTCATACCGTGATCGGCACGACGCCGCGTTACGATCGGGCCGCACCCTTGCACCCGTCACCGGCGCTTGCGCCACTCCTCGTAGGTCATGCGCGGCAGCTTGAATGTCTCGCCTTGCCTGCAGTAGGCGCTCCCGGCGAGCCGGCCGACGGGCCGATAGACGGAGTCGTCGATGTAGAAAGTCGCAGGATCGACGTGTCCAGCTCGCCCATGCACGGCGACAACCTCACCGATCAGAAGTTCGCGCGTGTTCGTGAACGCCAGCGAGACGGTCCGCCGGCACTCGAGCGCGAAAGGAGCGCCCTTGATGCGCGGAACCGGGACGCGACGGCTGCTTTCGGTCTCGATACCGAGTGCTGCGATCTCGCCGATCTCAGACGGGAAATCGGTGGCGCAGGCATTCATCAGTTCGACGATCGCCTCGTCCACCATGTTGACGACGAACGTACCGGTCTCGGCGATATTGCGTGTCGTATCTTTCGGCGAGCCGTCCGACCGGTGCTGCAGGCCGAGGACGATCTGGGCGGGATCTTCCGAAAACACGTTGAAGAACGAGAACGGCGCCGCGTTGACGCGCCCTGCGCGGTCCATCGACGTGACAAGCGCGATCGGCCGCGGCACGACGATGCCGCAGAGCAGCTTGTATCGTTCGATCGGCTTCAGGTCGGAGAAATCGAAATAATGATCCGGCATGCGGTCGTCTCCTGCTGCTGACGCCGGCCGGAAGACCGACCCATACCCCAGTGCATACGTCATGGAACAACTTTCTCAAGTCCCGAGATTTTGCAGATCTTTCATCCGCTACCGGCGCGTTGCGCAATCCGGGCTGCCGTCCTAGGGATATGGCTTGAACGGCGGCTCTTCCCGCCCCCCGATCGCTCGACAGGACAGGTGCATCATGCTGACCGAAAAGGCCGCCGGTGTTTACGTCATCGCTGCCACCCCGTTCGAGGAAGATGGCCGCCTGGACGAGGCGTCTACGGACCAGATGGTTGATTTCTATCTGCGCTGCGGCGTCACCGGCATGACCATCCTCGGCATGATGGGTGAAGCTCCGAAATTGGATATGTCCGAGGCGATCGCGTTCTCGCGCCGGGTCGTCAAGCGGACCGGATCTCTGCCTGTCGTCGTCGGCGTGTCGTCGCCCGGTTTTGCCGCAATGCGGTCATTGAGCACGGCCGTAATGGACGCAGGTGCAGCCGGTGTAATGATCGCGCCACCGTCGACCGTTCGGACCGACGATCAGATCGTCGGTTACTACGATCAGTGCGTCGCCGCGATCGGATCCGATGTCCCGTTCGTCATTCAGGACTATCCGCTGGCCAGTGGCGTCGTGATGTCACCGGGCGTCATCCGCCGGATTGTCGCCGCCCACCCGAGCTGCAAGATGCTGAAGCACGAGGACTGGCCGGGGCTCGACAAGATTACGACGCTGCGCGGTTTTCAGTCGGACGGCTCGATGCGGCCGATCTCAATTCTCATCGGTAACGGCGGTCTGTTTCTGGATTTCGAAATGGAGCGCGGAGTCGATGGCGCGATGACCGGCTACGCCTTCCCGGACATGCTTGTCGATGTCGTTTCGCTCCAGAAGGCAGGTCGGCGCGACGAAGCGCATGATATGTTCGATGCCCACCTGCCGCTCCTCAGATACGAACAGCAGCCGGGCGCGGGTCTTGCCGTCCGGAAGTACATACTGAAAAAGCGTGGTGCTATTCGCTCGGACGCTCAGCGCGCACCCGCGTCGCGCATGTCCGCCGCAACCCGGGGCGAAGTCGACTATCTGCTCCATCGTCTTGCGGAAAAGGAACCGCGCGCACGTGAGTGTGTCACCGGTTGACCCGGGCCCTGCAGGACCACGAAGCCGAGCCCGCCATTGAAGCATTCGGTGATGGCCGCGACATTCAGCTCCGTCCGTGATCAGGGGAAATCCCCCTCGATACGCAAACGACGGCTCTTCACGTTACGAGCAGTCACGTGGCCGACGATGCTCGCGCTCGATGCGCCTGCTTGTCTCAGCGCCGCGACCATCTCTGCAGCGCGGTGCCCCTCGACAGCGAAAACGAACCCGCCCGCTGTTTGCGGATCGAAAAGGATCGCTCGTTTCCACGGTTCGAGGATCGCGATTTCGTTGTCGGTTGCGACTCTGAGATTCTCCCGGAGCAGTGTCGATACGATACCGGCGCGGGCGAGCGCTACGGTTCCCGGGTAGATCGGCATGGCTCCGAGGTCGACCTGGACCTCGACGTCGTCGTCACCGATCATCTCCAGTAGATGTCCGCCGATGCCGAAGCCTGTGATATCCGTACCCGCTGACGGCGCAAAATCGATCGCGACCCGCGCAACTCCATGGCTCGATTGTGCCATTTCCCTCAGCGCAGACGCCACGTCTCGTCCGCGCACCATGCTCCGCATGGCACCGGCAAAAATAATGCCCGTCCCCAACGGCCGGGTGAGTATCAGTGCATCCCCGCGACGCAATCCGCGTTTGGGGATGAGCCTGGAGCGATCGACGCGTCCGGATACGAAGAACCCTGCTGCGAGTTCCGGTCCCTCCCCCGAATGACCGCCGACGATCTCGGCGCCGATCTCACCGAAAGCGGATTTCGCGCCCGCCAGAACCTGGAAGAGATCCTCCTCGACGCGCGACGGCGTCGCATGTGGCAGGACCACATTCGCAAGCGCGTGGGTCGGCATGCCGCCCTTTGCGAGAATGTCGTTCATCGCATGGATGGCTGCGATACGCCCGAAGAGATAAGGCTCGGGCCAGAAGGCGCGGAAAAAATCGATTGTTTCGAGCCTCAGCGTCCTATCGCCATCCTCGATGACGGCGACGTCATCGAGCGCTCCAGTATTAGAACCAAGTCGATGCAGGGTCCGAGAGAGAGTGACAGGTCCGATTTTGGCCGCACACCCTCCGCACCGCATGTCATCCGCGACGTCAAGGTGACCCGGACCCATGGCCGCGCCGACGTCGAACATGTCCATGAAGTCCCGATCGATGCGATCCTTCCAGTTCCAGATGCTGCGCCCGCCTATTGCAATCCCGTTGCGGGACGCGATGGCATACTTTTCTCCGGCCGAGATGAGCGTGAGAAACTGCGTCTGAGGTCGAAACGGTCGGGCGGCCAGACCTTTGGCTCTGAGCCGCAGGTTTTCTGTGAGTGGCGGACCTTGCCGCACGGCAAAGACGCCTGCCTTTTCCCGGCGGTGCTCCAGGACCGTCGCACAGTCGCCGACGGCGAAGATGTCGTCGTCGTCCAGTAGCTGTAGCGTCGGTCGCACGGCGAGAAATCCGCGCTCGTCGAGAGGCAGGCCCGAATCCTTGAACCAGCCTGCGGGTTGCGCATCGGTGGAGATCAGGACGGCGTCAGTTGCAAGGGTCCGCCCACTCGAGAGCCGGACATGATCTGCAGCGACCGCCACGACGCGGTCGTTTTCGATGAGATCCACGCGCTGCTCGGCAAGACATCTCCGTGCGATCCGGCGCGCATAAGGGTTCTGGGTCGGCAGGAGCTGGCTGCTCCCGACGAGCTGGAACGAAAAATCGTCTGGATTGATGCCCCGCGCTGCTGCGAGCAGTCTCAATCGATGTCGTGCCGCGAGTATGACCTCGAATCCTGCAGCACCCGCCCCAATCAACACGATTCGCCGGGGTCCGTCCGGCGTTAGGGCCCTCTCCTCCAGATCGCGCCAGCGCTGGTAGAACGATGAGACCGGCTTGACGGCAAGAGCGTGCTCCTCCGCGCCGGGCAGCCCACCAAGATTGGGCGTTATGCCGACGTCGATCGAAACGAGATCGTAGCCGAGCGGCGCACGTCCTTCGATCAGCACGCGACGGCTTCCGCGATCCAGTCCCGTAACGATACCATGAACAAGCCGGAAGCCAGCCGATCCCGCCAGTCTGACGAGATCGATATGGCATGCGTCGAAGTCGTAATGACCGGCAACGAGACCGGGGAGCATTCCCGAATACGGGGCGTCGAGTTCCTTCGCGATCAAGGTGACGACGACGCCGGGCTCAGGGTTCATCGCCAGAGACCGGATCACGGTCACATGCGAATGACCACCTCCGACCAGAACGATATGTGTTTTTGCGAGGTCGGAAGTTTTCATTCAGAACTACGATCGCAGCCGGGAAAGTCGTTTTCGTTCATCCAGTCAAGATAGGTTCTCTCGATGTCGTCGCCGTGCACCAGGTGATCGAGCGCATTCGAGGCTCGTGGTCTCGCAATCAGGATCCAGCCCCGCCCATAGGGATCCTCGGCAAGCCATGACGGGTTCTCGATCACCGCGTCGTTGACGGCTTCGACCACTCCATTGAACGCCACTCGCGCCGGGCCGACCCATTTGCTGCTTTCGATGGTCGCGATCGAAGTGCCCGCATCGAATTCGCGACCGACACGTCGCGGCGTCACCGCAAAAATCCTGAAGCTCGCGAGCGCCGCACCGACACACGTCATTCCGACGCGAACACTTCCGGAATTGAGGCGCTCGTACCAGATATGGTTTTGCACGTCGTAAGCCAGCCGCTTCGGGAATAAGCAGCCTCGAATCTCGATGAGGCCCGGATCGCGGTCTTCAGGTTCATTCATGTCGGTCACGCATCGATCGGGTCGATCCGGAAGGCACGCCCCCTCCGGTCGAACAGCCCGGAAGTATTGAGGACCATCCGGTTTGCCGTCACCTCGTCTATGCGTTCCTGCAGCCTGGCTTTCGCAACGACGTCGAGCAGCGGCCCGCCCCCCGGCGGTGACTCCGGAAAGATCGCAAAGGCGTCCCACTTCCGGCGCGAGGAGTCGAGCATGGACTTCATGTCCTTCCACGCAACCTCGTCACCGATGACGTGGAGATAGGAGCACGAAATCATGTCGATCCGGCCCTTGTCGATCGACAACAGCAGCAGAAGTGCTGTGAACCCGTTCGCTTCCGCAAACCGGTCGACGATCCAGCCTTCGAATTCCTTTCCGTCAGAACTCGACAACGGGCATCTCCGGTATCTCCCGATCCATCAACGCGAGGTAGTTCGAACCGAATTCGCCCGTGTACCACGCCTCGAATTCGAGCATCGCATCTTTGACAGAAACGGAGTCGCGCGGGCCTGCGGTATCTGGGTGCATTTCAAGCCATACCGCGGTAGCAACCTTCGACCAGCGATCGAGAATCTTGCGTCGCTGCTCGGTCTCGCCGTGCCAGCCGAGTTCGCGCCGGAGTTCGACCGTCTGGTTCTGAACCGCCTCTTCGACGGTTTTTGCCCTGGTCGCCGATCGCACCATTGCATTCGCGATCTCGAGCCGACGGAAGGCGAACTGCCTTTCGCGCTCGCGCTTGGCGATCTCCTCGGCAACGCTGTTGCGGAAACGCAATTCTTCCTGTTGTGCGGCGACAGCGGATTGCTCGAGAACACTCAGGAAGCCTGGCGGTGACGCAATCATTTACGCGCTCCGGAATTGGGTTGGCGGAGGAGGCAGGAGTCGAACCCACCGAAGACCGTCTCGCGGCCCTCTCCGGATTTGAAGTCCGGCCGCCCCACCGGGGACGTTTCTCCTCCGTCTCGCCGCGCCGGCCCAAGCGGCCCTGCTCGACGGGAATACAGGTCCCGCTTGTGCGGGTTCAGTCGTCTGATATCGCCGCGACGCATCGTCAGACCCTGGCGATCGAAGAACTCCAGAATCTGGATCGCGACTTTCCGTCCGTTGTCGAGCCGGTCCCGAAAAGCGATGACAGAGAATTCGGAGTGGTCCTCCGAGGTTGCCAGATCGCGAACGATATCGGCCATTTCGACAACAGTCTCATAGCGGAAAAAATGGTCCTTGGCGATCTCTTCGAGGTCACCTCGTTGCGCCGCGATCTTGAATATTCTTCGGACCGCCTTCTCGTCGAGCGCTCTCGCTCTCGCAATGTCACGCACCCTCGGCGGTCGAAACCGCTCTTCGCCTCCCAACAGTGGAGCAAGTGCGATCCATGCACGCTCCTCGTCCGGCGAAAAGGTTACGACATGATCCGGAAGGCGGACCCAGGACCGGTCGAGAACGATCACCTGCGCGGCAACCAGCCTCGTCAACACGACTGAGAATGCCGCCGCCGGCAGCCGCGGCGTCTGCGCCAGACGCAAGCGCTCCTGACCAAGACCGGGGAGATCCGGCTGCGACGCATGATAATTCGCAAGGGCATCCCGTATACCTCGCGAGAATCGGGCCCACCCGGCCTCGTTCATCACGAATGCGCTCGTCCCTGCATCCAGCCGGACTAGCCGAAGTCTCTGCACGATCTCGGGACCAAGCGAATACGGTGCAGCACGGTCGCGGAGGAAGGCGTCGAGGTCAACGTAGCCACGCGCCTCGAGTAGGCCGACGAGTGTCCCATCGACGTCGCCGCTGGCGAGAATCTCCAGTTCCGCGCGCCGCGCGGGGGTCGATCGCCGCCGCTCGGGCGGGGAAAGATCGACGATCTCACCTCCGCCCATGGTCCGCGAAGCCGCCGCGTCGCGAATGACATACCTGTCGCCCACGACGACCGACAATGGATCGGCGAGGACGATTTGAACGAAGTCGGTGTCGCCCGGTTCGATCCCATCGTCGCCAAGCACCAGAAGCCGCGCGTCGCGCTCGGCCGACGCATGGTGGAACTTGACGGGCTGCCACTGTGAAAGCTTCTTTCGCTCCGAACCGAGGAGTTTGAAGCGGGCATCCAGGCGCCGTACCGTGTGTGCCAGCGATGGGTCGAGAACGATGTCACCGCGGCGGACTGATTTCGTATCGATGCCGGGTCCGACAAGGGCGAGTGCGCACCGCTCACCGGCTGAGCCTTGTGACGAATCCCTGTTCTGTGCGTGAATGCTGCGCACCCGGCCTTCGAGGCCGGACGGCGAGATCGCAACGGTGTCGCCGACCCGCACGTTGCCCGAAAGGACGGTGCCCGTTACGACGGTACCAGCGCCAGCGAGCGAAAAAACCCGATCGACCGCGAGACGGAAGCGCGCGTCGGCATTGCAGCGGTCCGCACGTCCCGCCTCCGCATCCAGGCGATCCCGAAGCGCCTCGAGCCCTTGCCCCGTCGTCGCCGAAACCGGAAACACGCCCGCTCCGTGAAGACCGGTGTTTCCGAGCAGCGACCGGATCTGGCCCGAGACCTCGGCGATGCGTTCGTCACTTGCGAGATCGCACTTCGTCAGCGCGACCACGCCACGCGTCAACCCGAGCAGATCCAGGATGGCGACGTGCTCGCGCGTCTGCGGCATGACGCCATCGTCGCAGGCGACGACAAGAAGCACGAAATCGATGCCGGTCGCTCCTGCAAGCATCGTATGAACGAGCCGTTCGTGACCGGGAACATCGACGAAGCCCAGCGTTTGGCCATTCGGACTGTTCAGATACGCGAAACCAAGCTCGATCGTGATGCCGCGCGCTTTCTCTTCTTTCAGTCGATCCGTGTCGACTCCGGTCAATGCGCGAACGAGCGACGTCTTTCCGTGATCGATATGACCCGCAGTGCCGATGATCATGGGAGACCACCACCGTCGGAGATCCTCTTTGCCAGCGCCGCCGCGCGCCGAGCGTCGTCATCGGAAAGGCGCGCCCTGACCGCATCCAGAAACCGCTCGGCCATCTTGCTTCCGCCACTCCTGGCTGCGAGCAGGTGCGCATAGGCCTTGACGTCGTCCCGCTCGACCCCCTGCCCGAGGTGATAAGCAGCGCCGAGCATCGCGAGTGCATCGGGTTCGGCCTGCTTCGCGGCAGCCTGCCACCATGCGGCAGCCCCTTCGGCATCACGGTCGACTCCGAGAGCATTGTGAAGGAAAAGCCCGATCCGCGTCATCGAGGTCGCAACACCCTGAGCCGCCGCAGCTTCGGCCCACTTCATGGCTTCGGCGTAGTTCGGTTCGCGGTGGTCGTCTGTCGAAAGCAGCCACGACAGCATGTCCTGTGCCGCGGCATCCCCTTGGTTCGCCGCACGCCGGTACCAGAGCTCCGCATCCACGTCGCTTTGCGGAGCACCCTCGCCGCGCAGATAGGCATTGCCGAGATTGCGCTGTGCCGGCGCATATCCCTGTGACGCCGCTGCCTGCAGCCACTTCACCCCTGTCGTCGCGTCCGGATCCGCGCCCGTTCCATCGATCAGGCTCATGCCGACCGCCGTCTGGGCTTCCGCGTTTCCGCCCTTTGCAAGTGGCAGCCAGATCGCCACCGCAGCTATGTATTCGCCATCCGCATGATGACGTGCAGCCTCGGACAACTGCGCGCCGACATCCTTGCCAGTGGAAAAGCCGAACAACGTTTTCGCAATCGAAGAGAGCTTCATCGCACCATGCCCTCGGCTGCAGGTGACGTGCGAAGACCTTGGAAGTTTTCGGCGAACGCCCCCTCGTCATCGAGGCATCTGAGATCGAACAGAAGCGCCCCCTTCTCGATCCGTCCGATCACCGGCACGGGAAGCCCGCGAAACGCTGCGGCCAAGGTCTCGACATGCCGTCCCGATTGATTGCGCGACGATGGTGCGATCGCCAATCCCGCACTCGGAATGGTTTCGAGCGGTAGCGCGCCAGAACCGATCTGGCTCGCGCAAGCGACAGTACTTACCACCCAGGCGCTGCCGAGCACGTCCTGCAATTTTGGCGCAAGTCGATCGGCGATCTCCTTGATGTCCTCCGGACGCGCCGTGAGCAGGCGGAGAGTGGGCAGTCGCTCCGCCAGCGTATCCGGATCGCGATAGAGTTTCAGGGTCGCTTCGAGCGCTGCGAGCCTGATCTTGTCCAGACGGACCGCACGTTTGATCGGGTTCCGTGCGCAAGCAGCAACCAGCGCCTTCTTGCCGATGATGAAACCGGCCTGAGGGCCACCAAGGAGCTTGTCGCCGGAAAACGTCACGAGATCGGCGCCGTCGGCAATCGCGTCCTGTACGGTCCGCTCTCTCCGCAAGCCGTAGCGCGTGAGATCAACGAGCGTTCCGGACCCGAGATCGTCCAAAAGCGGAATCGCTGCTTCGCGCGCAACTTTCGCAAGATCCGCTGTAGAAACTTCCTTGGTAAATCCCTGTACGAGATAGTTCGAGGTGTGAACCTTCAGGAGAAGTCCGGTCTCGCGGCCGATCGCGCGGACATAGTCGGAGAGGTGGGTTCGGTTCGTTGTGCCGATTTCTCTGAGACGGGTTCCCGCATGTTCCATGATGTCGGGCATCCGGAATGCGCCACCGATCTCGATCAATTCGCCACGCGATACGACCGACTCCTTCCCCACTGCGAACGTGTTGAGCACAAGAAGAACGGCGGCCGCATTGTTGTTGACGACGATGGCGTCCTCGGCACCCGTCAGTTCGCAGATGAGGCTCCGGACGATATCGTCGCGTTCACCGCGACCACCTCCCGTGATATCGAATTCGAGTGCAGCCGGCGCCGACATTGCGGCCGCCGCAGCCGCGACAGCTGCCTCGGGCAGAATGGCGCGCCCCAGGTTCGTATGCAGGACTGTGCCCGTCAGATTGATCACGCGCCTGAGCCTGGGCACATCCGCCGCGCCGAGCGCGATCGCCGCCGTCGCAGCTATCTGGCTTGCGGCGTCCGCCCGGCTGCCGGCACAAGATGAGCCCTCGCGCAGGGCCTGACGTCGGGCCTCCAGCTCGGAGCGAACAGCGGCGACGGTTGCCTCATGGCCGTACTGCGACGATGCGGCACGCCCTGCTTCTGTTCGCAGTACTTCGTCGACCGATGGAATACCGTTGAGCGCTTTGGCCATTCGGGAGCCTGGAGCCGGTCAATAACCGGCCAGAAACGGGTTTGCCGAGGCACGCTTCCAGCCTTCCCGCTGGAGCGTCAGATCGAGCGCCAACGATGCGACGTCGTCGGCCAGTGGATCGAGCGCAGGATCCTTGTGCTGGTGCAGCATCTTCACATAGGATTTGCAGCTTTCGCACGTTTCACCCGAAACCGTGCCGCTGCTGCCTTCGAGTGAGTGGTAACCGATCCCTTTCTCGGAACCGCACATGAGGCACTTGATCCGCACGACGTTCCACTGCGTTGCGCAGATCGAACACGAGCAGAAGCGCGTCCCGTGCGCACCCTCCCATCCGACGATCGAACTCGCTACCGGAGCCCCGCCACATGCAGGGCAGGCACTATCCGAGACGCGCTGCAGGCGGGACGCATCGAGCTGTGCCGCCATCTTGGAATAATAGACCTGTACCGCCGCCGCTGCGAGGATGTGTACCGCCACATCGTCGGTCGGGATCTCGTCGAGCAGAAGGGCATTCGCTAGTGCTCTGCGGCCATGTGCGTCGAGGCTGATGGCCTTGTCGATGGCAGCTTGGGTCTGTGGCGTATTGTTTGCGGCCTGCAACGCGCTCAGAAGGCTTGTGAAGCAGACATCGAAATCGTCGCCGAAATCGACAGAGCCAATCGAAAGCGGTGGCATGGCATTGGAGTAGGCAGCCTCGAGCCGCTCCGCTGTCGGAAGCGCGGGCGAGCGCAGCTCTTCCTGGACATGATGCTGGGCACCGCACAACGCCGCCAGGAACTTGAGATAGGGCTCGAGCTGATGCCCCGGAGCCAGCGTCTCGAAACGTTTCTGCCGCCGATCATAGATCTCGGACGGCGACGGCAGGACGGCAAACGGAGGGTCTGCGACCTCCCCTATGCTCATCGGCATCAGCGGCGTGGCGCCGCCGGCAGGTCTGGGTGAACCGTCACGCGGCATCTGGCCCTCGACTTCAGGTCAGGATTTGGAGGCAGGAGAGCCGGGACGGTATCCCGGCTGCTCCACTATGTGAGGTCTGACATATTAGGTCTTGCTGGTCGACGAGTCACGCGCAACTTCCTTGCGCAGCCACTTGCGGTGATGGCGCCATGCCCATCCGCCGCTGACCGTTCCCCGCGTCATGGCGCTGAGCGTGCCGCGAACCCAGATCGCAGCATACACGTGGACAATCCAGATCGTGATCGCCAGGATTGCAGCGCCTGCGTGGATGACGGCTGCCAGTCTCCGTTGATCGAGGCTCGCCGTGAAGCCGAACCACCGTTCGACGGCATGCAGGCCCGGCTCCCAGAGACCGATGCCGGTCACGAGGAGAACCGTCACGAGGATGGCCTGCGACCAGAAAACCGCCTTTTGGCCGGCATTGTACTTGCCGATCTCCGGAAGGTTTTCCTCATGTCCCTTGAGCACGTCGATGCTCTTCGCTACCCACGCCACGTCACCCTTCTCAGGGAGATTTGCCGTAAAGAAGCGCACGAAGAGACCAAGGAATGCGACCGCCAGGACGAGCCCGGCGATCGGGTGCAACCATCGTGCCGTCGCCCCGCCGCCGAAAAGCCCGGTCAGCGGGTAGAGGCTCGGATGGAAGAACGCGAGACCACTGAGCATCAGGATCACGAAACTGATCGCGACGACCCAGTGATTGACACGCGCCATCCCCGAATAGCGCTGGATCCTCAAGGGCTCGCGCCCTTTTTGATTTGCGCTCACGACTTACGCTCCTTGAGTTTTTCGGCGTTCGCCTCGTCTTCCGGAGTGACACGGTTCGCACCCGTGATCGCGTGATGGACGACGCCTGCGACGGCCGCCATTCCAAGCAACGCCATGCCGGCATACTTCGCTGCCCCCTTCCACAGCTCGACGAGCGGGCTGATGGTCGGGTTTTGCGCCAGACCGGCATAAAGCGAAGTCTTGTCCGCATGATGAAGCACGTACATGACGTGCGTTCCCTGCACACCCGGCGGATCGTAGAGCCCGGCCTTCGGATAACCGCGACCCTTGAGGTCGACGATCCGTTCCTCGGCGAGTTTCTTCATGTCCGCCTTGGTTCCGAACGTGATCGCTTTGGTCGGGCACGCCTTCGCACAGGCGGGGCCTTGACCGACGGCGACACGATCCGAGCACAATGTGCACTTGTACGCCTTGTTGTCGGCGTTCGAGATGCGGGGAATGTTGAAGGGACAGCCCTTCACGCAATAGCCGCACCCGATGCAGTTTTCCGAAATGAAGTCCACGATTCCGTTCGTGTACTTCACGATCGCGCCGGGCGCCGGGCAGGCTTTGAGGCAACCCGGATCCTGGCAGTGCATGCAGCCGTCCTTGCGGATCAGCCACTCGAGCTGGCCGCGTTCGGGATTATCCCATTCCGCGTACCGCATGAGCGTCCAGGTGTTTTCCGAAAGATCGTGCGGATTGTCGTAAACCCCCACGTTCTCCTGGATGTCCTGGCGAAGATCGTTCCATTCCATGCATGCGACTTGGCAGGCTTTGCAGCCGATGCACTTGGAAACGTCGATGAGTTTGGCGACTTCGACCGCCGGCTTGGCGGGGGCGGGCATCGCCCCCGTCGTTGCCGACCGCTTGGCGAGGTCGAATGCCGGTTGCAAGTAAGACATGGCAATCCTCCCTCTCTTAGGCGACCGGGTTGCTGATCGGTTCGATGTCGACAAGGAACGCCTTGTATTCAGGCGTTTGGGTGTTGGCGTCACCGACGACCGGGGTCAGTGCATTCACACCGATGGCCGTCTTGGTTTCCCCGACAAACCCGAAATGGATCGGCAGTCCGACAGTATGGACCTTCTTTCCATCGATGGTGAGAGTCGGAATTCGCTTGGTGACGACTGCTTTGCCCTTCACCGAGCCGCGATTGGACGACACCTTGACCCATTGGCCGTTGGTGATCTTCTTCTCGCTGGCGAGTTCCGGAGAGATTTCGACGAAGAACTCCGGCTGAACGATCGCGTTCAGCTTGACGCTCTTGGTCCACCAGTGGAAGTGCTCGACCAGCCGGTAGGACGTCGCCACGTAGGGGAAGTCCTTCGCCTTGCCGAAAACTTCGAGATCGCCCTTGAACACACGAGCGACGGGGCTCGCCGAGGTCTTCGGATGAAGGGCGTTTTCCACCGGGCTCTCGAATGGCTCGTAGTGCTCGGGGAAAGGACCGTCAGCCATGGTCCGGCGTACCCAGAGACGGGACACGCCCTCCGGGTTCATGATGTACGGACCAGCCTTCTTGTCGGGCGCGAGTGCCGGCGGATAATCCGGCACGTCCGGGCCAGCCCATTTGCTGCCGTCCCAGACCATGTACTTCTTCCGCTCGCTCCACGGCTTGCCATCGGCGTCGGCCGACGCGCGATTGTAGAGGATGCGGCGGTTGGCCGGCCAGGCGAAGCCCCATTGCGGGTGGATGCCAAGTCCGGACGGATCGGCGTTGTTGCGCCGCGCCGTCAGGTTGCCAGCCTGCGTGTACGAGCCGGTATAGATCCAGCACGCGCCTTCAGTGGACCCGTCGTCGCGCATTTGTGCGAACGAGGCCAGCTGATGACCCGCCGGCAGCAGCACCTTGGTCGGATCGGTGGCATCCTTGAGATCGACGAGTGCACGTCCGTTGATTTCACGGAGCAGTTCGTCGGCTGTCGGATGCTTGGGATCCTTGTACTGCCATGCGGTAGCAAGCACGGGAGCGGCGCCTTTGCCGCCATCCTTCTGGTAGGCGGCACGCAGCCGGTTGAACAGATCCGCCATGATGTCGATGTCGGTTCTGGCCTGCCCGGGAGCATCTGCCGCTTTCCAGCGCCAGTTGAGCGTGCGGCTCGAGTTCGTGAACGTGCCTTCGTCTTCTGCAAAGCAGGTCGACGGCAGCATGAACACTTCGGTCTGGATCTTCGACGGATCGACCGGATTGGCCTCTCCCTTGCGTTCCCAGAAGCGAGACGTTTCCGTCTCGAGCGGGTCGATCGTCACGAGGAACTTCAGCTTCGACAGCGCTGCCGTCATCTTTGACTTGTTCGGCGCCGACATCAGCGGGTTGAAGCCCTGGCAGACGTAACCGTTGATCTTGCCCTGATGCATCAGTTCGAAGTGACGGATCACGTCGTACTGGCCGTCGTATTTCGGCAGATAGTCGAAACCGAAGGCGTTCTCGGCCGTTGCTGCAGAGCCGTACATGCTCTTGAGGAAACTGACGAAGAACTTCTTGTAGTTCTGCCAGAAGCTGATTTGGCCCGGCTGCAACGGACGGAAATCGCGATTGCCCATGTAGGCATCGAACGTAACTTCACGTTCGGTGGGGAGCACGAGATAGCCCGGCGTCGAGTTCGACAGGATGCCGATGTCCGTAAGCCCCTGCACGTTCGAGTGACCGCGCAGCGCGTTCACGCCACCACCCGGCATGCCCATATTACCGAGCAGCAACTGGATCATCGCGGCCGTACGGATCGTCTGTGATCCATACGAATGCTGCGTCCAGCCGAGCGCGTACATGATCGTCATCGACCGCTCACCGTTACCGGTGGACGCGATGTAGTCGCAGACCTTCAGGAACTTGTCCTTGGGCGAGCCCGTGATCCGTTCCACCATTTCCGGTGTGTAGCGCGATACGTGCTTCTTCAGCTGCTGGAACACCGATCTCGGATTCTGCAGGGTCTCGTCACGAACCGGGAAGCCGTCGGCCCCCATTTCGTAATCCCATGTGCCGCGATCGTACGTGCGCTTGGCAGCGTCGTAGCCACTGAACAGCCCGTCCTCGGGTTTGAACTCGTACCCTTCCCGGACGAGATAGGACGCGTTCGTGAACTGTTCGACGTAAGCCTTGTGGTACTTGTCGGTGCTCAGCAGATGATTGATGACGCCGAGCAGGAACGCCGTGTCTGTACCAGCACGTATCGGACAGTAGAAGTCGGACACGGCTGCAGAGCGTGTGAAGCGCGGATCGACCACAACGAGCTTCGCGTTGTTGTGGTGTTTTGCCTCAGTGACCCACTTGAAGCCGCAAGGATGTGCTTCTGCGGCGTTGCCGCCCATGATGAGCACGACATCGGCATTCTTGATGTCGGTCCAGGAGTTCGTCATCGCGCCACGGCCAAACGTCGGAGCCAAACTGGCCACCGTCGGGGCGTGTCAGATGCGAGCCTGATTGTCGACTGCAAGAATTCCGAGACTGCGCGTGACCTTGTACGTCAGCCAGCCCGGCTCGTTGGATGAAGCGCAACCCGCAAGGAAACCCACTGTCGGCCAGCGGTTGACGGTAACGCCGTCACCGTTTTTCTCGACGAAGTTTGCGTCGCGGTCTTCTTTCATGAGTTTCGCGATACGATCCATCGCGAAGTCCCACGAAACCGGCTCGAACTTGTCGGAGCCCGGCTTGCGGTGCATCGGCTGCGTGATGCGCTGCTTCGAATTGATGAAATCGAGAACGCCCGAACCCTTCGGGCACAGCGTGCCGCGGTTCACCGGATTGTCCACGTCGCCTTCGACATGGAAAACCTTGGCTTTTTCGCCTTTTTTGACGTCTCCGCGGCTGTACATGATCATGCCGCAGCTGACGGAGCAATAGGGGCAGGTATTGCGGGTCTCGGTGGCCTTTTCGAGCTTGAAGGGACGAGCGGCTTGCGCCAGCGCCACTTCTGCATCGCCGAAGCCGAAGGCTCCGAGGGCTGTTCCCGCAACTCCCGCGCCCGTTCCTTTCAGGAACTGACGTCTCGAGAATTGCATATTCATGAGGGTAGCGTCCTCCTTTTGGCCGCACGCGGCGACCAGTTTTCACGTGGGCGCGAACGAGTACACCCAGGCGGCGAGACAAGCGCGCACGCGGCAACTTGTCTCGTTGCATTGACGCTAACGGAATCGGTTCCGGCTTGTAAAGCTGGAAGCAAGCTGCACAGCAGCAAATCGCGACCGCCAACGGACCGATCGAATTAATCGCAGATCTGGATTTGTGCGTCGCAACAATTGCACTGCAAAAATGATGCGATGCGACGCAACATCGAAGCTGCATTCGAGATGAAAGATCGGGCCAGATCGGCTGCGCCCGTCAGCTGCGCCGGGCGAGAGCCAGGGAAGCGCCGAGGCCGATCATCACGGTCCCGGAAGCCTGGCGCAATCGCACGACAAGGGTTGGACGTGCGGCCATGCTGTCTCGCGCCTTGACCGCCCAAAACGTCACGACCACGTCGGCGAGCGTGTTGAGGGCGACCGAGATCAGGCCGAGTACGGCAAACTGCACCGCCACATTGCCCGAGGGGTCGACGAACTGCGGGATGAAGGCGAGGAAAAATGCTGCGGTTTTCGGATTCAATGCCTCGACGACGATTCCTTCGCGAAAGGCACGCTTGGCGCCTGTCGTTTTGATCCCGCCCGTTTCGACGGCGCGCGCTTCACGCCACGTCTTGATGCCGAGCCAGATCAGATAGATTGCGCCGGCAAACTTCAGGAGCGTAAAGGCCTCTGCCGAAGCCATGATCAGAGCCGACACGCCAACCGCGCCACCAAATACGTGGACGAGCCCCCCGACACCTGTACCAAAGCTCGACGCCAGGCCCTCCGCTCGGCCACCGGCAAGAGCCCGGGCCGCGACATAGAAGATTCCGGGGCCGGGCGTAATGGCGACAAACAATGCGGCGGCAATAAAGAGTAGGAAGGACGACGGATCGAACACGATGGCTCCCTGACAGCTTCGCTCAGCCTGTAGCAGCGCGACTGCGCCGGAACAACATCGAGGGCGCCGAAACCACCCGAAGCTTCACATTTCATCATTCGGGCCGCGTGTCCTGAGGGTCGCTGCATCGTAGTTCTCCCCGACTGACATGGCGCAGATTCGGGAGAGGTGCGTGCGCGGCAGGCCGGTTTCGGAAGCCCAGTCGTTGAAGACCTGTTGGATTTTCGCGAGGTCCCTTTTCGACGTCGGATTCGCTGCAACGTCGAGACCGGCATCTCTGAGGCAGGCGATCACGTCGGCAGATGTGACGAATCCGTCGCGGCCGATAAAGCGCAGGAAATATTGACCCGTCATGCCGCCAAGACGGGAGCCGTTCTTCTTCAGGTGATCGAGGAGTCCGACCTGATCGTCGGCGGGCCATGATGCCAGGAACTTGCCGAAAGAACCGTACTCCTTCGAAACCGCAGCCACATAGGCTGCATTGTCCCGCACGGACATGATCTTGCCTGGGTGGCGAACGATCGCCGCGTCCGACGTGAGCCTCTCCCAGTATTCGTCAGGTTGCATGAGGAGCTTGCCCGGCTTGAAGCCGAGGAACGCCTTCTCGAACGACGGCCACTTCTTGTCGATCACACTCCAGACGAAGCCGGAGCAGAAGATGCGCTTGGTCATCTCGGCGAGCACGCGATCGTCCGCAATCTTCGCCAGCGCTGACGGCTTGGGCACATTCGGGAGGAGCTCCGCAAGCTCCTTCGCGCCGCCCTTGCGCGTCTCGGCGCGGGCACGGATGGTCTTGAAGGGTGTCATGGGAATCTCCTGGGTCTTCCGCGACGAACGTCGGGCGGGCCGTCAGGAAATGCAATAGAACCGTGAAACTGCGTCGTGTATGAGTGCTTTTGCATAACGGAGAGAATCGCCTTGCACGCACTCGTCGACCTCGATGGCACGCTTCACGATCCCGCGCCCGGCATCATCGGGTCGATCCAGTATGCGCTCTCGGAGCTCGGCCTCGACGTGCCGGAACATGACGACCTGAAGTGGGCGATCGGTCCGCCATTGCGCGACAGTTTTCCAGAGCTCGGCGTGACGCCGAACCAGATCGACACGGCGCTGAAGCTCTATCGGCAGAATTACGGATCGGGTCCGGGCGACGGCTCACGCGGCCCAGCCATGTTCGACGCCGTGATATACGACGGCGTACCCGAAGCCCTGACGCAGCTGCAGCGGGCAGGCTGCAGGCTGATCATCGCGACCTCGAAGCCCCATGTTTTCGCCCGACCGATCCTGCGTGAGCTCGGCCTCGACCGGCATTTCGTGGCGGTTCATGGCGCTGAACTCGATGGCACGCGCGACGACAAGGCCGATCTCATCCGCCACATCATCGCGACCGAGGGCGTCGACCCCGACAATGCGATCATGATCGGCGATCGCAAGTACGATTGCATCGGGGCGAAGAAGAACGGCCTCCGGTCCATCGGCGTGACGTGGGGTTACGGATCCATCTCGGAGCTGCGCGAGGCAGGGGCCTCGGCGCTTTGCGACCGTCCGAACGGGCTGCACCGGCTCGCGCTCTGGCTGCTGACTGGTCACGGTTGAGGCAGTTTGCCTGTCGGCAGGGCTGGATTTTTCGCACCTGCATGATTGACAGCAGCCGGATTCGGCCACCTTATGTCGGCCACGTCAGACGACGGCTGCGGAAGAGATCGGTTCGCCATCCCAGGGTGCGATGGAGAGAGCCGACGCCGAAGGAGCAACCGCCTCGGAATCTCTCAGGCAAACGGACCGCAGCCGGATGACACTCTGGAAAGCAGACGCGGAATGATCCGTGTCTCACCGACGGGGTAAAGTGATTTCGCATTTCGGTGCGGGGTCACTCAAAACTCTCAGGTCCCGGGACAGAGGAGGCTTGAACTCACGCGGTTGGCGCGTGGGAGCGAGCTTTGGAACTCCCGATGGCATCGGTCGCACAAGACGCGCCGCTGAAACGCACTCCACTTTACGACCTTCACGTTGCCGCCGGGGCCAAGATGGTTCCGTTTGCGGGTTACGAGATGCCCGTGCAGTACCCGCTGGGCGTGCTGAAAGAGCACCTCTGGACGCGCGAGAAGGCCGGCCTCTTCGACGTGTCGCACATGGGACAGGCGCATGTCGTCGCGGAGGACGGTCGCCACGAGACTGCCGCTCGCGCGCTCGAGGCGCTGGTGCCGGCGGACTTCGTAAATCTGAAACCGGGCTTTCAGCGCTATTCGCAGTTGCTTTCTGCCGATGGCGGGATTCTCGACGATCTCATGATCGCGCGGTCGGCCGATCCAAAAAACGAAGGCTGGCTATACGTCGTCGTCAACGCCGCATGCAAGGATCAGGACTACGCGCATATCGCAGCAAACCTGCCTAAGGGCGTTCGGCTGGATCTGTCGTCAGATATGACGGCGCTGCTTGCGCTGCAGGGACCGGAGGCAGCTGCGGTCCTGTCGGCACTGGTGCCTGCCGCGACTGCATTGTCCTTCATGCAAGGTATGACCGCAGCGATCGACGGCATCCGTGTCCACATCACGAGGTCGGGCTACACGGGAGAAGACGGGTATGAGATTTCCGTTTCCGACGCTGATGCACCGGGACTCTGGTCGAAGCTGACGGCGGATCCCCGCGTCCAGCCCATCGGGCTCGGCGCGCGCGACAGTCTCCGGCTCGAAGCCGGGCTTTGTCTTTACGGTCACGACATCGACACGACGACGTCGCCCATCGAAGCGGGGCTCGCGTGGTCGATCCAGAAGCGGCGCCGGACCGAAGGCGTGCCGTCGGATCAGGAGTTCGCCGGCCCTCCCC
>DAOMWV010000016.1:0-27217 GCA_035436725.1 Hyphomicrobiaceae bacterium
TCGAGGGCGAGTTCGGCCCAGGGGAAAGGCGAGCCGGGATCGCGGATGCGGCGGGCCTCTATGGTTGCGGAAATCTGGGCTACGGCTTCGAGGCGGGCGGCGGAAATCGAGATACCGGTTTCGACCATCACGGATTCGAAAGCCGTCAGCTGCGCGTGATCGCGGCTACCGTCGGCGAGCAGGCGGTTGCGGTTGGCCATGGCGCGCTCGAAGTGGCCGAGACGCGTCCGATAGCCTGGATCGAAGCAGAGAATGAGGCGATCGAGGAACCGGCGGCGATCTCCGCCCGGCCCCGTGAAGAGGCCGTCCATGGCCGGTGTCACCCAGACCATCTCGACGAGGTCGGCGAGGATGCCGGAGCCGGACTGGGTCTCGCCGTTGACGCGGACAATGCGGCCCGTGCGTGGGCCCTTGGCGGCGTCGGCCGGCAATCCGGTGCCGATGTCGAGGGGGCCATCCGGTGTCACGAGGCGCGCTGCAATGCTCCAGTCGCCGCGCCCCTGCGCGTGTGCCAAATCAGGAAAGGCGGCGCGGCGCATGCCCTGCCCCGCCGCGAGGAGGGAAACGGCTTCGAGCAGGTTCGTCTTGCCCGCCCCGTTGGCGCCGACGAGGACGACGGGTTCGGGGCCGACTGTGAGCGACAATGCGCGGTAATTGCGGAAGTTGGTAAGCGTGAGCCGCTCGACATACATTCTAGTTGGCGCTTCGGGTGCCGACACAGCACCCGCGCCGTTCGATGGCGCTTCGGGTGCCGACACTCTCGACGCGGCTTCGGGTGCCGACACGCACCCGTCACTCGACGCCGATTGGCTACGGCTTTGCTCGTCCGCGTCTGCCATCGCGTGATCCAGCATCGTCTTTACGCCGTCGATCCCGCCCGGCGCGGATCGATGATCGTCGATGGACACGGCGTGCTTCGCCTTCGTCACACGCGCATCGGCATCAGCACGTAGAGCGCGGTATCGCCCTCGCCGGCATCGTGCACGATCGTCGGTGAACCCGCGTCGGCGAGCTTGAACTCGGCCGTTTCGCCTTCGAGCTGCTGGGCGATGTCGAGCAGGTACCGGGCATTGAAGCCGATCTCGAGCGGGCTCGCCTTGTAGTCGACGGCCAGTTCTTCCGTCGCGCTGCCGCCGTCCGGGTTATTGACCGAGAGCGTCAGTTTCTGCCCGTTGATGGCGAGCTTGACGGCGCGGCCGCGCTCGGAGGCAATCGTGGAGACACGATCGACAGCCGAGATGAATTCCGCGTTGGAAACCTTCAGCAACTTGTCGTTCGCCTGCGGGATGACGCGACCATAGTCGGGGAAGGTGCCGTCGATCAGCTTGGACGTGAGCGTCACTGTGCCGATGTCGAAGCGGACCTTGGTCTGGGAGACGGCGACGGAGACTTCCTTGTCGCCACCTTCCAGGAGCCGCTGAAGCTCGTGCACTGTCTTGCGCGGCACGATGACGCCCGGCATACCGCCGGCGCCGCTCGGCTGCGGCAGTTCGGCCTGGGCGAGGCGATGACCGTCGGTGGCGACGGCGCGCAGCATCGGCTTGGTGCCGGCGACGGCGGTGTGGAGATAGATGCCGTTCAGGTAGTAGCGCGTCTCTTCGGTCGAAATGGCGAAGCGTGTCTTGTCGATGAGACGCTTCAGGTCGTAGGCGGCGATCTCGAAGCGATGCGGGAAGTCGCCACCGCCGAGGTCGGGGAAATCCTCCGCCGCGAGCGTCTGCAGCGCAAAGCGCGACCGGCCTGCGGTCAGCATCAGGCGCTCCTTTTCCTGATCGCGCTTCAGCTCGATCTCTGTGCCGTCGGAGAGCTTGCGGACGATGTCGTGCAGGAGGTGGGCGGGCACGGTGACGGCGCCGGGCTGGCCGACATCAGCGGGTGTCTGCTCGATCACTTCACGTTCGAGGTCGGTGGCCTTCAGATGCAGCGTGCCGTTAGCTGCCTTAAGCAGCACGTTCGACAGAATCGGGATCGTCGTGCGCCGCTCGACGACGCTCGTCACATGGCTCAGCGCGCGCAGCAGTTCGCCTCGTTCGATCACCAATTTCATGGTCGCTACCGTAGCCTCATGTTCAGCGAAAGCGTCGGCGCCAGGGACTTCGGGACCGACGGACGACGTTGTCCCCGCTTCCGGCCCGGGGCCAGCGCGGCCGCCATCGGAGGGGCAGCACACAGGTCGCGGAACGGATGTGACAACGACAATAAAAACAACGCATTGCACGCCGATGATTCGACGTTCGGCAAACTTGGCGCGGACGGGTTGATATTGCAAGTCCTGGTATGGGACTGCGAACATCTCATTCGCACTCTGGCGCGAGTCGGACCTTGAAAAAAGTGCCCCGGCCGATGGCGGCCGGGGCACGTATCAGGGCGACAGGTCGGCAACGATCTCAGTGCGTACCGTCGAAGCCAGCGCCGGGACGATTGAGTTGCTTCTTGAGATCCTCGACCTCTTCGCGTAGCTTAGCATTCGCTTCTAACTCTTTGTCTACCTTGCGAATTGCATGAATCACGGTCGTGTGATCACGGTCGCCGAAGCGGCGGCCGATCTCGGGGAGCGAGCGTGACGTCAACTGCTTGGCGAGATACATGCCGATCTGGCGCGGCCAGACGACGGACCGGTGACGGCGCTGTGACAGGATATCCGAGCGCGACACCGAGAAGTGGCGCGACACGATGCGGAGGATGTCCTCGATCTTGATGCGGCGCGGCTCGATGCCCTGGATCAGGTCGCGCGTGATGGCTTCGGCCGAGTCCATGGTGACCGGTGTCCGCATCAATTGCCACATGGCAAACAGGCGGTTCACTGCACCTTCGAGCTCGCGGCCGTTCTCGGTCAGGCGTTCGCCGAGGAACGTGAGAATATCGCGATTGATCTCGAACAACGGGTCCTGGGCGCGCTTGGCACGGAGATGGCGTTCCAGGATCTTGTGGCGCAGTTCGACGTCGAGTGGGGCCAGTTCGGTCACGAGGCCACGCTGGAGACGCGAACGCATGCGATCGTTGAGCCGCTCGATCTGGGCGGGCGGACGGGCCGAGGCCACGACGACCTGGCGGCCGCCATCGAGGAGCGCGTTGATGATGTGCTCGAATTCCTGCTCGGTCTTCTCGCCCTGCATGAATTCGAGATCGTCGATCAGCAGGAGGTCGATGGAGCGGAACTTGTCCTTGAAGGCGGAGGCGTCGTGGGACTTGATGGCCTGGACGAACTGGAAAAGGAAGCGCTCGGCCGTCAGGTAGAGCACGTTCGCGTGCGGTGTCCGGCGCTTCACTTCCCATGCGATCGCTTGCAGCAAGTGGCTCTTTCCGAGGCCCACAGCGGCGTGGATGAACAGCGGGTTGAAACCACGCTCAGACGACAGGACCGTCTCGGCAACCTGGATCGCGGCAGCATGGGCGAGGCGGTTCGACGTGCCGACGATGAAGGTCTCGAACGTGTTGCCGGGATCGAGCGGGGAGCCTTCGAAACCGTACACCGTATTGCGGCCGACGGCGGCGCTGGCGGCAGAACTGGCTGCCGGGCGCGTTTGATCAGGAGACGGGAGGCGCACACCGCGCGAACCGGTATCGGCAGCGGGCGGGTTCGCCGCAGCGCCCGACGGTGACGTGCGTGGTGTATCGACGCGCGCGGGTGCCGGCGCGGTCGGCTGGCGCCAGATGACGTCGATGCGCTCGACGGTATCGAATTCGATGCGGCAGGCGTCGAGCAGTGCGTCAGAATAGTGCGAAAGAATCCAGTTGCGCAGGAACTTCACCGGAACCGAGAGCACCAGGCATTCGTCGTCGAGGCGATCGATTTCGAGTGTCTTGAACCAGCTGTTGTAGACGTCGTCGCCGAGACGCGTGCGCAGAACCACCTGGATGCGCGCCCAGCGCTGCGACAGATCGGCAGACCCACGATCGCCCGTCGAGGGCGATTTCCCGGATTCTTGGCCAGATTCCTGGCCGGGTTCGAATGTGTTCGTCATAATGCACTACCCCTCAATGCTTCCGGACCCGATCCAGCGACACTGCAGACAAAGTTCCACCGTCCATCCAAATTGCCCTCGGACGGCCTTCGTCGCTGACGCGCTGAACTCGTGTCAGTTCAATTTGATGCTGTTAGCCCTGGACCCAGGGCAACCCCGCGGCCTTCCAGCCGCCGGTCGTACCTCTGTGCTTCGACGGATCGAGCGGACCCTCAAATCCATCGCTCACGTTGCGACAGCGAGCGTAACCCGCTGACGCCATCACGCGCGCTGCCATCAGACTGCGGCCGCCGGACCGACAGATGAAAAGCAACTCCGCGTCAGGCGAAACGCCGGCCGCATCCAGGGCGGACTTCAGGCGTTCGGCAAAATTCGGATCGACACGACTGTCAGGGAATGTCTGCCATTCGATCAAGACAGGCTGGCGCCCGAGACTCGACAGATCAGGAACTCCGACAAACGCCCACTCGGCCCGGGTTCGCACATCTATCAACTGCGAGGCAGGATCGGAACTCAGCCGCTTCCAGGCCTCGCGTACAGGGACTTCTTCGATTTTATGGTCTGCCGCATTTGACACTTCCCGCAATACTCCACTGAACTCTCGCGGACGAAAACGGTGCCGCGGTCACAGGGCGCGCAAACGCACCAAGACCTCCGCTCTCGTTCGGTGTGCCCCCGCCTTCTTCGTCCGGGGTTCACAACTGCGATCGACTTCTCTTGTCATGGCTTATGGCTGCGACGCACGCCGTCGTTCGACACTCGAATGATCGACGCAACATCCAATCGAACGCCCGCTACGCATACTGGGGGATGGGCATTCGATGAGTGGTTAATAAGCACAGGCGGGCAGGCGTTGCAATGCGCTGAAGGTCGCTTCGGCAAGAGGACAGCTTGTCGAGAAGTCCAACACGGTCGTGCAAAAAATCTCCCAACGCCGGAATGGTTGGGGAAAAGTGCCGAAGATTCAGCGAGCACGGCCGGAAGCTTCAATTGGCGGCCTGCGATCGCATGACACAGACATGACGAACGTTCAGGCGCGAAATAATTGTTGCACTCGACAACGGGCTTTGATCAAGCGCCCTGCGGAAAAAATAATCGAACGCGTGCCGAATAAAAAGGCCGCTGAATCTCTTCGGAGAATCTCAGCGGCCTCGAGTTCACGAGTGAAGTGTCGTGCGACCGGTGACGGTGCGTGACACTTTTGTGCAACAGCCGCGCGCCCGGTGACGGATCGGGTCGCGCGGCAATTCTTTTTCAAGCCTTCATCGAGCGGACGCGCGCGGTGAGGCGCGACACCTTGCGCGATGCAGCCTTGCGGCTCATCACGCCTTTCTGGGACGTGCGCGCGAGCACAGGCTCCGCAGCCTTCAGCGCCTTCGCCGCGTCGTCCTTCTTGCCGGCCTCGATCGCCTCCTCGACGGCACGCACTGCCGACTTGGCGCGCGTGCGACGCGCCTTGTTGACCTCGGTGCGGCGGACCATCTGGCGGGCGGCTTTCTTGGCGGACGACGTATTTGCCATTGCAGGTTCCTCGGTGTTGTCTTCTGGACAGTGGTTCTAAAGGTCGATTGACGATCGGCTGAGCGAGTGCGATGCGGCCGCGGATTGCGGGGCGCAAACACGACTCGCCACCCCGGGGAGGCCCGAGGCGGCTTAAATCGGGTCGTTCTATAGACCTCCTTTGAGCCTGTGGTCAACGCATCCGGCGACACGAGGGGCCGTGTTACGGCCAAAAATGCCGCTGACCACAGTCGGAAGCGTCAGGAGTTGGTGAATTTTGGCTTCCGCTTCTCGACGAAGGCGGTCATGCCCTCTTTCTGGTCGGCGGTCGAGAACATGGCGTGGAACACGCGACGCTCGAAGCGGATGCCTTCAGCCAGGGTCGTTTCGTACGAGCGGTTCACGCTCTCCTTGGTCATCATGACGATGGGCAGCGACATGGCGGCGATGGTTTCGGCCGTCTTGACGGCATCGGCGAGCAGATCGGCCGCCGGCACGACCCGGCTGACGAGGCCACAACGCTCGGCCTCGGCGGCATCCATCATGCGGCCCGTGAGGCACATTTCCATGGCCTTCGACTTGCCGACGAACCGGGTCAGCCGCTGTGTGCCGCCGGCGCCGGGCATAACGCCGAGCTTGATCTCGGGCTGGCCAAACTTCGCCGTATCGGCCGCAATGATGAAATCGCACATCATGGCGAGTTCGCAGCCGCCACCGAGCGCGAACCCGGCGACTGCCGCGATCGTCGGCTTGCGGCAGCGGGCGACCCGGTCCCAGACGCCGATGAAGTCCTCTTTGTATGCCTGCATATAGGTCTTGGTCTGCATCTGCTTGATGTCGGCGCCGGCGGCGAAGGCCTTGTCCGATCCGGTGATGATGATGCAACCGATGGCGTCGTCCGCCTCCCATTGGTCGAGAACCGCGTTGGTTTCGCCGATAAGTTCGGCGTTGAGTGCATTGAGCGCGGCGGGGCGGTTCAGGGTGATGATGCCGACCTTGCCACGGGTTTCGACCAGGATGTTCTGATAGGCCATGGGATCTCCTCGTTCGCTCATTCAACGGCGCGATCGGCACCGATCGCATTCGTTCGTATCTGTCGCGCTTCCCGGGACATGGGTAGACGACCGCGATCGGGGCTGCAACAGCTGCGGCACCACGCCAGAGACGGACCCCGCGAACGGCGGCACGAGGTTCGGACTGGTCAGCGGCCAAGCCGGCGGGTACAACCACGTCTCTGTCCTTTACGTCAATGCTTCGGAGCTTCCGGCAATGAACCTCGCCGAACTGAAAAAGCGCATGCGCCTGCCGCTGATCGGCGCGCCGCAATTCATCGTGTCCGGGCCGGAACTCGTGATCGCGCAGTGCAAGGCGGGGATCGTCGGCTCGTTTCCGGCCCTCAACGCACGCCCGAAGGAGCAGCTCGACGAGTGGCTCCACCAGATCACCGAGGAGCTGGCCGCCTACGATCGCGCGAATCCAGACCGCCCGTCGGCGCCCTTTGCCGTGAACCAGATCGTGCACAAGTCGAACGACCGGCTCGAGCACGATGTCGAGGTCTGTATCAAGCGCAAGGTGCCGCTCGCCATCACCTCGCTCGGTGCCCGCGAGGACGTCTACAAGGCGTTCCGCGACATCGGCACCATCGTGCTTCACGACATCATCAACGTCACGTTCGCCAGAAAGGCGATCGAGAAGGGGGCGGGTGGCCTCGTCGCGGTGTGCTCGGGCGCAGGCGGACATGCGGGACGGCTCTCACCGTTCGCACTGATGCAGGAAATCCGGGCCTTCTACGATGGTCCGGTCGCGTTGTCGGGCGCGGTGGCGCACGGCCGCTCGATCCTTGCGGCGGAGGCACTCGGCGCGGATTTCGCCTATGCCGGCTCTATGTTCATCGCCTCGAAAGAGGCAAATGCGGTCGATGCGTACAAGCAGGACATCGTCGACAACAGCGCCGACGGCATAGTCTACACGAACCTGTTCACCGGCGTGCACGGCAACTACCTGAAGTCGTCGATCAAGCGGGCCGGGCTCGATCCGGAGAACCTGCCGGAAAGCGATCCGACGAAGATGGATTTCGGATCGAACCGTGCGCCGAAGGCATGGAAGGAAATCTGGGGCTCGGGACAAGGTATCGGAGCCGTCACTGAAATCGCGCCGGTCGCCGAGATCGTCAATCGCCTCGAACGGGAGTACCGTACGGCGAGAGCCGCGCTCTGCGTCCGCTAGGCGGCAGCCCGCCTCCGGTAAACAAAAAAATCCCGCGCCGGAGCGTTCCGGCGCGGGGTTCTCATTGGTCCGTTCGATGTATCGCGGCTCAGCCGTAATAGGCACGAACGTGGGCGATCGTCTTGTCCGACAGGCCAAATTCGCGGAGTTCGGCGTCCGACTTGGTCGCATAGAACTGGAAAATCGCGCGCTGCGCCTGGGCCTGACGACCCGCGATCAAGGCGTTGTATACGCGACGAAGGACGGTCGGCTTGCTGCGCTGCGTCGAAGCGACGGCCGATTCGTCATAGAAGCGATCTGCGATCAGTGTGCTCATGGTCTTACCCTTTGTTTTTACGGGTTCTTTACTCGATCGGCGCGGTTTTTCCCGGCCGTATCGACATGCCTAACATATAGCGCAAAGCGGCCTTCTCAAGGCAAGTTTTGTTGCGTCGCAGCAATGTGATTTGCGCATATCTCGGCCTTTGTCCGGTTCCCGCGCTTGCGGATGCTGCCGACCTCGCCCGGCTGGATTAAACTGACGCTGGTCACTCTCCCCATCCGGATCCCGCACCCGCCCATGTTCCAGAGCTTCGATGCCACTTCCGCGCCCGCCCTCGCCCTGCCGCGCGTCGCCCGTCTTAGGGACCTCATGACCCGGTCCGGGATCGATCTCCTGCTCGTGCCGCGAGCGGACGAGCATCAGGGGGAATATGTCCCGGCGAACGCAGAGCGGCTGGCCTACATCACCGGCTTTACCGGATCGGCCGGGATGGCCCTCATCGCCCGGACGTTCGCCGCCCTTGCGACTGACGGGCGCTATCTCCTGCAGGGGCGTGCGCAACTCGACGCGGCGACGTTCGAGATCGTCGATGGCGTGGCAACGCCCTGGTTCGAGTGGGTGAAATCCCGCCTCGACCCCGGCGCGGTCATCGGCTTCGATCCGAAACTGCATACGGCGCAGGCAATCGAGACGCTGGCGGCGGACGCTAAGAAAGCCGGTTTCAAGCTGAAGCCGCTCGCGCGCAATCTGGTCGATACGGTCTGGGGCAGGGAGCGGCCGCCACATCCGAAAGGCGCGGTGACGATCCAACCGGCCGAACTGACCGGCGCAACCGCCGCCGAGAAGATCGCGCGCGTTCAGGCGGTCTTGAAAGATGAAAAGCAGACGGCGGTCGTTCTCACGCTGCCGGACAGTATCGCGTGGCTGCTCAACATCAGGGGTGGTGACGTCGCGCACAATCCGGTGGCGCTGGCGTTCGCGATCGTGCCCGTCCGTGGCAAGGTCGACGTATTCGTCGATGCGACCAAGATCGACGCGAAGGTCAAGGCCCATCTCGGGGCGAGCGTGAAGCTGCTCGCCCCCGACGCACTCGGCGACCGTCTCGTCGCACTGAAAGCGGAAAAATCCGCCGTCGTCCGCGCGGATTTCGCGACGGCCTCACACTGGATCGTCACGAAACTCGGCCGGGCTGCCGTCAACGGTGTCGATCCCTGCATCGCATTCAAAGCAAGAAAGAGCGCAGCCGAACTCGACGGCACCCGCGCCGCCCATGTCCGCGACGGCGCTGCGATGTGCCGGTTTCTCGCCTGGTTCGACCGGGAAAGCGGTTCGGGCAGACTCGATGAAATCACGTGTGTCAAAAAGCTCGAGGAAATCCGGCGCGCGACGAACGCGCTCAAGGACATCTCGTTCGATACGATCTCCGGCTCGGGGCCGAACGGCGCAATCGTCCATTATCGCGTGACCACGCCGACGAACCGGACGCTGAAATCGGGTGAGCTGTTCCTGATCGACAGTGGCGGACAGTATCAAGACGGTACGACCGACATCACGCGGACGCTGGCGGTGGGCGCGCCGTCGCGCGAGATGGTCGAGCGCTATACGCTCGTTCTCAAGGGTCACATCGCACTCGCGACAGCGCGCTTTCCCATCGGCACGCGAGGCGTGCAACTCGACACTCTCGCCCGAATGCATCTATGGAACGCCGGCCTCGACTATGACCATGGCACGGGGCACGGCGTCGGCAGCTATCTCTCCGTCCACGAGGGACCGCAGTCGATTTCGAAACGCGGCATGGCCGCACTGGAACCCGGCATGATCGTTTCCAACGAGCCCGGATACTACAAGACGGGCGCCTACGGAATCCGGATCGAGAACCTGATCGTCGTGACACCGCCGCAGAAGACCGGAAGCGGCGACCGTGACATGCTCGGCTTCGAGACGATCACGCTCGCACCTTACGACCGGCGGCTCATCGAGCCCAGGCTGCTCGACGCAAAAGAACGCCAATGGATCGATACCTATCATGCACGCGTTCTGAAGCAGATCGGACCGCAGCTCGCCGGAGGCGACAAGGCGTGGCTGGTGGCTGCGACGAAGCCGCTCGACGGCTGACCACGTCCATCATCAGAAATTCGCGACCTCGCCACACGGAACCTCGCACCATGACATCGCAAAAATTCGGACTGAGCGTCGCGCTGTCGACGCCTTTCGACGTCGACGGACGTATCGACGGCGGCCGGCTGGTCGCGCACGCACGCGCGACGATGATGGACGGCGCTCAGAGCGTGACGCTGTTCGGCACGACCGGCGAAGGATTCTCGATTTCGCCGCGTGAACGAACGGCGCTGCTCGAGACCTTCAAATCGGCGAACTTCCGGATGAGGGACGAAGTCGGGATCGGGATCATGGCACCGGCGCCGGAGGAGGCCGCGCGGCAGATCGCCGAGGGCCTCGCGTACGACTGCCGGCATTTTCTCCTGACGCCGCCGTACTTTTTCAAAGGGGCGACGGACGACGGCATCGTGGCATGGCACGCCGCCGTGCTCGACGCGCTCGGAGGGAAGGCACGCGACGTGGTGCTCTACAATCTGCCGAGCCAGACTGCCGTCGCGCTGTCGCTCGATGTCGTCGGGCGGCTCAAGGACCGATATCGCGGCATCATCACGGGGGTGAAGGATTCATCCTCGAACCTGCCCTACTCGCAATCGCTGGTGGCGACGCACGGCGACCTCGCCATCCTGATCGGCGACGAGCGGCTGCTCGCCGACATCGTTCGGCGCGGCGGGCAGGGGTCTATCTGCGGGCTCGCCAACTTCGAAGCGAAGCGCATGCGCCGGCTCGTCGACACCGGCCGCGACAATCCCACCATTTCCGCCATAGTGGACGCCGTCTGCAGTTGCCCGGTGCTACCGGCGATCAAGGCCATCCTCGCGCACGACACAGGATATGCCGGATGGGCACGCATGCGGCCGCCGGTGACGGAACTGACGGCCGGGCAGGCGGCATCGCTCAACGCGCAGATCGCCGCGCTGCGGGCGACCGGCACTCCGGTCTGACCGCTCTCACACGTTCCAGACGCGTCTGGCGAAGGCCGGATAGGTCTCGGCGATATCTTGGGCGATAGGGCCGCGCAGCATGTCGATCGTCGCTGTATCGGGCGACGCGGTTTCCGGGACGACGGCCGGGCTGTCGTAATCAAAGCCCGTTGCGGCGCGGACGTCTTCCGGAGTTACGCCGGGATGCGCCGAGGCGAGCGTGAAGCGTCCGCGCGTCCGGTCGAACGTGAAGACGCAAAGCGGCGTTACCAGTGCATGAGGTCCACCGGGGCGGTAGACTTCGGGCGGACTCGTCCCCGGGGCGGAGACGAAATCCACCTTTTCGCAGAGCGTGCGCGGGCTGTGTTCCTCGCGGAAAAGGATGACGCGCGGGATGACGAAATAGAGATACGACGAACCGAAAGAGCCGGGAAAGCGCTGCGTCGCCTGCGGATAGCTCGAGATGTCGCCGACGCCGACGAGATTGACGTTGCCTGCGCCGTCGATCTGGCCGCCGGACAGAAAGAACGCATCGATGCGGCCCTGACCGGCACATTCGAAAAGTTCACGGCCACCATCGGTGAAAGCGTTCTGCCTGGTCGAGCCGAGGATCGACACGCGAAGCCGGCCACCCGACAGGGCGCGGGCGAGGAGCGCGGCCGAACCTGGAATTGGTGACTGCATCCCGACAGCGACGTGGCGAAGACCGGCCAGCATTGGCGCGATGGCCGCGATCATGATTTCGGACGGCTGGAGACGGGCTGCCGTGCCGGTCGTCGCTGCGATTGATGGCGTCGTGTTCATGCCAGTTCCCGTTCGCGCGAAACATGGGCCTCGAACCAGCCGGAAAAGCCGTCGTCAGTGCGGGCTGCCTGGGCATAGGCGCGCAATTCCTCGGGCTTCGAGGGGTAGACGCCGGTGATGCCGAGAGGCGCGGCACCGTGTGGCTCATGTGCGATCGCGGAGATGTAGATCGACGGGATCGTGCCGGCGGCGAGAGCTGGATCGGCCAGGAAATCTGTGTCCACGATCTCCTCGACGGTGACGATGGTTTCTGTCGAGGCGTGCGCCATCAGCATCAGTTCGCGGCGAATCCCGATCCATACGTTGCCGTTCCGATCGGCCTTGACCGCGTGGAACACGGCGAAATCCGGCCGGATGGCCGGAAGCAGGACGATCGGATCACGACGGCCGCGTTCGGCAAACGGATTGTCGATCACGAGCCAGTCGGGCCGGACCTTGAGCAGATCGGACCCGATGATGCCGCGATGCGGCATGAACGGAATGCCCTTCTCAGACGCCTGCAGCGCCGACTGGATCGCCGGGCAGGTGGCGTCCCACATCTCGATCGTTCCGGCACGGATCGCGGCGGTGAAGCGTGGTGCGAGGCCGTATTCCCCGAGCGTGACCGCTGCGGCTTCGACGCGCGCGACACATCCCGCGCCGATCAACTGGTCGACCTGAAAGCCGGCTTGCGGAACCGCCACGACATGCAGGTCGCGCACCGGACGGCGCATCAGGTGTTTGACGAGAGCCATCGCACAGCCGGAGTAATCCGGCGGGACGGCGATCTTCGCCCCGGACGGGATCATTGCGGCGAGGTCCGCGGTCGTCAGGACCGTTGGATTTGCAGCCGACATCGGGCGTACCTTTCTCTGTCGTTCAGAACGTCATCCAGCATAGTGCAATGCCGAAAACGTAGCCTCACAAAACCGTATGCGACACCCGCAGACCGGTTGCCCGGGCGGGGCAAAGCATATGCCCCTCCTTGACACGGTGTCGCACCTGATCGCACCATCATCCAGTTCTTGCGACCCTTTTTTGACGCCTTTTTTGATGCACGCACCCGTCTCACCGCCCCCGCCCGACCACCGAAGCCACCGCCGAGTCCAGAGCCGGCCGGAGTTTGTCAGTTGGTGGTCGAGCCTGACACGCGCCCTGCGTCTGGCAGTTGGCATGTTTGCTTATCGGTTCACCGTCGCGTTTCTGAATTCGCCGATCCTGTCGCGCCTGATTTTGGGAACCCTGCGCCGCGTTCGGCCGATCGCGATCCTGTTGGGGGACTATTATGTCACGAGCCACGCTCACGTTACCGAAGTTCTGAGCCGCACCGCCGACTTCACGGTGCACGACGCGCTTCAACCGGGAATGCCGTGGGGGCCATTCCTGTTGACCACAGACTGGTCTGAAGTCCACCAACGCGACCGGAACATATTGCGATCCTTCGCCTGCAACACCGATCCGGGCCGCATCGACGCCATCGTGCACGAAAGCTGTGTCAAAAGCCTCCAGTCCGAGTCTCTCGGGGGCGAGGCGTTCCGCCTCGACTTTGCGGCAGAATACGCCGAGCCTGCCGTCCTCGCCGTCATCGAAAGGTATTTCGGCGTCCGGCCTCTCAACGGACGCGCCGAGGACATGAAACAGGCGCTCCGGCTCCTGTCGTCCCACATCATGGCGCAGGCGCCGCCCGACTCCGACATCCGCACCAGAACGGACGAGGCTATCGCGGTGCTGACACTTCATATCGGCAGCGAGGTGACACAAGCGATCGAGCGAGCGCGCCGGGGAGATCTGAAACCTGGACCAGAGAACACGGTACTCGAGCGCATGGCGTTGCGGTTCGCCGCAGGAGGCGAGCCTCCGTGGTTCACCCCGGACTGGATCCGGCGGTTTCTAACGGGGCTGCTCGCGACTGCCGCCGGCACGATGGTCCGCGCCTCGGTGCATATCGTCGACAGGCTGCTGGCTGACGGCGAGGCCATGACGAAAACGCGACGCGCCGCGACAGCACTCAGTGCCGACGTAGACCTCGGAAATCGCAATTTCCCTTCGCTCGCTCCCGGAACAGGCGCGCAACATGCTTTCGAAACAAACAGCCGAGGTATTTTCGAGCAGCATCTGCTCGAGGCGTTGCGCTTCCGTCCGATGCTGCCACTGCTTGTTAGGCATTGCCCGCGTGACGTCGTGCTCGGTGAAGGTTCGGCTTTCGAGCGCACGATAAAGGGGGGATCGGCGGTCAAGGTCGGCCTCGTGTCGGGAATGTTCGATCCAGCCGTCTTCAGGGTGCCCGGCAGTTTTCTCGACAACAGCGAGGGGCTTCGTCCGGGAGCGAGCTATCTGCATTTCGGATTTGGGCCGCGTTACTGTTTCGGAACGTACGTTGCACGGATCGTTACGTGCGAGATCGTGCGACTCGTGCTTCAGGCGGGGACACTCGATCGGTCGGTCGGCAGGGCGGGCCGGCCGATTTACGAGGCTGCGGCAGTCAGGCATCTGGTTCTGACCGTCACTCCTGACGCGGGGGGCTGATCGATGGGACCCAATTGCCTTACGGTCATTGTTCCCATTCGCGACGGTCGGGCCGTTGAGCTCAAGGCGTATCTCAAAGCCGAGATCGATCCGGACTACCACGCCATTGACGGGACGTTGACCTGCAAACCCAAGATGCCGTTCCACCTGCTGGAAGGGCTTCATTTCGCAAGCTTCGTCATTCTCGACGACGAGGATGCGAAGCCGGCACGACTTGTATTCGAAGCGACGTTCGACGGGGCGAGAGACGCCTTCGTCAACGACCTCGTCAGGATCGCCACTGAAGGCCTCGATGCGATTTTCAGCAACTGTCGCGGCTATCCTGCGACAGGACCAACACTGCCGGCCGCGATCTCCGCCTATCTCATCGCGCACGACCTCGGAGCGCAACTGATGTTTCGCGGCGCGCCGGGCCGGACGGTGTCGCAGATCAAGCGCGAAGCGGAATTGCGGAAGCGTCTGAAAACCTGTGCTTCCAAAGAGGCCGTTTCGGTGTCCAATGGGTTGTCGTCCACGCCGAACTCGATCGGTGGCGTCCAGTCCCTCCTGCAGACGGTCGGAGTAAGGCGGGATGCCACTTTGGCGTGGGCCGAGGATCGGTATCGCGAGCCGCCGGAAATCACATTCGGGCTCGCACTGGCCTTCGTCAGATTCCTGCCGCTGATTGCGGTTCTTTCCGGTCTCTGGTGGCTGCTCTATGTGTTGCTTCTGGCGCCGTTCGCCGACTGGCTGACACAAGGCACGTTCTTTTCCCAGCCGTATGCGGGCCTTACTGAAATTTACAGTTCGATCAGAGCCGCATGCACGCCGATCGACGGACAGGCGGACACTCTTTGTCGTCGCGTCGCTCGCATCGTCGCATATCCGTTGTTACCGATCCCACCTGTGGCACTGCTGCTGGTCTTGACGGTTCTGGCGATCCGCTGGCTGCAGCACGGCCGCAATCTGCTCTATGTCAATCCGTTCGCTCAGACGCGTACCAACAGTGCGTTCTCGAACCTCCTCGGTGCGATCCGATACGTCGCCAGCGCACTGACGGTACTGGTTTTCCTCGCGTCCCTTGTCGAGACTCCCGACTGCAGAACATGCAATGCGAGTGACTACAACACTCTTGTGCTTTCGCTCGCCTGGCTCCTGCGGCCGCACACCTTTTGCGAGCCGAAAAGTCTAGCTTCGCACTGGTCCATCAATGTGGTCGTCTTCCTCACCATCGCAGCGGTTTTCGCAATCCTCCTTTTCAAGCGAACGACAATATCCATCCGTGACCAGTTCCTGGCCGACATCGGTGCTTACGAGCGAAGTTCCAAGCTCAAGCTCGATGCGCTGCGCATCGGACTTTTCGTGACCGGCGGCGCACTCGCAGTTTCACTCGTAAATCTCGCGAGCAGGCTGATTTCCGCGAATGTACTCGCGGTCATTCCGCCGTGGCTCGTGATCCTGATTGCGACCTGTGTCGTCCTTGCCGGATTGAGTGCGATCTTCTGGCTGCTCGTGTGGCATGGCGTTCTCGAATTCGTCGAGCGCCGCATTCAAACGGGGGACTACAGACCTGCAGACGAACTGCTGCTGCGCGCGGATCAGAACGAAGGGGCCTATCGGCGCGAGGACTGGGGCAACAACAGGCGGCAGAACCAGCTCGTGAGCCTGACGCATCTCAAGCCGGGGTGGTGGAACTACGTCTGGCTCAGGCTCACGCTTTACGTGATTGACGTGCTCGGGCGCTATTACTTCAACCGCGGCAGCCTCGGCGATATCCCGACGATCCTGTCGGCTCGCTGGGTCCTGATCGACAATGGCCGGCAGCTACTGTTTCTCGATCACTATTCAGGGGCTTGGGACAGCTATCTCAGCGAATTCGTCGACATGGGCGCGGTGAAAGGCGTCAACGCCATCTGGACGAATACTTTCATCAAGGTCCGATCCAACGGCAAAGACGCGACGACAGCGTACGAGTTTCCGCGCACCAACTACATCTTCTGGAAGGGTGCGCAGAACGAACCTGCGTTCAAGGCTTACGTGCGGCACAGCCAGATCGAAACGCTGGTCTGGTATGGCGCCTACCCCGATCTCGATATCGTCGCCGTCAATCGTGCCACGGCGCTGAGATCCGGGCTCTTCGAAGACAACACCATGGATCGCTGCGATGCCATTCTCCAGGATCTTTAAGGGTACTCGGGCCGAGGCCGTGCGTGTCGACTGGGGGGACGTTCAGGTCCTGGTTCGGTTCGGCCTGGGCAATCATCCCTGTTCTGCGTTCCTGGCGTTCAGATTTGCAGACGCTTCCAATGACGAAATCGGTCGCTGGCTTTCGGCGGTGACGACACGCGTCACCCGGGCGGACGCTGGGACCTTTTCGGCAGATAAGGCAGAGGTGCGCTGCAAGCTGGCGCGTACGCCAATCGTGCTCAACATCCTGCTCACCGCGCAGGGCGTCGACCGGCTGACGTCCGGAACGCATGCTATGCGCGCCATGGCGCCTGCGTTTCGTGAGGGTATGGCACCGAGACGAAATTCCGGAGATTCGGTGGCGCGGCGGTCGGTCGTGCTCGGTGATACCGGTCTGAACGATCCGCAACACTGGCGCTGGCGTGATTCGGACGAGGGAGAGCAGCGCATCGACGGCATACTCCTCCTCTACGCGACCAGCCCGCAGCGTCTCGCTGAACTTCTTTCGGGTGAGATCGATCATTTGACGCGACACGGCATGCGACCGACAGGGCGGTCGGAGACTTCCGAGAGGCTTGTGCTTCAGGGAAAACTTGCCAAGACCAGCCCCGAGCCGTTCGGCTTCAAGGACGGCATTTCACAACCCATTCTCGAAAGCGACTGGCGCGCGGACGTCAAGCACGAGGCATTGTCCGATCTGGGCAGGCGTGCGGTCGAGCAATCGGTGATCAGGACGGGCGAGATCCTGCTCGGCTATCGAAACGAGCGCGGTGCGATCGCTGGCGCGATTGGCGGCGACCTGTCGCCACTTCTAAGGAACGGGACCTATGTCGTCCTGCGCGAACTGCATCAGAACGTCGATGCGTTCGATTCCTTCGCTCGTGAGGCGGCGAAAGCGCATTTCGGGACTGACCACGGCGACCATGTCACATGGGTCAAGGAGCGCATGGTCGGCCGAAGGCACAACGGCGAAATGCTGACCTCCACCAACGAGGCGCCGGGGATTAAAGCGAAGCGCGGTTCCATGCCGCGCCAGGGGACACTCGACAACGACGCGCTTTTTCATCCGAACGACAGGTACGGGCTGGCGTGCCCCCTCGGATCGCACATCAGGCGAGCCAATCCACGCGACAGTCTCGGCCCCGATCCCGGTACGGCGATGCGCCTCGGCAAACTGCGCCGGATCTTACGGCGCAGCCGGCTGATCGCCGCGAACGGTCATTCGGGCATGTACTTCATGGCGCTCAATGCGGACATCGCCGGCCAGTTCGAGCATATCCAGCAGAACTGGATCAACAACGAGCGCTTCATGGGGCTTGCCGAAGAGGTCGATCCACTGTCGCACTACCGGCCGCGTGGCAAGACGCAGATGACGATCCAGCATCGCCCGTTCAACATCCGGCTCAAGGACATCCCACCGTTCGTGTCCGTGCATGGTGGCGGATACTTTTTCCTGCCAGGGCTCGCGGCCCTCGCAACGATCGCCGCCAATCTTTCGGGCCGCGGCGCTCGATGACGTCATGTCGACGGGCAAGGGGTCAGCCTTGTCCGGCCTCAGGCGCGACGTCCTTGGCGAGCAATGCGGACAACTGCGCCATTCCGGAGGCCGTGGCTATCCGCATGGCCTTCTCTCGGTGCAGCGCACTGCGGTCGGCGGCGCCGGCCGTCCCGGAATCGATGAGCGCGAGCATGCGGTGCGCATAGCCGACCTGTGGTGACTCGCCCCGCTCCAGCGCGAAGTGGAGGCTGCGCTCGGCGTACCTGCGTGCTTCTTCGCCGCGTCCGAGCGCAAGCAAGGCGGCCGACTGCGCGCAATAGAGCTGGCCCCATCCATACGTGTCGCTTTTCTCGCCCACTGGAAATGTTTCGGGCTGGCTCGTAACGGCGAGCGCCTCTGCCGGCCGACCCGACTGAACGAGAGCCTCGCCGTAGCGTGTCGCCATGATCGGGAACAACTGCAGCATCTCGTTGTCGACTACGCTCTTCCAGGTCGCGGCCATGAGATCGACTGCGCCTGAGACGTCACCGCTCGCAAGCAGGATCCTGGCTCGGACCTGGTTGATCTGGACGATCGAATAGGTGTGGCCGGACGCCACGGCGGTGTCGTGCGCTGCATCAGCCATGGTGCGGGCTTCGTCGATACGGCCCAGTTCGAAAAGGCAATCGGACAGGAACGTCCGCAGGATGACGCTCGGATACGCGGCCCAGCCGAAGCGCCGCTCGTCATGCTGCGCGCTCATCATGGCATTGCAGGTTTCGAGATGCTCGACCGCTTCGCGGTATGTTCCGATCTGATGGGCGATGATGCCGAGATTGTGTCGTGCCGCGAAAATCAGTGGGCCATCGCCGAGCGCATTCGCTATCCGGAGAGCCACTTCGGCCGAGGCACGGGCCTTGTCGTGCTCGCCCCGCCGCCACCAGGCAAGTGCCAGCTGGCATCTGATCGCGGCGGCACGACGCTCGTCGTCCAGGGATTCCACGATGGACAGGGCCTCGATCAGGCTCTGACGGGCCCGGTCATGCAGCCCGAGCGGCTCGAATGCCGTCACCACCAGTAACCGGAAATCGATCTTCGCGCGCCGGGTATCGTCGCTGTCGGGGATGGACTGCAACGCATGCAGCGCCTGATCGACGATGGCGATGCAATCCCGGTTCGCGCCACGGCGTGCAGCGCGGCGCGCACTCCGCAACTGATACGGCACCGCCTTCTGCCACATTTCGGCGCGCGCGGCGTGGAAGGCGAGCGCATCCGCCTGATCGTCGAGGCGGTCCTTGTATTCGGCCTCCAGCGTCGCGACCACGCGCGCATGTAACTCCTTCTTATAGGTCCGGGGTATCATGTCGTACACGGTTTCGCGTGCGAGATCATGCTTGAAGGCGTATTTCGCTTCGAGGCCGGAGGCCGTTCGGAAAAGGAAGCCGGATCTTCTCAGGCTTTCGATATCTGCCTCGAGACCACCGTGCTCGGGTGCAAAGACGCGTGCGAGCAGCCAGTACGGCCACTCCGCCCCGATCACCGATGCGGCCTGCAGCAGAGCTTTCTGCCGCGCTTCCAGCCGGTCGACACGGGCAGCGAGCACCGCATGCACGGTCGCGGGTAGATGAAGAGACGGCATAACACTCGTCGCGACATAACTGCCGGGCGCACCGATCACCTCGCCGGCATCGATCAGGGACTGGACCAGTTCTTCGATGAACAGTGGGTTGCCTTCGCTCCGGGCGACGATCTGCTGTTTGAGGTGCGCAAGGCTCGGATGCGGGCCCATGAGTTCGATGATCAGTCGCTCGCTGTCGGCGGCGCTCAGCCCGTCGAGGCGCACTCGCCGGGTCACCGGAAGCCGATCCGACAGAAGTCCGGGCTCCCGCTCCGACGTTACGATCAGTACGGGAAAGCCTTCGAGCACCGGACGCAGTGCCTCGAGCAGCGTTGCGGTCTCTTCATCGATCCACTGGAGGTCCTCGACGACGATGCACAGCGGTGCGAGACGGGCCTGGCACAACGCAATATCCGAGACAGCAGCCTTGAGACGCGCCTTCTGCTCCTGTGGATCGGCTGCCAGCCATGCGGGAACGACCTTGCCTCCGAGTACAACCGCAGCCAACGGCTCGAAGCTCGATTGGGCGGCCCCAAGGCGATGCAGTACGGCCGTGAGCTTGTGCCGGGCACTATCGACGCTTTCATCGACGGCGAGGTTCAGAATGAGACGAAGTATCGTCGCAAGGGCGGCATGCGGCGAATTCCTGAGACTTGGCTGGCCGGCAACTTCGAGAACAACCCAGTCGCGTGGCAGCGCGCTGACGAACTCGTGCAGGAGACGCGACTTTCCGAGGCCGGGATTGCCTGTCACCGCTACGAACTGCAGACGGCCCGCGCGCGCGCCAGCCTCACATTCGGCAAGTGTCGCAAGTTCACCACGCCGACCGACAAGTGGAGCGAGGCCGGCCGTGCGGCGGGTCTGCCAACGCGTCAATGGCAACGTGCGGGTCAATTCGAAGCTTTCGACCGGCTCTTCGATACCCTTCAGCGAGAGACTTCCGCAGGGTACCACTTCGACGCCGTGGCGCGCCAGCGACAGCGTGTCGGCCGAAATCATGATGGTTCCGGGCGGAGCATTGGCCTCGAGGCGGGCGGCGATGTGAACGGCCTTCCCCATCGCATCGAAATTCATCGACAGATCGTTGCCGATGGAATGGATCAGGACCTCGCCGGAATGAATACCGATGCGGAGTTCCACCTTTTCGCCGATCCCGGCAGCGACATCGCGTACCTTCGTGCGCAAGGCGACGGCGGCCTGGCAGGCGAGCAGGGCGTGGTCCTCGTTGGCGAGCGGAGCACCGAAGAGTGCCATGATGCCGTCGCCGACGGTGCGATTGACGAAGCCATCGTACTGATGCACCGAGTCCATCATGCTTTTCAGCAGGGGCGCAAGCACTGCCAGCGCGCCTTCGACGTCGAGACGATCGACCATCTCGGTCGAGCCACGGATATCCGCAAAAAGGATCGTGGCTTGCTTACGCTCACCGAGCATGGCGCTGCCGAAGCGTTCAAGACGCGCCGCCAGCGACCTCGGCAGCGGAGAGTGAACATGTGCCGCCGCCATCTTCGCGGCACCTGCAAGCGTGATAACAGGGCGGCCGCAGCCGCTGCAAAAGCGCGCCTTGGCGTCATTGGCATAACCGCAATTGGCACATGCTCGCCGGTAACTCGGATCGTGGGGGCTGCAAACCGGACACCGCCCATACTGGTCCAGTCGACCCGTCCTGCAATTCGGACACACCATAGCAACTGGCTCCACCCCACCTCGAGTTCAGCTTCCCACAGACCGAGGCACGGGGCCACCTAAAGGAATGTCAGATTTTTCGTTAATTTTCAATATTTTCACCCTAGCGGAGCGTTTCGCGGGAACTTTCCGATTGTGATTTCCAGGGCTATTCGATTGGATAGTCCGGGTTCTCGACGCGAGCGGGTGGCCTGTGCCGGGCAAGAAGCAAACTCTCAAACGAATTGGACTTTTTGCGCATCTGTCGCCGCTAGACCTGGCGCTGATCGACGGGCAGTGCACGTGGATGACGGTCGCCGGCGGCAGCACCGTCGTTCATCACGGCGATCGTACACATGACGTTTTCTTTCTGGTTTCGGGAAAGGCTCGCGTACTCGTCTACAGCACAGACGGCAAACTGATGCCGATGCGGGAACTTGCAGGCGGAGATTTTTTTGGAGAGATGTCGGCGATCGACGACCAGCAGCGCTCGGCAAGCGTCGAAGCAGTTACGACCTGTCACGTGGCTCGCATGACGGCGTCGAATTTTCGCAGTCTCGTCGGCCGAGACGCGGAATTGAACCGGAAGCTGATGCTTCATTTCGTCCAGCAGATCCGCGGCCTGACCGGACAGGTGTACACACTCGGTACCCATGATCTCAGCAGCCGGATCGGAGCTGAGATACTCCGGATTGCAGAACGCGACAACGGTAAGACGGCCGGTGGCTCACCAGTTATCGAAATCTCCAACAAGACACAGTTCGCGCAAAAGATGGGCGCGACGCGAGAGGCGGTCAGCCGCGCATTTACACGACTGGTGACGCTCGGCGCGCTCGAACCCGCAGGCGCGCACGGCTACCGCTTCAACGTCGAGCGTCTACGCGATATAATCGAGCATAAGCAGTCGCGTCATACGTGACACTCTGCCACCTGGAGATCCCAATGCGGACGATACTGGCAATTGTTTTCGCATCGAGCCTTGCGCTACCGTCACTTGCCACGGCTCAAGATGCCGCCAAAGCCGGGGCCAAGTCGGCAGGTCCGGTCCAGACCAAAGTCAAAGCGGGGAAGGGCGAGAAAGTCTGCCGGCACAAGTTCCCGGACGGAACGCCCAAGGTCTGGGTCTGCAAATCCGACGAACCCTGCTGCGCCTGGGACGAGATCCGCTACGTCAAATGCGGATCGCCCACGTTCCGTTGCCTTTGACGAGGACGCAGGTCCGGCAGCGCGGGCGGGGCCTGAGAGATCAGGCGGCGCGAAACAGGCGCACAGCCTCGTCGCATTCGAAAAGATAAAGCAACGTTCTGAGAGCACGCCCGCGGTCGGAGACGAGATCGGCGTCGCGGGACAGGACGAGGGCAGCGTCGTCACGCGCAGCGGCAAGCAATTCCGTCAGGTTCGGCACGTAGGCTATGCGAAATTCCGGCATGCCCGACTGCCGAGCTCCCAGCACCTCGCCCCCGCCGCGCAGTTCGAGATCCTTTTCGGCGATGGCGAAGCCATCTTCGGTCTCGCACATCATCCTGAGACGTTCGCCCGCAGTGGCGCCGAGAGGCGCCTTGTGCAGCAACATGCAGTAGGACTGGCGGTCGCTGCGGCCGACGCGACCGCGCAACTGATGCAATTGAGCGAGGCCGAAGCGCTCGGCGTGCTCGATGACCATGATCGTGGCGTTCGGCACGTTGACGCCGACCTCGATCACGGTGGTCGCGACGAGGATCTTGAGACGGTCGGCCGCAAAATCCGCCATCACCGCATCCTTGTCCGCTGACGCCATGGCGCCGTGGAGCAAACCAACGGCATCTCCGAACGTCTGGCGCAGGTGTGCGGCGCGCTCCTCGGCGGCAGCGAGGTCGGATACTTCCGAGCTTTCGATCAGGGGGCAGACCCAGTAGATCTGGGCACCTGCGGCGACCGCACGCTGAAGTGCCTCGATGACGTCGTTGAGACGCTCCAGGGGCGGCATGGTGGTCTTGACGGGTTTGCGTCCGGGCGGCTTCTCGTCGAGTTTCGAGACTTCGAGATCGCCGTAATGCGTCATGAGGAGCGTGCGCGGAATCGGCGTGGCGGTCATGACGAGCACGTTGGCGCCGCCATCGCGACCCTTGGATTGCAGCGCGAGGCGCTGATGGACGCCGAAGCGGTGCTGCTCGTCGATGACGGCGACGCCGAGGTCGTGGAAGTGCACATCCGGCTGAAACAGGGCGTGAGTGCCGATGACGATGTCGATTTCGCCCGCGGCAAGATGCCGGAGAACGAGTTCCCGGGCCTTGCCCTTCTCCCGGCCGGTGAGGATCGCGAGGCGAAGACCGGCCTTCTCCGCCAGAGGCGCGATGGTCTCGACGTGCTGGCGGGCAAGCACTTCGGTCGGTGCCATCAGAGCCGCCTGTCCGCCCGCCTCGACCGCCATGGCCATCGTCATCAGGGCGACGACCGTCTTGCCGGAACCGACGTCGCCCTGAAGCAGGCGCAGCATGCGATGTGGCGCGTTCATGTCGGCTGCGATGTCGGCCAGGGCGCGGCGCTGTGCTCCGGTGAGCGCGAACGGCAACGCATCCGCGATACGGGCGCGGATGCGACCGTCTCCGCTTACGCGCCGGCCGGGCTGGACCTTCTGCTTCTGGCGAACGAGACCGAGAGCAAGCTGGCCCGCCAGAAGCTCGTCGTAGGCCAGCCGCTGCCAAAATGGTGATCCATTGGAGACGTCACCGGCATCCTGCGGCTTGTGCAGTGCCACGACGGCATCGTGGAATGCCGGCCATGCTTGCGATTTCATCCACGCCGGATCCTGCCATTCGGGCAGACGCGGCAAGCGCTCGACAGCGCGTCGGCAGATCTTCGACAGGACCTTGCCGGACAGACCGGCGGTAAGCGGGTAGACAGGTTCGAGCATCGGCAGATCGTCGCGCTTGTCGGGGGCGACGATGTAATCGGGATGCGTCATCTGCGTGTTGTCGTTGTAGCGCTCGATGCGACCGGAAACGAAACGGGTCTCGCCAACCGGCAATTGCGCCTCCACGAACCGGCGCTCGGCATGGAAGAAGACGATATCGAGGCGGCCACTGTCGTCCTCGACCTGGACCTTGTACGGCGCCCGCGTGTTGCCGCGCGGGCTCGGGCGGTGGCGAAGAACGCGGACTTCGAGTGTGACGATCGTGCCGGGTACCGCCGATGCAATAGTCGGTGCCGAGCGCCGGTCGACGATCCCCGTCGGCGTGTGCCAGAGCAGGTCGACCACGCGCGTTTCCGTTACACCGGGTGGCAGTCGAACGGCCTTGCGCAGCATTTCCTCGACGCGCGGGCCCACGCCCGTCAGACTGCGGGCCGATGCAAACAGCGGGGACAACTCAGCCGGACGCATACGGCTCTTTCGATTTCAGGCGATTCTGGGCGACTTCAGCAGATTTCAGGCCATTCCCGGTCGCAGGACATGCCGCTCAACGCAAGGCCTTGTCGGCTCGTCAGGTTCGGATATATCACACCCCGGTGCCCGGGGCGGTAGATCGACGCGATCCATCCACAATCCAGTCCGGCCGCCACACCTTCTGTACCAAGGCCCCGGGGTAAAGCCGCTTCCGGGCGATTGGTCATTTGAACAACCCAGGCCGAAATGGCCGAGCGTCCGGACCCGAACATGAGCACTCCGACAGCTGATGCGCGCTCCATCGAGCAACGCAAACGCCGCGCCTCCTATCGTGCGCACTATCGCGGCACCAAGGAGATGGATTGGCTGGTCGGCAAGTTCGCCGACGCGCGCCTCGATGCCATGGACGAAGGTCAGCTCGCGCTCTTTGAAATCCTGCTCGCCGTTCCGGATCCGGATCTCCAGTCCTGGATCGTCGATCCGACCCTCGTCGCCGACCGCGACATCGGACCGCTCGTCGCCGAGATGAGCGCGTTCCACGACCTCAGTCCGCGGGCAACCGCATGAACGAAGCGCAGAGGATCGAGATGCGCGGGGGCGGGCAGGAGCACATCCTGGCCGGGGTACCCGAGGGCCACGATGCCCTGGTGATCGGACGGCTCGCACTTGCGGAGGCAGCGCGCACGGGCATCGCGCCACTCGTCGTCCACGTCGTCAGGGACGACCGGAGACTGGAGGCGCTTGCGGCCGGGCTGCAGTTCTTCGCGCCGCAGGTCAAGACGCTGCTGTTTCCGGCATGGGAGACGGTTCCCTATGATCGCATCGGGCCAAGCCCCGATATCGTCGCACGCCGCATCACCACGCTTTCGCGACTTGCGCTGACGACGACACGCAAGGACCCGACCGTTCTGATAACCACGGTCAACGCGATCCTGCAGCGCGTGCCGCCACAGTCGTTCGTGCGTAACGCCATGCGGGCGCTGGCGCCGGGCCAGCGCGTCGACATGAACCGCCTGCTGACACGACTCGCGCTCGCGGGCTATCAGAGAACCGGCGTCGTGATGGAGCCCGGCGAGTTCGCCGCACGCGGCGGGATCGTCGATCTCTATCCGCCGGGACGGCAGACGCCGGTCAGGCTCGATTTCTTCGGCGATACGCTCGAAAGCATTCGCGGTTTCGACCCGGAAACGCAGCGCACGCAAAAGACGATCCAGAAATTCGTACTCATGCCGATGAGCGAGATCGCGTTCGGCGAGGAAACGCTGTCGCAATTCCGGCGATCCTATGTCGCGATGTTCGGTCCGGCCTCGGACGGCGATCCACTCTATGCCGCAATCAGTGCGGGCGGCCGCTACCCCGGTCAGGAACACTGGCTGCCGCTGTTCCACGAAAAGCTCGAGACGCTTTTCGACTATATCGGGGACGCTCCCGTCAGTTTCGACCACCTGACAGAGCAGGCGATACGGGACCGGCAAGCGCTGATCGAGGAGCACTATCAGGCGCGCGTGGATGCACGCGAGATGAAGACCTTCAACGCCGATCCGTACAAGCCGGTGCCGCCAACGTCGATGTTCCTCGTCGGGAGCGACTGGGCGGCCGCGCTCAAAGGTCGGACGATCCAGAAAATCACGCCATTCGAGAGCGACAATGCCGCGCAGAGCGGGCGCACCACATCGTTCGGCGGCAAGGTCGGACGCAACTTCGCGGCCGAGCGTGTCGCAGCGCAAGAGGGCGCGAACCTGTTCGATGCGGTGCGGCTGCACGTTCGCCAACAGCAGGCGCAGGGCAAGCGCGTGCTCGTGGCGGGCTGGAGTACGGGTGCGCGCGAGCGGCTTTTCGCGCTGCTGCGTGATCACGGCATCGACGCAAAGGACCTCGTGCGCGTCGAAAGCCTCGAACAAGCGCTATCACTGCCTCCGACGGCGGTCGGGCTCGCGGTCCTCGGACTGGAGCAGGGCTTCGAGACGCCTGATCTCGTGGTGATCGGCGAACAGGACATTCTCGGCGATCGCCTCGTCAGGCCGCGGCGGCGGGCGCGGAAGGCGGCGGACGTCATCACCGAGGCGACGGCGATGTCGGTCGGCGATCTCGTCGTGCATGCGGATCACGGAATCGGGCGGTTCGACGGGCTGAAGACGATCACGGCGCTCGGCGCACCGCACGACTGTCTCGAGATCGCATATGCCGGCGGAGACAAACTGTTCCTGCCGGTCGAGAATATCGAGCTGCTGTCGCGCTACGGTTCCGATGGCACCGAGGCGCAGCTCGACAAGCTCGGCGGCGCCTCCTGGCAGTCGCGCAAGGCGAAACTCAAGCAACGGCTCCGCGAGATCGCATCAGAGCTCATCAAGATCGCGGCACTCAGGCAGGTCAAGGAGGCGCCCGTGCTGGCAGCGCCGACGGGCGCCTACGACGAGTTCGTGGCACGGTTTCCTTACGAGGAAACGGAAGACCAGCTCAATGCCATCAATGCCACGCTGAAGGACCTGGAAAACGGTCGTCCGATGGATCGCCTGATCTGCGGCGACGTCGGCTTCGGCAAGACCGAGGTAGCCCTGCGCGCGGCTTTTGCGACGGCGCTCGACGGCAAGCAGGTCGCGGTGGTCGTGCCGACCACGCTGTTGGCT